>CAZTIH010000001.1:0-13545 GCA_964613675.1 uncultured Candidatus Competibacteraceae bacterium
CGAATTGGAAAGAGTCTTATCTACCGGTAGGCTGCAAAGAGCCATAAATCCAAGTTTCGGTTTTATCCATGAAAGGGCGGCGATGGCCGCTTTTTTTGTGTCTCAATAGAATGACCATCGTCCCCACATCGACTGGGATCAGAAAATTTCTCATGAGATCGTCCTGGTTCAGCAGATCGAGGAGTGGGGACTCTGAAATTCAATTTTTAGGGCCGTTTAATCGCTTTCTGTAAATGCGTCAGAATGCCCCGCAGAATCTGTACTTCGTGATGCTCCAATGCCGTCCGATTGAATAACCTTCTTAAACGTCGTAAGAGCTGTCGCGGATGTTGATCGTCTAAAAAGTCGATTTCTCGCAAAACCTCTGCTAAGTGCTCATGAAATCGTTGAACCTCCACCGCCGTCGCTAAGGACGAGTCTCCCCAAGTCGGCAACTCATCTTCTGACAAAGCTGCGGCTAACCGTAGCTCATACGCGATTAACTGCACCGCCGACGCCACATTCAACGAGCCATAAACAGGATTCACCGGAATATGCAGCAGATAATGCGAGCGCGCTAATTCGTCATTCGTTAATCCAATGCGTTCGCGCCCAAACAAGATCGCCACTTTCCCCCCCTGCGCCCACTTCACCATCTGCGGCGCCAGTTCCCGAGGTGCGGCGTGGGGACAAGCCAGTTGCCGAGTTCGCGCCGACGACGCAACCACCCAGTGACAATCGGCAATCGCCTCGTCTAAATCGGCAAACACTTTCGCGGTCTGCAACAGATCATCAGCCCCTGATGCCATGGCCGTGGCGTCTGCGTGGGGAAAATGCAGGGGGTTGACCAATCGTAAATCGCTCAACCCCATCGTCTTCATGGCCCGCGCCGCTGCACCAATATTGCCCGGATGCGTGAGTTCCACGAGCACGACCGCAAAGGTGGTTAAGGGCGAAACGGCGGGAAAAGTCTCGTTTGCCGAGTCATTTGAATACACTGCGCCCCCCTTCTATTAGAAACGAGATGATGGTTATGCACCCAACGGTGAGTATTGCCAAACAAGCCGCGATTGCGGCCGCCAAGGTCATTCTGCGGCACATCGACCAATTAGATCGCCTCGACATTCAAGCGAAAGGCCCCCGTGATTTTGTTAGCCAAGTGGATCGCCAAGCCGAACGCGACATCATCGACATCATCCATCGTCACTATCCCGACCACGGAATTTTGGGCGAGGAAGGCGGTGCGCAAGGTCAAGAGGAGTCCCAATGGATCATCGACCCCCTCGACGGGACGACGAATTATCTGCGGGGCTTTCCGCATTTTTCGGTGTCGATTGCGTTTCGCCACAAGCAACGTCTGGAAATGGGCCTAGTTTACGATCCCTTGCGACAGGAATTTTTTGTCGCAAGCCGTGGCGAAGGGGCAAATCTGAACGGGCGACGAATACGTGTCACGCAGACGCACAACCTCGAACACGCCCTCTTGGGAACAGGATTTCCCGCAAGGCACATCCATCATCTACCGGCTTATCTCGCCATGTTTCACGATCTATTGCAGCAGTGCGATGAAGTGCGACGGGCGGGGTCAGCGGCGCTCGATCTCGCTTATGTCGCGGCGGGCCGACTGGATGGGTTCTGGGAAATTGGCCTGAGTCCGTGGGATATGGCCGCCGGGGCGTTGCTGGTTCAGGAAGCGGGTGGACTTGTGGGGGATTTCAGTGGCGGCCATGACTTTCTGGAAACGGGCAACGTGGTCGCAGGGGGGGCAAAAGCCTTTAAGACGATATTGCAGACCCTTCAACCCCACCTCACCCCGTCACTTCAGCGCTAATTGCTTGGGGACAGTAACTCATTGAGAAGTCGCTGATTTAAGTATCCTGTTAAGGGCAACGAACGGGTTGCTTGGGCCTGTCGCAACGCTCGACGGGTTTGTTCTCCAAAAATCCCGTCGGGCGTCCCCACGTCGTAACGCAATACCTGCAAGCGTTTCTGAATGGCGCGACGCTGCTCCCGCGACAACGACAACGCCGCCTCCGTTGCTATCCCCACTCGCTCAACCAAATTTGCCCGTTCGGGTGCGGTGGCGGGAAGCCTTGTCAGCAGGGAATACGCCTGTTCAGCGCGATCACTGGCCAAAAACTGCTCGATCCGCGCAACAATTTCCGCTGAAGAAGGCGCACTTTGTGGGGGCGTCGGGGGGGTACGCGCCGCGACGGTCGGGGGCGTCGGCACAGTTGCTTGGGCTGGGGGCACGATAGCCGCTGCGGGTGTCCTCAACAGATCCCCTCGACTCACATTGGAGGAACGATCGAGCGTCTGTGGAATGAGGTTATCCGCGTCATAGCTTGGGGGCGTGGCGGGCGTGGCGACGGGGGGTCGGGTCACGGGAGGCGCAGTCGGCGTAACCGGTGCGGATTCGGCCACCACAGCCGACGAGGTAGAAGGATCAGAGGTAGAAGGATCAGGTGACTGAATGGAAGGCACCTCGACGGGCGGTAACTCAAAGTTACCTAAATCCAAACCGACCTGAGTTGAAGGAGCAGGCGCGGGCAAGGGATTTGTGGTGACAGGCGCGGGCCGAGGATTTACGGCGACGGGCGCAGGGGGCAAGGCGGTAGGGGCAGGGCGGTTTGCCATCAAATACACCCCAATTGCTCCGGCTGAGACGCAAATTAACGTGACCAGTACCGTCGCCAACGGAAATTGACGGCGACGCGGGGGTGGAAATAGCGGTGCTGTCGGACGGGGTTGCCCCCCAAAAGTCTCCGGGCGCGAAGTGGATTGTGTTTTGGTGTCCTTTAACCCCCGCGTACGGTTACGAAGACTCGATTCCAGCCCCACACTTGTGGAGGTATCTGGAGTACGGATGCGACCAGTACCCGTTTGATTTTCTCGTGAAGCGGTAGGGGAAACGCTAGGCGTGGGCGTAGAAAAATTGGCTGCTAAATCGGGACTAGTCGGTACGTAATACGCGATTTCTGCACGCTTCAGCGCTTGATAAAGCGCCGCTGCATCGACAAAACGATCTTGGGGGCGTTTTGCCATTAGCTGATCGATGACGGGCTGAAAAGCCGCGAGGACGGGCGGTAATGTAGGAATGGGATCCGTGACATGCTTGTAGGCAATCGAGAACGCATCTTCGCCCGTGTAAGGCGGCTCTCCCATCAACATTTCGTAAAAGAGCACCCCCAACGCATACAAATCCGAGCGCGCATCGAGGGTTTCTCCCCGCACCTGTTCTGGACTCATATAACTCGCGCTACCCATGTAAACGCCCGTAGCGGTCAACGCCGCATCGCTCGCCAACGCCTTTGCAATCCCAAAATCAGATAGAACAGGGCTACCGCTTTCGTAGAACAACACGTTTTGCGGCTTGACGTCGCGATGCACAATTTTTTGTTGATGGGCGTAACCCAACGCACTCCCCAAAGCCTTCACGATGTCGAGACTTTCTTCAATCGACAGTCGATGAAGCCGCTGTTTGAGCGTGCCCCCAGACAGGTATTCCATGGACATGTAATAACAATCGCCGTGGATGCCAGTATCAAACACCTTGACGATATTGGGATGGGTGAGCCGCGCCACCGTCGGACCTTCCCGCAAAAAGCGCTGTGCAAAGGTATCGTCACTGGCAAGGCTACGTAACATCACTTTTAAGGCCACATCGCGGTCGAGCGATTCTTGGGTTGCGAGATACACACTCGCCATCCCCCCTCGACCGATAATTTTCTTAATCTGATATCCGGGAATTGTCAGCGTCTGGGCGCTGGTTGTGGACAGATCACTCAAGACACATCACCTATCTGCAATCAGTAAATTAGAGGCTATTCAAAGCCTATTGAGGGGCAATGACGAGATTTAAGTGGAACAGTTTACAAGAATAAAGCAACCAAATTAGATGAGCATTCTCTGGCCAGTTCTGCGACACAACATTTTTACAAAATTCCCTTGCATTGCGCGAAAAAATCGGTATGTTTCGCGGCCCTCAGTTCAAGAGACGATCACTCGCTGCACCTACCCCGCCTAACCCGGCGGCGCCAGTAGAGAATCTATCAAGGCTGAGATTTGAATCGGTGAATTAGAGAGCGACACGCGCTCCTCGATTTGGGTCTCCTTTGGTTGATTTAGCGGCGTAGCAGCCCTCCTGTTGCGTCGTGAGGGCAGTTCACATGAAAAATATTTCCGACTTGGGTCTTTTCCTCCCCCGTTTGGGCTTTTCTCCCAATGTCCCCCGTTACACCCCGTCCTACCTGCGGGCCATGATTGCCCAGCACGGTGGCCCGTTGCTGTTACTCGATACGCAGATTGTGCGCGATCAATATCGTCGTTTGAAAGCCGCTTTGGGCGATGTCGTGTTGCATTACGCCATCAAACCCCTCCCCCATGCGGCGGTCGTCGCGACCCTGCGCGATGAGGGTGCTCATTTCGACTTGGCAACGAGTGGCGAAGTGAATTTGGTGAAATCCGTCCAGGTCGATCCAACCCGCTGCATTCACACGCACCCCATCAAAACCGATCGCGAGATTCGGGCGGCCCTCGATTTTGGCGTGACGACCTTTGTGGTTGATAACCCTTTCGAGGTCGAAAAATTCATCCCTTATCGCGAACGGGTCAATTTGTTGGTACGAGTGAGTTTCCGCAGCAGTGACGCCGCCGTCGATTTGTCGAAAAAATTTGGCTGTCAGCCGGAAGATGTGTTGTCGCTGATTGCGAAAGCGGCTGCATGGGGCATCCGTGTTGCGGGGCTGTCGTTCCATGTCGGTTCACAAACGGCCAATCCGCGTAAATATGTCGAAGCCATCGAACGGTGTTGCGAACTCATGGCGGCGGCAGATGAAGTGAACTACCGCATGACCGTGCTCGATATTGGCGGCGGCTTTCCAGTGGCTTACGACGAACCCGTGTTGACCATCGAAGACTTCTGCAAACCCATTCGCGCCGCTTTAGCAAAGGTACCTGATTTCATACGCATTATCGCCGAGCCGGGTCGTTATCTTTGTGCCCCTGCCATGACGGCCGTAGCGTCGGTGATGGGCAAAGCCGAACGTGGCGACCGCATTTGGTATTACTTGGATGACGGCGTGTACGGCTCTTACAGTGGACTCTTATTCGAGGGCACGAAACCCGCCTTAGAGTTCGTCACTCACGCCGATCCGAACACCTTATTTAACAGTGTTCTCGCTGGCCCCACCTGCGACAGCATCGACGTCATTCGCGAGAACATCGCTTTACCCGCGTTAGAAGTGGGTGATTTAGTGGTTGGCCATATGATGGGGGCGTACACCGCGGCGACCGCCACCGACTTCAATTTCTTTCCACGGGCACAAATCGTTCAGGTCAATCCCGTGGCATTACGTGCGACCGCTTGACGGTCGCTTCCCATTCTCTGTTCACGAAAAAAGGAGGTTTTATGCCATGTCCTATCCTCTTCACGCCCGTATCGAGGGTCGCTTACTGATTGTAGGGTTTGGAAGCATTGGTCAAGGGGTGTTGCCGCTTATCCTGCGTCACATCGCTGTAGATCCCACCAAAATTATGATTATTGCTGCGGATACTGACGGCGCTGAGATTGCCGCGTCGTATGGCATTCGTTTTCGGGAGATCGCGTTAACCCGCCAGAATTACGAAGGGGTTTTGCGGGAATTTATCGGAGATCGAGGCGATTTTCTATTGAACCTGTCGGTAAATGTATCGAGTACGGCGCTCATCGAATTTTGCCAACCTCGTGGCATTTTATATCTCGATACCTGCATTGAACCCTGGGAAGGGGGGTACACCAATCCCGCCCTGACGCCCTCAGAACGCAGCAATTACGCCTTGCGCGAATCGGCATTAGCGTTACGGGAACGCGGTCATGAGACGACGGCGGTCATCGCACATGGCGCCAATCCGGGACTGGTGTCGCATTTTGTGAAACAAGCCCTGTTGGAGATGGCGACGAAAAATGGGCTTCAACCCCGCATTCCCACCAGTCGTCAGGGATGGGCAGCAATAGCGCAAGCCCTTGATATTAAAGCGATTCACATTGCCGAACGCGATACGCAGGTCGCCGATCACCATCCCAAAGCGGTGGGAGAGTTTGTCAATACCTGGTCGATTGACGGTTTTGTGGGGGAAGGCTGCCAACCGACCGAGCTGGGGTGGGGAACCCACGAAAAAAAATTACCGCCGCTGGGTCAACATCATGAATTTGGATGTGATTCCGCCATTTACTTGCAACGTCCTGGGGCGGGAACGCGGGTGCGCAGCTGGACGCCCCTTGAAGGGCCTTATCACGGCTTTTTGATTACGCACAACGAATCGATTTCGATTGCCGATTATTTTTCGTTGCACGAAGGTAAGCGCGTGCTTTACCGCCCCACGGTGCATTACGCCTACCATCCCTGTGACGATGCGGTGTTGTCGCTTCACGAATTTGCGGGCAAGCAATGGCAGTTACAGCCCCGTCAACGGTTGATGATGAACGAAATTTCTCGTGGGATGGATGAATTAGGGGTTTTGCTGATGGGCAATGCGCAGGGGGTGTATTGGTACGGTTCGCGGCTCACGATTGAAGAAGCTCGTCAACTAGTCCCCCACAACAACGCCACCAGTTTACAGGTGACGGCGGCGGTATTGGCGGCGATGGTATGGGCGTTGGAGTATCCCCGTGAAGGAATTGTCGAGGCCGATCAACTCGATTTTGAGATGACATTGGCCCTGATGAAGCCGTATTTGGGCGAAGTCGTCGGCGTGTGGAGCGACTGGACACCGTTGCAAAATCGCCATCAACCGTTCCCAGAGGATCTCGATGAAGAGGATCCGTGGCAATTCAAAAATATTCTGGTTAACTGAAGGGATAAGGGCGCTTTCGGGCGCCTTTTTCGTGACGCGCCTACTGAAAGTGGAATAATTTGCACGGTGTTTGCCTCTACAATTGCGTTCACTTTGTTATCTCTTCGAGCAGCGCACAATGATGGAAACCCTTTGGACTACCCTTTATTACCTGCAAGAAAATTTCTATTCGCTTCTTGGCACAGTCATTTTTACCTATGCCGCGTGGCGAGTAGGAAGTTTTTTATGGGAGCAACAGCAAATCTCGGCAGAAAAGCGGGAATTGCGGCGACAGGCTCAGCGACTCATTGCCACGCCTGCGCTTCAGGAAGAGAAAGAAAAATTGGCCCAAGCGCGTTTTAATGCGAAACGCCGCCTCGAAGCGCAAATGCGGATCGCCAGAATGCGTCAAGAGGAGGAAAAAATTGCGCAAGAGCGAGCCACTCATTCTCAACTCGAACAGGATGAGACTGCACGGGCATTAGCAGATTGGGCAGCCGATGAACAAGCAGAAGCAGAACGGGTTGCCCGCAGTAATGACGAGGAGATTCAGGCTCAATTACATGAAGAAATCATGGCCATCGACGAATCTCTCGATAATTGGGAATCGACTCAACAAGTTGGCGCGAGTGGGTATCGCTATCATGGACCGGCGTTAGTTTCAGGCGAGGAAATGACGACGAGCGACCGTCAAATCAGTCATACCCGTGAACAACTCGCCGCTTTATTGGAAAAAACCCGTCGTGAGTCTGAGGATTTGGAGTATGTGCTCAATAAAGTGCAAACAGGGGTTGATTTCTTACCGATACAGGTTCGGCAAACAATCGAACGGTGGAAATCCGTAGAAATCGGTCGTCGCATTACTTTTGACGAGCTAAAACTCAAATTTCGTTACCAAGCCTATTCTATCGACGATGGTCTTGAACTGTACTACGCCTATGATGCTTGGATTGAGCAACAATATAGCTTTCTTTTCCAAGCAATGACGGATTTAGGTTCCCCTCCAAGACAAGAAGAAGATTTGCTCTCGGTCGTGGAAAGGGCTGAAAGAACAGAATGGAGCAAGGATTTAGCAATTAATATGGAAGTTATCGCTTCATTAAAGGAAATTCGCAGCATTCAAGAGATGCTTACCACAATGAAATACCGTTTGCGCGACTTAGCAACAGTCTGTAAAAAACGTTCAAAACAAATTATTGAACCCGATTGGGAACCTAAAGGGCTTTTATAGGAAAAATCCTGATCTGTAAGGATAATGTTGTTATAAAATCTGCCCTCTAGTTGCCCCGTCGTGGCTACTCGATTTTCAACCATTTTCATTATTTTCGATCTCCAAAGGGGAGTTTTCATGCCTAAACTCGTTTTACTACGTCACGGCCAAAGTCAATGGAATTTGGAAAATCGCTTTACCGGTTGGAAAGACGTCGATTTAACCGAGAAAGGCAAGCAAGAAGCCGCCGAAGCCGGGCGTTTGTTGGCGGCGGAACAACTCCAATTCGACTGTGCTTACACTTCAGTCCTAAAACGTGCGATTCGTACTTTATGGATTGTATTGGACGAAATGGACTTAATGTGGATTCCGGTCACGCGAGCATGGCAACTAAACGAACGTCATTACGGTGCATTACAAGGGCTGAATAAAACCGAAATCGCCGTACAATATGGCGAACAACAAGTCAAATTGTGGCGTCGTAGCTACGATTTACCTCCTCCGCCCATGGATAAAAACGACGAACGTCATCCATTATTCGACGGTCGTTACCGCAATATCGAACCTTCCTTACTTCCAAGCACAGAATGCCTAAAAGACACCGTAGCGCGGGTTATGCCATTTTTTGATGCTGAAATCGCCCCTAAATTGCGTGCCCAACAAACAGTGTTGATAACAGCTCACGGCAATTCATTACGCGCATTGATTAAATCGTTAGAGGGGATTTCAGAGGCTGATATCGTGGAAATGAATGTCCCCACAGGCGTACCCTTACTATACGACTTAGATAACGATTTACGCCCCTTAAACCGACGCTACTTAGGCGATCCTGTGGCTATTGAAGCTGCCATGCAATCCGTAGCTAATCAAGGAAATATTCGATAGTTCCTTGCTTTAGGAGAATTTTAATGACTGAAATCCTGAATATCCGCGAATTACTCGCCAAACTCGTCTCTTTCCCCACTCTCTCCCATACCTCTAACTTGGCATTAATTGACTTCGTTGAAGATTACTTAAGCCACTTTGGCATTACTTCCCAGCGCGTTTTCAATGACGATCAAACAAAAGCGGGATTGTACGCCGTGGTCGGACCCCAAGTGCCTGGGGGCGTTATTTTGTCAGGTCATACCGATGTCGTACCCGTTGAAGGGCAACCGTGGTCATCTGATCCCTTTGAATTAATTGAAAAACAAGGTCGTTACTACGGGCGGGGGGCTGTGGATATGAAAGGATTTTTAGCCATAGCCTTGTCGCAATTACCGTCAATGAAAAATCTCAAAAAGCCGATCATTTTGGCTTTTTCTTACGATGAAGAAATTGGCTGTTTGGGAGCACCGCGTCTGATTGAAGCCATTTTGCAAACTGTTCCGCCGCCGTCAGCCGTAATCGTAGGGGAACCGTCGGAAATGCAATTGGTAACGGCTCACAAGGGCATTACCACGGTGAAAACGACGGTAACCGGGCGAGAAGTTCATTCAAGTCAACCTCATCGTGGGGTCAGTGCGGTCATGATTGGGGCGAGATTAGTGACTTGGCTCGATGATTTTGGACAAAGGTCCCATCAATCCACGACGCCGCTCAATTTTGACCCGCCTTACACGACAGTTCATGTGGGCAAAATCCACGGGGGCATCGCACATAATATCGTGGCGCGACATTGTGAGTTTGTATGGGATATCCGAAACCTCGCGGAAGACGACCCACTGGAAATAGTCAATCAATTCAAAGGCTTTTATGAACAGGAACTCCTGCCCAACATGCGCAAGATCGCGCCCGAAGCCAACATCGAAACGACCGTGCTCAATCAGGTTCCTTCGCTGATTCACCAACCCGACAGCGCGGCGGCCACCCTCATCCGCCAGTTAACCGGCCAAAATGCCTGTCAACAGATGGCCTATGCCGCCGAAGCCGGTCAGTTTCAAGAGGCTGGACTGGCCACCGTCATTTGTGGACCAGGATCGATCAATCAAGCGCATCAACCCGATGAATTCATTGAAATAGCTCAAATCGAGCAGGGCATTCAATTTACGCGACAGCTCATCGAGCACCTATCGTGAGATTCGCCGATTTTGGCCTTGACGAGATAATCCATTCACTCATTGCGGATCTTATTCCCGATGAGTATGGCGATTATCGCGACTTACTGGCGGAAAGCGTGCAGCAGTTTTTGCGGCAATTATCGTCCCCCAGACAAATACAAATCATTGAAAGTCAGTGCGCATTATCCTTTACGGCGACGGCCCCAGAACGCCTGACCACCCTAATTCGCCATAGCCCGTTATTGCACAAATTAGGGCAATTAATCGCCCGTCATCCAAAACTCAGTTTCGCGCTGAAAAGTCAATTCATCACCCTGGAGTCCAGTCAATCTAACGCCCTAACACCTGCATTCTTGAGCGCCTTGCAACGGCATTTTCAAACACGGGCGATTGTGATTGACCCCGTTCCCGTGGCTGAAGCCAGTATCGCGATAGTCGTCGGCGCGAAGTTGGGAAATGACGAGGTAGTGATTAAGGTCAAAAAACCCTTAATCGACGAATACTTAGCCGAAGATTTAACCCTCGCGATGGACATTGCTCACGCCTTTGATGTCGCGTGTGAGCAGAACGATTTGCCGCCGTTGGGCGCTGCTTACCTCATTGCGGAAATCGCCGAGAAACTCGCTTGTGAAACGGACTTCGCTCAGGAGCAACATAATCTTCAGGTTGCCAGCGCGTTTTATCGGCACTCATCGACCCTCGTCATCCCGGAATGTCTTCCCGACTCGACCCCTCAAATGACGGTGATGAAGCGCCTTCACGGGCAACTTTTTACGACGACATCTCCGCCACCCTTTATCGGCCCCCGCCTGATTCGCGAGTTACTGGCCAAGCCTTTCTGGCAACGCCATTCAAGCGCCCTCTTTCACGGCGATCCCCACGGCGGCAATCTCTTGTTACTGCCCGATCAACGGATTGGCGTTCTCGATTGGGGTTTGGCGGTCACATTAACCAAAATCGAACGCCGTCAATTAGTCGAATTAGCCTTGGGACTCTGGCTTTTAGAGGTACCCAAAATCGCCGCTGCATTAGAAAAATTAGTCACGCCATTAAGCGATTTAACACTGCTGATTCGCCATTCGTTACCCCAGCGTTATTCCCTCATGCCCAGCCTCAGTGAAACTCTACATTGGGTCGAGCAACTTGCCCTTCGCGGCGTTATTCGGTTGCCCAGTCATTTGCTCATTTTGCGAAAAACGCTGTTTATGCTTAAGGGCCTCGTCAATGTCGGACACGCCAACGAACATTGGGAAACGGCCTTTCTCGAATGGGGCCTGCTTTGTGCCCTACAGGACAATTTGCCCTGGCAGTTCGACGACACCCAAACCCAGAGCCATTTGTCCCACTTCGATTTGTGGCAATTAGCCGTGAGTAGCGCTGGATTGCCCGCTCGGCTTTGGCAGCTGCATTAGGCGCATTTCATTTACAGCGTGGGCGGAGAAAACAAGGTCATGTGGCCCCCCTCGTCGATTTCGAGATCCCCCAAATGCGCGAGCTGACCCGGCGTGAACACCGCCGTCGTCGGCAATCGCAACACGGCGTGTTGATGCACCATCACTCCGTACACCGTCACCGGTTCGCGGTACGGGTGCGTAAGTTCCACAAACAATTGGTAGCGCCCTGCCTGTCGAAGCTGTTGCCACCACAAGAGTCCCCCTAACCAAGCCGTCTGCTGCGTAGGCGACAGTGTTTGAATGTCCATATCCTTGATGTGTAACGCAATTAAGGCATTCGGTTGACGTTCCCAATGCAGGCTGATGGCTAACGGCGGCAAACTCGATGGGGGAAACGACGGCCGAGTAGCCACACTGAGCGGCGCGGGGACAGGGAGGGCGACATGACGCAAATCGTCGAGATGTAATCCCCCAAAGCTCCCCACCGCGATCATCCCCCCAGCCGACCACCATAACGCCGAAAAAGGCTGAAAATTCACGGCGTTTCCTCGGTAAAACCGCTGTAGCGTTCGATTAACTCGATCAGCAAATGCAATACATGAAGATGTAACACCTGAATACGGTCTGCATACTCGCCGGCCGTCGTGCAAATCACCGCATCGGCCGTCGCTTCCACCGGCGAATGGGGTTGACCCGTTAGCACCACCACAAAAAGCCCCTGTGACCGCGCAACCTCGCAGGCACGTAGAATGTTTCGACTACGACCACTCGTGGTCAACGCCAACAGCACATCCCCCGATCGCCCGTGCGCCATTAAATACCGCGCAAACACCCATTCGTACCCGTAGTCATTCGCGACACAACTCAAATGACCTGCATCCGCTATGGCTAAAGCTGCCAAAGGACGCCGATCCCCGCGAAATCGCCCCGATAACTCCTCGGCGAAGTGCATGGCATCGCACAACGACCCCCCATTTCCACAGCTAAAAATTCGGTGTCCTTGCGCCAAAGCCATCGCCATCCGCTGCGCGACCGTCGCAATTTCCTGTTGTAACGACGGGTTTTGTATAAAACGCGCTATATCGGTCGCTAATTTTTCCGATGCGCGCAAAATCATCGCATTTGCATCAAAATCGGGGATTGCATTCACGGAGAAACCCTCGTAAGGAAAGTACGCCAATCTTCGATGAGTGTCTTAATCTCGGTATCTCGACACAAAAAGCTGCTTTGCCCCGCCCACAATGGTAAATAATCAACTCTGTCTCGTTCCAATGCGACTCGCCGTAACGGTTGTGTTAAGGCGTGCTGCCACGGGTAAGGCGCAACGGCATCATTGGGGAAATTTTCGATAAACGGCGTACTTAAGGCCCGTCCCCATCTCCCCGAAAAAATGCGCGTCATTCGCGTACTAAATTCCGCACTTTCCAACAAACGTGCTTTATATTCCGGATGTGCGGCACTTTCCTTGGTGGTAATAAAAGCCGTCCCAATCTGTACTGCGTCTGCACCCAACGCCCATGCCCGCCCAATACCCTGCCCGTCGGCGATGCCCCCTGCCGCAATGACCGGTATCCGTAAGTGTGATTTCGCCAAGTCCACTAACACCGAGAGGCCCACCATGCCGCCGTCCAACGGTCCGAGGAATGTCCCACGATGTCCCCCCGCCTCCGCCCCCTGTAACACCACGGCATCTGCACCCAACTCTTCCCACACAATCGCCTCGACTAGATGCGTTGCCGTCCCGATAACTCGGGTGCCGTGGCGCTTCAAAAACTCAATGTCCGTCGCTTTTGGATGCCCAAACGTGAAGCTCACCACCGGTACCCGTAAATCAAAAACAACGGCTAATTGTTCCGTAAACGAGGGAATCGGTCGCGATGGTAATGCAGGTAAGGACAAATCGAAGTCGCGATAATGAGGCGTAAGGGCAGTAAGACTACGATTGATTTGCGACTCATCAGGGGGAGGCGTGGGCGCAGCGAACAAATTGACGGCAAAAGGACGGTCGGTCGCCGCCCGAATCCGTGCCACCGCTTGGCTAATCGCTTCAGGTTCCAAATACCCCGCCGCCAAGCTGCCTAGCCCGCCCGCATTCGAGGTCGCGACGACC
>CAZTIH010000001.1:13555-65405 GCA_964613675.1 uncultured Candidatus Competibacteraceae bacterium
TCGTTACCCCTGCCATTGGTGCCTGAATAAGGGGCAGATCCAGCTTAAATGGGTCACAAAATGACGCCCGTTGTGAACGAAACTTCACTGCCACGGCAATTCACTGCGTTGTCGCCAATAGGTCGTCGGTGGCTGTGCCAAGGCTTTTAGCGCATTAGCTGCCGTTTCGTCCCAAGCTACCGTCAAAGCGCTGCGGTGAAGTTCCCATTCCGCCAGCGTGACCGCGTTGCTCAACACCAGCGGGCGACTGGGATGATGTAGCGCAGCCGCCAGTGCCAATGCCGTGGGGGAGGTCTGCAAACGGGTGGCTTGGGCGTCGAGAACCGCCAATGCCGACTCATCGAGTGCTGCATATTCGGGAACTAACCGATTGTTTGCTAAGGGTTCTTGGAGGATGACCGTGAACCCCGTTTCAAAAGCCTTAATCAATACGGCGTCACAAGAGGGGTCGAGGAGATTCCAGGTCGCCATTACGGCATCAAACAGCGGGGTATCTTGATTTACGCGCAGTCGCATTGCCAGCGCCAAAGTTTCCGCGCTCCGTGGCCCCATCGCCCGCACCCCCAACCGCAACCCTTGTTGTTTCAAGCGCCACAGCTCCCGCAACACCTCGCTGTCGTGTAATACCCCGCTTTCTGGGGTCACGCCTTGAATGCAATACAAATCAATCGGTTCGCGAAGGTAGGCCCGACTTTCCTGCCACTGACGCCGTAACGCGGTCAAGCTGAAGTCGGCGACTTCATGTAACGGAAATTGGCGTTGATATTCCGCAAGATAGGTATAACCCCACTGGCTAATAACAAATGGACGCTGTTCTTTAGACAGGGCACGTCCCCAACGGCTCACCAACGCTTCTGCGCGCCCGTAAGCCCTAGAGACGCAGACATGTCGTAACCCTGTGCCCGAGAGGTTTTCCAAAAACTGTTCAGTGTGCGCATCGAGGTGGTTTTGATCTTCACAGTGCGCGAGGGTGGTTCCGTGACCCAAGTCAATATGCGCCAAGCGACCTAAACCCGCGAAATCAAGGCCAAGACAAGGCGGCGTAATGAAAAAACGACGAGATTCCAAGGCGGTTAACTCCGATTTTGGGCCGAAACATCGGGAGAATGCGGTCGGGAAAGCCTCAACCGCAACCGGCTAAATCGCCTGTGCATGACGGGCCTGACTCTTGGGCAAGTAGTTGTCAAACACCGCCGCCAGATTGCGCACGAGCAGTCGTCCCATGGGCCGTAGCTGGAGCTGCTGTGACGAGACCTCAATGAGACCATCCGCCACGAACGGTTCAAGCGCCTTTTCGTAATCCGCAAACTGAAGATTTGGCCAACGCGGGTCCGCCCAGTCGAGCTGGTCGTAGCACATGAGATGCGTAATGAAATGCCGACGTTCTATGTCGTCGTCGGTAAGTTCAAGCCCTTGAAATAGCGGAAGTTTTCCTGCTTGCAGGGCGGCATTGTAATCGGTCACTTCCCGATGATTTTGGGCGTAACACCGTCCCACCGACCCAATCGCACTCGCCCCCAAACCGATCAAATCGCAATGGGCATGAGTACTGTACCCCTGAAAATTGCGGGACAAATTACCCGCTTGCTGGGCGCGAAAGAGTTCATCATCGGGCTTTGCAAAGTGATCCATACCCACAAACCGATAACCCGCAGCGATTAACGGTTCTCGAATGGCTTGCCAAAGATCCCATTTCGCCAAGGCATCTGGGAGACTGTGAGGATCAAAACGCCGTTGCAATTTGAAGCGTTCGGGCAGGTGCGCGTAACTAAATACGGATAACCGATCGACATCGTATTGAATTAAAGACTGCACCGTTTGCGTAACGCTTTTGAGGGTTTGGTAGGGAAGCCCGTAAAGAATATCCACACTAACCGATTGAAATTGCTCATTTTTTGCCGTCTTAATGGTCTGTTCGACGAGGGGGGCGGGCTGTATGCGATTGATGGCCAGTTGCACGGTGGGATCTAAATCTTGGATGCCAAAACTCACCCGATTAAACCCTATTTGGCGCAGTTCCCGTAAAAAATGCCCTTCCAAACGACGGGGATCCAGCTCGATGCTGTATTCACCAGGGCGCTGCATATCGAGGTTAAAGTGCTTTTGTAACTCGTTAAGCGTTCGCGCCAGATTGTCAAGCCCGATAAAACTCGGGGTTCCGCCGCCAAAATGCAGTTGGGTAACGGGGCGTTGACGATCAAACAAAGCCCCTTGCAACGCAATTTCGCGAAATAGCGCCACGATATACTCATCGCTGTGACGGCGATTGTTGGTAATAATTTTGTTACAACCACAGTAAAAACAGGCGGTGTCACAAAACGGAATATGGAGGTAAAGGGAAATGGGCTGGTCAGCCGTCCCCAACGCGGCGTGGCGGGCATAATCGTTGGCGGTAAAGCGCGGGTGAAAATGGGGGGCGGTGGGGTAGGAAGTGTAGCGCGGCACGGGGTAATTATATTTTTCGAGCAACGCAACAGAAATCTGGAGGGCGGCCATTGCGGTTTTCTCCGAGGTGACGAGAACGAGGGTCGCAATTTAGCGTGTTTTTTCTGCGAGATTTTGTTTTACATCAGATTTTTAGTTGCTTAGGAAAACCGTAATGCCCATCTCTTCTCTAGCTACCCTAACTGCGCTCGCATTATTGGCGTTCGCGGGGAATTCTCTACTCTGTAGATTGGCGCTTCAGAACACTGATATTGATGCCGCCAGTTTTACGACGATTCGCTTACTGTCTGGTGCCGTGGTTCTGTGGCTTATCGTGAAACGATTTCGTCAATCCCAACACGGACGCGGAAACTGGGGATCGGCGGTTGCTTTATTTATTTACGCAGCGGGTTTTTCGTTTGCTTACTTGAGTTTAACGGCGGCGACCGGGGCATTACTACTCTTTGGTGCCGTATAAATCACGATGATGACCTACGGGCTATGGCGAGGAGAACGGTTTAATCAACAGCAGTTAATGGGATTTTGCCTAGCATTTGGCGGATTAATTGGTCTGTTGCTTCCTGGACTTTCTGCCCCTCCATTATTCGGGGCGCTTCTGATGATGGTCGCAGGCGGGGCGTGGGGAGCTTACACCTTACGCGGCAAGGGGGCGGGCGATCCTACCTGTGTGACGGCGGGGAATTTTTTGCGGGCCAGTCTCTTAACGCTGGGGCTCAGCTTCGTTGCCACCCTATTTGCAGACATCCATTTAGACCCCTTCGGAATTCTGTACGCCATTGCATCGGGGGCCATCGCTTTCGGACTGGGGTACGCCATTTGGTACACCGCGCTCCCCCACCTCAAAGCCACTCACGCGGCAACATTACAATTAAGCGTCCCCGTTATCACCGCAGCAGGTGGAATAATTTTCTTAAATGAATCATTGACTTGGCGTTTTGGACTGACCTCAATAGCAATTTTGGGTGGAATTGCACTGGTTATTTGGCAACCGTTACGCATCCCTTCAACCAATACGCGCTCCCCCTAAACTCCCCACAATAATACGGTTGCCATCGCAGCAATTCCCTCAGAACGCCCTAAAGCCCCCAACTTCTCTGTAGTTGTTGCTTTAATATTGATCGTTTCAGCTGTTAAACCGAGGTCTTGCGCGATGGTTGCCCGCATTGCCAGACGATAGGGCATAACTTTGGGCGCTTGACAGATAATGGTCAGATCAACATTCAGAATCTGCCAACGGTATTCTGAGATTTTACTAGCCACCATCCGTAGCAGTTGGCGACTGTCGATACCTTTGAACGCTTCGTTTGTATCGGGAAAATGCAACCCAATATCGCCAAGCGCGGCTGCCCCAAGGAGGGCATCACACAGGGCATGTAGCGCTACATCTCCGTCTGAATGCGCGATAAGTCCTTGATGATGAGGGATTTTTACCCCTCCCAAAACGACTTCGGTACCTGGGCCAAACGCATGGACATCGAATCCCTGTCCAACGCGCATTTTAGGAAGTGCCATCGAGATGCTGCTCCATCATCAGAATTTGCGTGGCCAAGGCCAAATCCTCGGCGTACGTCATTTTTATATTTAACCAACTTCCATTGACCAAACGGGGTTGCAAACCCAATGCAGCCACGGCCTCTGACTCATCAGCGACGATTTGTCGTGCTGTTTTTGCCACCTGCAAAGCCTGTAACAAAACGGAAACTGCAAAAAGTTGAGGCGTTTGGGCGTGCCATAGCGAGGCGCGTTCAATATGCCCAGTAACGCGATGACTAACGCTCTTTTTTAGTGCATCTCTGACAGGAACCGCCAACAATCCCCCGGCGGGATCGGGTAACGCCAAGTCGATGAGCTGTTGCAAATTATTCTTTTGAATCAATGGTCTGGCCGCATCGTGAACTAACACATGGGTCGCTCCAAGTTTTTCCGCAGCAAATAGCACACCGTCGCGCACCGAATCCATGCGTTCTGCGCCCTGAGTGACCACCCAATGCACAGGTTTAATGCGGTTCCAAGCGTGCTTGTCCCACCAATGATCGGGGTCACTACGCACGATGACGGCCCCTTGCACGGCGCTCGGTTGCAAAATTCGCTCGACGCTGTGATCCAAGACCGTTTTGTCCCCAAGCATTTGATATTGCTTAGGAATTTCGCCGCCAAATCGCTGACCTCGCCCTGCCGCCGGAATCACCGCCCAGAGTGCCGTTTCAGCATTCATCTCGAACTTGGCCCAATCGGAAGCGGGGGAGGAAAATCAATCGGCGGAATAAGTTCCGAATTTTCAATGATTTGAAAGAAGGTTTCATCTTGGGTAACAAATCCGAGGGTTAGACGACCGCGCTCCTCAATAGCGGTTTCGCCCGCTTGTAGGCTATGGATTTCCGCCCAAAGAATTTGATTTTGTTGAGTTTGCTCGGCGTTCAAGAGCATTTGGTGACGGATTTCGGCTTCGACCTGCCAAAGTTCACGCCAACCGCGGCCAGGCATTAACCACAGTTGATATTGAAATCCGACCAAGACGACGAATAACCCGACCCCAATGACGAGTTCCCACCACGGTAACCAACGATCGGCGATGACATTTTGAACTTTCACGACAGGATTCCTTGCGGAAAGGCGTTACGTCCCACATAGCGAGCGCCGGCGCCTAATTCTGCTTCGATTATTAAAAGACGATTATATTTTGCCGTTCGATCCGATCGACATAACGAACCCGTTTTGAGTTGCGTGGCGGTCGTTGCGACGGCTAAATCGGCGAGCGTAGTATCTTCAGTTTCACCAGAACGATGAGAGATGATGGCGGCATAACCCGATTGGTGAGCCAAATCAATAGCTTGGCGCGTTTCGGTTAATGTTCCGATCTGATTGAGCTTAATCAGAATGGCGTTACCAATCTGCTTTTCAATGCCTTCGCGAAAAATTTTGGGATTGGTCACGAACAAATCATCTCCCACCAACTGGACAATTTTGCCCGCCTTCTCAGTCAACCCCTGCCATCCTTCCCAATCCTGTTCCGCCATACCGTCTTCAATAGATAAAATGGGGTAGTTTTTGGCCAACCGCGTCAACCAATCGGCAAACTGTTCCGAATTGAATCGCTGTTTCTCAGCGTCTAAATGATAAATGCCGTCGCGATAAAATTCTGAACTGGCCACATCTAAAGCCAAGTAAATATCTGACCCAGCGCGATAACCCGCCTTTTCGATGGCATCGAGAAGCAAGCCTAATGCGGCTTCATTGGACGGCAAATCGGGCGCAAATCCTCCTTCGTCTCCTACGGCGGTGTTTAAACCTTTTTGTTTTAACAATGATTTTAGGCAATGAAAGATTTCCGCCCCCCATCGTAATGCTTCGCTAAAAGTCGGTGCGCCCACGGGCATCACCATAAATTCCTGAATATCTACATTATTGTCTGCATGTGCTCCCCCGTTGAGAATATTCATCATTGGGACGGGCAGTTCGTAAGTTGCTTGGGGATTCAGAAATCGGTAAAGCGGCTGTTGAGATTCTGATGCGGCAGCATGAGCTACAGCTAACGAAACCCCCAACATCGCATTTGCTCCCAAACGACTTTTATTTTCGGTGCCATCGAGTTCACATAATTTTTGGTCAATGGCAACCGTATTTTTGGCCTCCAGACCGCTTAAAGCTGCGTTAATTTCGCTGTTGATATGGCTCACTGCTTTTTGAACGCCTTTTCCCAAATAACGCGCATCACCGTCGCGTAGCTCAATGGCTTCCCGACTCCCCGTTGAGGCCCCAGAGGGCACCATTGCCAAGCCACGATCACCAGAAGCGAGTTCTGCAATGACGGCGACGGTCGGATTGCCACGGGAATCGAGAACTTCTAAACCTTGTAAACGGGTAATCGCAGACATGAGGTAAATCACCTGAAGAGATTGAATTTATAGGAGAAACGGCGCTTATGCAGACGCCGTCGCGTTAAGCTGCAAAATGGCAGCACGGATAAAACCTTGAAATAGCGGATGTCCCAAACGCGGTGTTGAGGTGAATTCGGGGTGAAATTGACACCCTAAAAACCAAGGATGGCTAGGCAGCTCAATCATTTCTACAAGCTGCCCATCCATTGACCATCCCGAAAATACTAAACCCGCTTTCTCAAGCGGTTCGATATAGCGATTATTAAACTCATAACGATGGCGATGACGTTCTGTGATGATCTCTTGTCCATACATCTGTCTCGCCAAAGTCCCTGATTTTAAACGACATTGCTGTGCCCCCAAACGCATGGTACCGCCGAGATCAGATTTTTCTGAACGGTATTCGATTTTACCTTCAGAATTTGTCCATTCGATAATTAGTGCAATCACAGGATGCGGTGTTGCTCGATTAAATTCGGTACTGTCCGAATCGGTTAACCCCGCGACATGACGGGCAAATTCGATGACTGCTAACTGCATCCCAAAGCAAATGCCGAGATAAGGAATATTTTTCTCGCGTGCATAACGGATGGCCGCAATTTTGCCGTTCACCCCTCGTGGTCCAAATCCCCCCGGCACCAGAATCGCATTCATGTTCTGCAATGCGCCAACGCCTTGTTTTTCAATCTCTTCAGCGTCTATATGATGGATACAGACTTTTGTACTGGTATGGATGCCCGCATGCAACAACGATTCGTTCAGTGACTTATAAGCATCTGTTAAATCGACATATTTCCCAACCATCGCGACATTAACTTCCGACTGCGGATGGTCAATCGCACGAGCAACCTGTTCCCATTCTCGTAAATCTGCGGGGGCAAGATTGAGATTGAGTCGTTTAGCGACGATTTCATCGAGTTTTTGAGCATGTAACATCAAAGGAATACGATAAATCGAATCGCTATCGAGAGCAGGAATGATGGCTTCTTTAGGAACATTAGTGAATAAAGAAATTTTTCTCCGCACCTCATCAGGAATGAGACGGTCACAACGACATAACAATATATTAGGTTGGATACCGATAGTGCGGAGTTCTTTTACAGAATGTTGCGTTGGTTTTGTCTTAAGTTCGCCCGCCGATTTGATAAATGGCAACAGCGTGAGATGGATGAATAAACCTTGTTCTGGCCCCAATTCCGCGCCCATTTGCCGAATCGCTTCTAGGAATGGCAACGATTCGATGTCGCCAACCGTTCCCCCAATTTCGACCATCGCGATGTCTGCATCACCAGCACCGAGCCGAATACAGCGTTGAATTTCATCGGTAATGTGGGGAATTACTTGGACGGTTCCGCCGAGATAATCGCCCCGACGCTCCTTGCGCAACACATTTTCATAGATACGGCCTGCCGAAAAACTATTCCGTTTGGAAGCCGTCATGTTTACGAACCGTTCGTAATGCCCGAGATCGAGATCTGTTTCGGCCCCATCCGCCGTGACATACACCTCACCGTGCTGAAAGGGGTTCATCGTGCCGGGATCGACATTGATGTAGGGGTCTAGCTTAATGAGGGTAACAGTTAGCCCACGGGCTTCTAGAACGGCAGCAAGGGAAGCAGCAGCAATTCCCTTGCCGAGGGATGACACCACACCACCAGTGATAAAAATGAAACGAGTCATGGCAAAGGGCACTAATTCCGCGAAAAGTGAGGCATGTTAGCGATGATTTCGGGCTTTTTCCAAACGAGTTGCCAACCGCCTGTCACCACATGGTCGGCACTGACCCCTAACCCGGTTACCGCGATGAGTTCGCCGTTGCGATGGAGCAAGAGCGCCCGTTCTCGCCACCAGGGCGGCACATTGGCTTCTTGAAAAAGTTTCTTGAGCGTCTGTCGATGTCGCCGTCCGAGGGGTCTGAAGTAGATTCCACTCTGCCGCCGCGTCAATACAAAATCATCTTTTGATTCAATAGGTTGTAAGCCGACTACTGCGGTTTCTGTGTAGAGTTCACCAAATCCATTACAGATGAAAGGTGATTCGGGTGACCAGTTCCAAGGGCCTGGTTCCAACGGAGGTAATTTGGGAACGAGATACAAGGCAAGTTGAAACCGACGAATGGTGACCGTCGCTAAATCGAGTTGCGGTTGACGATCTGTAGATGACGATAAGCTATCGGAAAATGCGTTGAGCCTAGCAAAGTTAGGCGGAATAATACCTTGATTTTTAAGCCAAATCCTCAAAAGCAGATGTCTTTCGCTTGCTGACCAATGTGGCCAATTCTCAATCGACAATCCATTGTCGTCACTTAATAAAAATTTCAATTTTTGTTTATAAAGACGCTTTACTTCCCTGGCATGTTGCCCTGTCAGGACAGCAGAGCGGTAAACGGTTTTCGTCAAACTTGGCCAACGCCGTTTGAGAATGGGGGTGACAGTATGTCGCAGATAATTTCGCGCAAAATCAAGCTGATAATTGCTGGGATCGTCGATAAAATTAAGCTGATGGTGCAGGGCATAAGCTTCGATTTGCTGTCGAGAGAGCGCAATCCACGGACGTCCTAAGTAGCCTTGGCCCAATCGACGCACCCGTGGCATGGCGGCTAGACCGTCAGGGCCTGCACCGCGGAGTAGCGCTAGGAGCACCGTTTCGACCTGATCGTCGGCGTGATGAGCCGTTAAAATCATGTCTGAAGGCGTCAATAATGATCTGAAGGCCCGATAACGCACCTCCCGTGCGGTCGCCTCTAGACTTTTTCGGGGCAAATTTTCGACTTTTTCAGAGATCTGTACGAGGGGAATGGCCAACTCATTCGTCACCTGCGCACAATGTTGCGACCAAGCATCAGCATCGGATTGCAAATGATGATTGATATGCACGGCCACGATTTGGGTACCGAGGGGCAGCATATGACGATGTTGAGCCAACCAGTGCAACAAACTATGGGAATCGCGTCCCCCGCTAAACGCGACCCAGAGTTGGTTGATGTGTTGACGAATAACAAAATCAACTAGCCATTGGAAACTTTGATTTTCCCAAGCCATTTTATGGATTAATTCGTCGAGCAAAAAATGCTAATCTAAATGCTTAATTGTTAGGGAGTTGCCGTTTCAAAAATCCCGTAACTCAGCAGCCTATTTTGTCGTTCACTCAAGAGGGTTTCGAGGGATAATGCTCTGAGGGTAGCAAGATGTTTTAGCAAAGCGATTTTGAGCCGTTCAGCCATCTGATCGGGATGACGATGGGCACCGCCAAGAGGTTCGGTCACGATTTCGTCAATCAACTTGAGTTTTTCCAAGCGATCGGCGGTTATCCCCATGGCTTCGGCAGCATCAGCGGCTTTATTGGCACTTTTCCACAAGATAGAAGCACAGCCTTCCGGTGAAATAACGGAATAAGTGCTGTAAGTCAGCATCAAAACGCGGTCGCCAACGCCAATCGCCAACGCTCCGCCTGAGCCGCCTTCGCCAATCACTGTGCAGATGATCGGGATTTTCAACTGCGACATCATCAATAAATTACGCGCAATTGCCTCGCTTTGGCCGCGCTCCTCGGCACCGATGCCCGGATAAGCGCCTGGAGTGTCGATAAAGGTGAATAAAGGCAAATTGAACCTTTCGGCTAACTGCATGATGCGTAAAGCTTTACGGTAGCCTTCGGGACGTGGCATCCCAAAATTACGGATCAATTTTTCCTTAGTGTCGCGCCCTTTCTGATGGCCAATAACCGCAACGGGTTGATCGTCTAATCTGGCCAATCCCCCAACGATAGCCGCGTCGTCGCTGTAGGCGCGGTCGCCGTGCAACTCGGTAAAATCGGTGAAAATCATCGATAGATAATCGAGGGTGTAGGGGCGCTGAGGATGGCGAGCCATTTGCGCGGTTTGCCAGGGCGTTAAATCAGAAAAAATACTGGTGGTGAGCGCTTGACTTTTGGCTTCCAAATTAGCCATTTCTTCGGCGATGTTAATATCTTCGTCGTCACAAAATTTGCGTAATTCGCTTAATTTAGCCTCTAATTCGGCGATGGGCTTTTCAAAATCTAAATATTTTTGCATAACTGAATCTCAGGAAGAACCATGCGCTTTATTTTATGGTTAATTATATTCACGGGCGCGATAATTTTTATTCCCCCGTTAAGGCAAATGTTAAGGCTGTTGATCGGCGAAGCGCGCCTAGAGTTTTTGCGCATAGCGTTTTGGGTCGCCATCGCACTGTACTTCGCCTTTGCTTTGTGGATCACGCCGTGGGAACGATTTTTTGGATAGTTCTGCTTCGCGGTTTGAGCAGATTTTTTGAAGTTCACGCGCCCGGCGGGACTCGAACCCACGACCTTCAGCTTCGGAGGCTGACACTCTATCCAACTGAGCTACGGGCGCAATTTTTTTGAGCCGCTCACGATACAAACTCGCTCAGCGGTTGTCCAGTCAATCTAAGCGCTATTTGGTTATTTCGACAACTTTACGGTGTACCCCGGTTGATTGTTCGGATGAGACTGATTGACGAAAACCGAACGATCATTTTTTAAGGCGATGACTTCAAAAAAGGGCGCAAAACGACTTTCTGAAACCCCGAATTGTTGCATAAAGTGGTTGAAAAGCTGCTGTTCGGCAGGATCGGCCTTTCCATCAGATAGCAAAGAATCGAGCAAATTGGTCAGAATGCACATCTTCTGCGCATCTGTTAAAAAATTTCCGCTAATCTCTTTTAAGAACTGATCGGGCGCATGAGAACGCACATATCGAATCGCCCTATCGAGTAATTTCTTGTTATTCGCACCCACTCCAATTGTGCCTCCCTGAGATTCGCCTCCCAGAACGGAGAGCAGATGCCCAACTTCCTCGTTATCAATCTGCCCATCGGCCCCCATCATGTAGATGAGAGAGATTGCAAATGCCAAGTGCGGTGTCATTTCTTCTTCAGAATCACCGCGAAACATATCGAATAAACCCATTTTTAACTCTCTGATTGTGTTGAAGAAATTAAAATTCGACCTATACCACTGTACTCAAATCCTTCTGTCTTCATCTGTCGCGGACTGTACTGATTGCGGCCATCGAAAATAATGGCGTGCTTTAAGAGTTTTTTCATGGCCTTAAAATCCGGATGACGAAATTGCTTCCATTCCGTGACTAAAATCAGCGCATCTGCATTCTGTAACGCATCGTATTGATGATCTGCAAAACGAATCTGACCGTTCTGCTGCCAACTTTGGGGGAAGTGCTGGGTTGCCCCCTCCATTGCAATCGGATCATAAGCACAGACCGAAGCTCCTGCCTTAACCAATTGATTAATCAGAACAATTGAAGAGGCTTCACGTAAATCATCTGTTCCGGGCTTGAAAGCCAGGCCCCAAACGGCGAAGTGGTACCCCTGTAAGTTGGGGCCAAATCTTTCCGTTACCTTTTCAAATAATCGCTGCTTTTGGGCTGCGTTGCGCGTTTCGACAGCCTCTAAGACTGTAGGCGAAAGTTGGTGAGAATGTGCCATGTAAATCAAGGCCTTAACATCTTTTGGAAAGCATGAGCCTCCATAGCCACAGCCAGGATAAATAAATGAATAGCCGATACGTGAATCCGAGCCAATTCCAATACGCACATTCTCAACATCAACGCCCATCGCCTCGCAAAGACAAGCGATTTCATTCATAAATGAAATTTTTGTGGCCAACATGGCATTCGCCGCGTATTTGGTCAGTTCTGCGTCCTTGACCCCCATAAAAATCACTCGCTGATGGCTACGATTAAAGGGCGCATACAGCTCTTGCATCAAATCCCGCGCCCACTCCGCATCAGCACCGACGACAACGCGATCTGGCCGCATAAAATCTTCAATGGCCGCCCCTTCTTTTAAGAACTCTGGGTTACTGACCACCGCAATCTCAACTTCTGCTTGACGACGCTGCAATTCATCCAAAACCACCCGCTTGACCTGCGCCGCTGTTCCGACAGGGACCGTGGACTTGTTGACGATGAGGGCGCGTGACTGACGTAAGTACCTGCCTATTTCCTTAGCAACGGCCAACACATACTGCAAATCCGCCCTGCCATTCTCGCCGGGTGGCGTACCTACCGCGATGAAATAACCATCTATATCGCCCAGTTCGAGAACCTGTTGCAGACTTGTCGAGAAAGACAATCGACCCGCACGAGCATTGGAATTTACCATCTGCTCCAGACCAGGTTCATAAATTGGCATAATGCCTTTCTCTAACTGGGTAATTTTATTCTGATCGTGATCTATACAAATCACTTGATTTCCCATTTCGGCAAAACACGCTCCCGTGACCAACCCAACGTAACCGGTGCCGACGATTGCTAATTTCATTCACTTTCTCCGTGGGGTGCTTCGCCCCAACGCGGTAATAGATGGTGGTTGACTTGCAGATGGTCGAGAATTCGCGCAACGACGAAATCGACTACCTCCGCAATTGATTGGGGACGATGATAAAATCCGGGACTGGCCGGTAAAATAACGACGCCCAAACGCGCTAATTTGAGCATATTTTCGAGATGAATCGGCGAAAAAGGAGCTTCTCTTGGAACGATAATCAAGGGACTGTGTTCTTTAATCGCTACATCTGCCGCCCGTTCTATCAGATTATCGCTTAATCCATGTGCGATTGCCGCCAAAGTCCCCATACTACAGGGGCAAACCACCATCGCCCGACCTCTTGCAGATCCACTTGCTGGCGGTGCCGTCCATTGTTCTGCGCCATAAACAGTCAACTGTCCTGAATCTCCCCCGCAGTGATCGCTCAGAATTTTAGTGGTCTGTTTTGGATTGGCCGATAGTTTCAAATCGGTCTCCTCACTCAACACCAATAAGCCCGCCTTAGAAATAATGACTTCTACAGATTCATTGGCCTGTAAGAGACATTGCAGAAGCCGCAACCCATATTGCGCGCCGGAGGCCCCTGTGAAGGCTAAAATGACGGGCGCTTTTTTCATGTAGTCTCAAGGGCTGTTAGGAGTTGTTCATAGATACCGCCAAATCCCCCATTGCTCATGATCAGAATAGCGTCATGTGGCGTCGCGAATTGGCAAATACGGGAGATAAGTTCGCTAATGGAGTGGCTAATTTCACCGTTGATATGAGGCGTTTCTAAAATGCTATCGAGTGCCCAAGGTAGATCACTCACTTGGTATAAAAAAACATAATCTGCACCGCTTAATGCAGGGCCTAATTCATGGCGAAAATGCCCCATTTTCATGGTATTAGAACGAGGCTCTAAAACCGCAATTAAACGCCCTTTGACCCTGGGTTTTAAGGCGCTAATCGTCGCGCTAATGGCAGTGGGATGGTGGGCAAAATCATCATACACAGCAATTTCATTTTTTATCCCTAAAAGTTCTAACCGTCGCTTAACATTGCGAAAATGTTTAAGTGCCTCACAAGCAATTGATGGCTTAACCCCAATGGCATGAGCTGCGGCTATCGCCCCTAAAGCATTGTTTACATTGTGATTTCCAAGCAATGACCAATGAACTTCCCCCACCTGCTTGTTCTGATAATGAACTGAAAACCGTTGCCCATCTTGTTTGGTATTGATTGCTTGCCAGTCTGCCCCAACCGTTTCGGTAGGGGTCCAACAGCCCATTTTAAGGGTATTAATAAGGGCATCGTCATTCACAGGATAAATAATTCGACCTTTTGCAGGGACAGTGCGAATTACATGGTGAAATTGAGTTTGAATTGCGTTTAAATCGGGATAAATATCACCATGATCAAATTCTAAATTATTTAATAATAAAACGCGCGGTCGATAATGAATAAACTTGGCGCGTTTATCGAAAAACGCACTGTCGTATTCATCTGCCTCTAAAACAAAATAATGACTGTTTCCCAAACGCGCTGAAACGCCAAAATTCTCTGGGATTCCACCGATCAGAAAACCAGGTGCTAACTCGGCATAGTCCAGAATATAGGTCAGCAAACTCGAAGTCGTCGTTTTACCGTGGGTTCCTGCCACCGCCAGTACGGTTTTTTTGGGTAACACAAAGTCTGCAAGCCATTGAGGCCCCGATAGATAAGGTAAACCGTCGTTCAGAAGTCGCTCTATGACGGGCAATCCGCGCCGCATAGCATTGCCGACAATGAAACAATCGGCGTTGAACGTATCGAGTTGGGTTGCATCGTAACCCTCGTGTAGCTCAATTCCCGCCGCAGCTAATTGGGTACTCATCGGTGGGTAAATCGCTTGATCGCAACCGCTAATCTGATGTCCTTGTTCACGGGCTAGAAGCGCCAGCCCCGCCATAAATGTTCCGCCAATACCGAGAATGTGAAAATGCACGTGCTAATCCTGTTCAGAATCTGAAGTGTGGAATAACTGCAAAATTGCAGTGCGATCAAATACATAGTCAAAGCCACAGAACTCACAAGTTATGGAAACTTGCCCTCGTTCATCAAGTAATGTCTGTAACTCTGCTTGTCCTAGGCTCAAAATCATATTTTGCGTTCGCTCTAAAGAACAATTGCAGTGAAAATGCAGTGGCTGAGGTTCAAATATCCGCAAGTCATCTTGAGGAAATAGTTGACTTAACAAAAAGTTAGGGTGATCAAAAAGTTGATCGGGTAATGCCGCTAGAACTGCTGCTGCATAAGTTTCCCAAGAAACCAACGCTTCACTCGGCAATTTTTGTAACAAAATACCCACGACATCCTCTTGCGTACTGTGCAGTTTCAAAACAGTCGGTAATTGTTCTGAATGGGCAAAATAATCTGCGACAGCCATCCCCAAATTTGGCGATTTTATCTCAACTAAACCTTGGTACTGCTCAAAATTCCTACCTAAATCAATGGTGATCACTAGCCTTGCTGCTTCTCCCGCTAAACAGCGCAAATCCTCTGTTTGGGGAATGCTATTTCGCCAACGAGCGAGACCGCGTAAGCCTTTGTTTGCTTGATTTTGTGCAATTAATAAAGGGACAGCACCTTCTCCCTGAAGCTGTAAACTCAAGGTTCCTTCAAACTTAATCGTCGATCCCAACAACGCGACCGCCCCTAGAGATTCTCCCAATAGATGCGCTACTTCAGGGGGGTAATGTCGTCGTTTCAGAACCTCTTGCCACGTATCTTGCAGTCGCACCACTGCACCTCGTATGGGCAGATGTTCAAATAAAAAGGGCAATAACTGATTCACAGTTTTTCCTTAAAATTTAATTTTTTTCAATTAAAAACAATAACTTATTATCATTTTTTTCAAGTGATAGCAGCGTGAACTTTCCAGCTTCTGAATAAGCCGAGAAATCTTTTTCGGCCCCCGGATCTGTCGCTGTAACTAACAATTTTTGCCCACTTTCCAGTGCAGCGAGCGCCCGCTTGAGTCGTAATAAAGGTAGGGGGCAAATTAACCCCGAAGTATCGAGTTCCAACCAATCGCTCACGATGAATTAACCTATGCAGTGTTAGCCTGCCTTAAATGCTAACTCAGAGAGGGGCAAAAAATGTATGCCATATTGTTTTGGCCATGTCTTTGGATTGGCTTAATCCCATCGGCCTTAGCCAATCCGTTCAATGCGTTACCTCGCATCGGGGACGATACCCGCATTTATCTGACTGAAAGCATGGAGCAACAGATTGCACGACAAATGATTCGTCATTTTTCTGAAAAACAACTAATCGTCGATGACCCGCTTCTAAATCACTATATACAATCCCTCGGTCAACGCCTCGTCGCTGCCTCAGAACCTGTTGAATTTGAATATCATTTTTTTTGGCTTAACCATAATGAAATCAATGCTTTTGCCGCACCGGCAGCCCATATTAGTCTTCACACCGGATTGCTTCTATTCACCGAATCAGAATCTGAATTAGCGGCGGTTATCGCTCACGAAATCGCTCATGTATCACGGCGTCACATCGGTCGTTTATTTGCTGACAGTCAACGTATGGCCATTCCCACGATGGCCGCCATGATCGCAGGTGCCGCCCTGGCTGCCGCTAGTGGCAGCGATGCCGGAGTAGCCGCAATGGCAGGTGTAGCAGGCGCAAGTGCTCAACGGCGATTGACCTACAGTCGCGCTTTTGAACAAGAGGCTGACCGTTTGGGACGGCAGATTTTACAACGTGCGGGCTTTGAAATTGCGGGACTCAGACAGTTTCTCGAACGTTTACAACGGCAATCGCGTTCTGAAAATCGAGTTCCAGAATACTTACTAACGCACCCTCACTTAGAAAATCGCATCGGGGATACCCAAGATTTCTCTGCACCGCACACAACGCGCATAACACGATCTTCTCTTGAATACGATTTGATGAAGATGCGAGCGCGTGTTTTAGTAACAAATAATCGACAGGCATTATTGCAGAATCTGCAACAACGCGCTTCATCTCCTGCGAACCGATATGGATTGGCCTTACTACTCATCCAAAATGGGGATTTTCATCATGCAAAACAACAAGTTAACTTATTAAGACAACAGTCACCCGAACAGTTAATTTATCTATTGTTAGCTGCCGAACTCGCCCAAGCTCAAGGTGATTTTTCACTGGCACAAGAAATTTACGAACAAGCGCGTCGATTACACGGTAACGACCAACGTCTGTTGGCTTATTACGGGCACATGCTGGTTACACAACAACGGGGACGAGAAGCGCTTGACCTCTTAAATGCCCTTCTACAACAGCAACCTGACCGAAATGTGTGGCGGCTAGTTGCTCAAGCGGCGGAAGGCGTGGGGGATGTGGGACGTCTGAACGAAGCCCTGGCCGAGTTCCACTATCTCTCTGGTGACTTGAAAGCGGCGATTGCCCAACTAGAGAATGGCTTACGCCATAAAGACACGCACTTCTTTTACCAAGCCCGATTAAAGACACGACTGCTCGATTTACAGAACCAACAAAAAGATGAGCGTCGTGATCTACGCTAGTTTACGGCTTTTTCTTATCGTCGCTTTTATCGCCTTCTTTTTCTTTGGGAGACGATTTATTTCGATGAGAGGGATACAAAGTTTCTGCTAAAGACCGCCAAACAGATAGGTTCTGCTCCGCAATCTCAGACATGACCGCTAGAGGATTTTTACCCACAAAATCACGGACTTGCTCTCGCATGAGATGTTGCTGATCGACAAAAGCTTGTAGGCTTTTTTCGAGGTAGCTGCCCATCACTCCCTGCAAGGTATCACCGTAAAATCGGATGATATGGGCGAGCACTTCTGTCGTGAAAATGGGGGTTCCCTGTTCTTCTTGCTCACTAATAATCTGCAACAAAATCCCGCGCGTGATCTCTTCGCCGGAGCGAGCGTCAATCACGCGGAAAGTTACCCGCTCCAAAACCAGTTGCTTTACATCTTCTAAGGTAATGTAACTGCTAATGGCGGTGTCATAGAGCCGTCGATTGGGGTACTTCTTGATAATGCGAGGTTCGCTCACAACACCGCCCTCGGTGGCGTTAGCATGATTGTTGCGCGTATCCGCCACCCGATTGACCTGTCCTAATGAATAAATTGACCGCCGTTAACATCGATATTAGCTCCCGTAATGAAGCCCCCCTCATCGTCCGTCAGAAAGGCAACCGTTCGCGCAATTTCTGAAGGTTTGCCCAAACGACCGACGGGAATACCCGCAATAATCTTGTTGCGAACTTCTTCAGCAATCGCCATTACCATATCGGTACCGATATAACCCGGCGAAATCGTGTTGACCGTCACGCCTTTCTTCGCGCCTTCTTGGGCTAATGACATCGTCAAACCATGCACCCCTGCTTTGGCTGCCGCGTAATTCGCCTGACCAAATTGCCCTTTGCGCCCGTTGATCGAGGAGATGTTGACGATCCGTCCGAAACCCGCAGAACACATCTTATCAAACACTTGATGACTCATATTGAACAGGCTGTTCAAGTTGGTGCTGATTACCGCATTCCACTGATCCGGCGTCATTTTTTTGAAAACCGAATCGCGAGTAATTCCCGCGTTGTTCACCAGAATGGCGACCGACCCTAAGTCCGCCTCGACCTTCTCGATCAAAGCTTTACAAGAGTCGTAATTTGAGACATCTACAGGATAGACATGAATCTCAAAGCCGTTTTCTTTCTGATCTGCTTGCCATGCCTTCGCTTTCTCCTCTTCCGCCGGGTAATAAGCTGCGACGACTGTACGCCCTTGCTGAATTAACGCTTGGCACATGGCCGCGCCCAAACCGCCATTACCACCGGTCACTATTGCGACTTTCGACATTTAGGGTTCTCCTCGAGAGATGGAAACGAAAACAAAATTTCGCGCAATTCAAATAAGTAGATTCTTGAAAAACGGCATTGCGTTCTAAAAAACAGATACTGCTCACTGAATTTGGGCTTGTCAATCTCAGTGTTATGTTCTTACTTATGGTGGTATTTCCCGCATTTACTCTGCAAATACCCCCTGAATTGCTTTTTTTGCCGCAAATAATTTACCTTTTCGCCCCCGTCCGCCGACCAGTCGTTGCCATTCTTTTGGCGTCAGTATTACGGTATCGGTTGCCATCTCAATTCTCAGATTTTGTTCGGGTTGTAGAATGATCAATGCAGCCAATTCATCTGTCGCATCCAAATCAATGATTTTATTACCTTTTCCCTTAGTTAAATTAGGAAGCTCACTTAACGGAAATTGCAGCAGATACCCTCTTTGAGTGGCCGCTAATACCGTTAATGACATCCTTAATGACTCAGCGAATAGAATAGGCCGTAAAGGGCACGCATCGTTTGGCAAAGTCAATATGCTTTTGCCGGCTCGGTAACGACTGATTAACTCGTTGAATTGACAGGTAAATCCGTAACCTCCACTCGACGCAATCAACACGGATTCGTTACCTTCCCCCAACAGAACGCCCAAAAATTGTGCCCCTATTGGCGGGTTAAAGCGCCGTGTTAAAGGTTCACCATCTCCTCGAATAGACGGCAAAGTACTCGTCGGCGTCGCGTAAAAACGGCCCGTTGAATCGAAAAATACCGCAATCTGATGACTACGGCCCTGGACGCTGCTTAGAAAACCATCGCCTACTCGGTAACTTAAGGTAGCGGGATCTAATTCTTTCTTGGCAACCCGTACCCACCCCATGCGCGACAATACGACGGTAATGGGATCGCTAGAGATCGTTTCTTTTTCTTCAAAAGGTTGCGCGACGGGTTTTTCAACTAACACCGATCTGCGCTCGTCGCCATATTTTTCACTATCGGCGAGTAATTCGCGTTTTAAGCGATTTTTAAATCGTTTTTCAGATGCTAATAATTGCGCTAATTCAGTCTGTTCTTTGATGAGTTTTTGTTGTTCTGTTTGTAGCTTTAACTCTTCTAACTTCGCCAGTTGACGTAATTTGGTTTCTAAAATGTATTCGGCCTGTATGTCACTCAGTGATAACTCGTTGATTAAAATTGCTTTCGGATCATCGCTTTCCCGAATGATTTCAATGACGCGATCGAGATTAAGTAGCGCAATTAATAATCCCGCGAGTAAGTGCAACCGCGCTTCTACTTGCGATAATCTGAACTGTAACCGTCGTCTCAATGTGTCACTGCGGAACTGTAGCCATTCGCTTAACAGGGACTTCAGATTCTTAACCTGGGGACGTTGGTCTAATCCAATAATATTTAGATTAACGCGAAAGCTCTTTTCAAGATCGGTCGTCGCAAACAGGTGATTCATCAGCTTGTCCCCATCGAACCGCGCAGACCGAAGTTGAATGACCAGGCGAATCGGACTTTCGTGATCTGATTCATCCCGTAAGTCTTCGATCATCGGCAATTTTTTATTCTGCATCTGTTCAGCGATTTTTTTCAGAATTTCTGCCCCCGATACCTGATAGGGTAATTGCGTAATGATCAGACAATCCTCCTGTCTTTCGTAACTCGCCCTCACCCGCACACTTCCATTTCCCGTCGTGTATATCCGCCCTAAATCCGCTTTACTGCTCACAATTTCTGCTCCTCCCGGATAATCTGGAGCCGGCAATAATGTCTGCAAATCTTCTGAAGTCGCATCAGGGTGGTCGATTAGATAGGCGGTTGCAGCGACCACTTCTTTCAAATTGTGAGGGGGAATATCCGTCGCCATGCCAACTGCAATGCCCATCGTTCCATTCAACAAAATTTGCGGTAAACGCGCCGGTAGCAAGGTCGGTTCTCGCAAAGTCCCATCGAAATTCGGTTGAAAATCCACCGTTCCCTGTCCTAATTCGCTTAATAGAAGTTCTGCATAACGCGTCAAACGGGCTTCTGTATAGCGCATTGCAGCAAAAGATTTAGGATCATCAGACGATCCCCAATTCCCTTGGCCATCCACTAAGGGATACCGATACGAGAAGGGTTGCGCCATCAACACCATCGCTTCGTAACACGCCGAATCGCCATGAGGATGGTACTTGCCCAAAACATCGCCCACCGTCCGCGCCGCTTTCTTAAACTTCGCCGTCGCATTGAGATTCAGTTCGCTCATGGCGTAGATGATGCGACGCTGCACGGGCTTCAGACCATCGGCAAGATGAGGCAACGCACGATCCAGAATGACATACATGGCGTAGTCTAAATACGCCTTCTCCGCAAACTGGCTAAGCGACTGTTGTTCTGAAAAATCAAGGGGTTCTGACATAAAAATAGGCGTGCTTTTGTCAATAAAATTAGGGAGAATTATCCACGGTTCAGGCAATTTAGTTTTGCCCGTTACCCGACTAAAACTACATTAATTTCAAGGAGTGTGCTGTGCTCTCTCTTGTTCCCCTGGTTTTTCTATTTGTTTCTGCAACGGTTTACGGCCTTGATATAGAAGCCCGCCGCGTAGATTTTCAAATGCTTCAAGCCCAACCCATAGGCGCAAACATTCAATTAAGACACCTCTCTCTTGATCCCCGTTTTCCCGTCGTCGATCTAGAACTTGAACGATTTTCTGTCTTTGCTGAGGACGCCAAAATCACTGTTCACGGCGACCAGGGATCGACTGAAGTCCGTTCTCCTCCCAACATCGCAACCTATCGCGGAAAAATTCGGGGGAACGATGCTTCACATGCTTTCATCATCACGGACGAAAAAGGCGATTGGCGCGGGATCATTGGGCGTGCCGACGGGGTTTATGTGTTGGAGAAGTCAGCTACCCGTCCCAATGCACAGCCCTTAGCACGTCGAACCCAATCCCGAGATTTTGAAGGCCGTAACTTCCAATGCGGGTTGGATGAACTCAACGCTTTACAGGGAGTTGATGCTCCTCACGATCATGACCACGCCCCTGACTTTAAGATGGGATTTGCAGATCTTTATAAATCTATTCCCGAGTTGGGCGCGGTTACAGGGAATGGGGTCACTTATAAGGTGCGCGTTGCCATCGAGACCGATCATGAGTTTTTTCAGCTCTTCAATAACACCACCGCAGCGACAAATTACATTGCAAGTCTGATGGGCTATCTCTCGACGATCTATCAGAACCAGGTAAATACCGTTCTTGAAGTTGGCGATGTGTCTTTGTGGCAGACAGCGAATGATCCGTGGAATCAAACGGGTTCTACAAACTGTGCACTGTATGAATTTGGTCTGTATTGGAACACTAATCGTCAGAATGTGAATCGCACTCTCGTACATTTTCTAAGCGGTAAAGCGCTCGGGGGCGGAGTCGCTTGGTTAGAAGGGCTATGCGCAAGGCCTCAAATCTTCAACATTTCAAATTGCCCTGGTTTGCCCGCTCAAGGTCTGTTTTATGGCGATTACGGCTTAAGTGCAGATATAACTGGCGCCTTTAGTCCGAATAATCCGCAAGTCATTTGGGATACTTCGGTCGTAGCCCATGAAATTGGTCACAATTTTAACTCGCCCCATACGCATTGTTACGCGGGCATAGGGGGCAATTCGCTTCCCGTCGACGGTTGCTATAACCGTGAATCGGATTGCTATTCGGGTTCTGAAAGTTTTCCCGGACCAGGGAGCTTAACGGGGGGAAGTCCTGGAGGTGGGACAGGCTCGATTATGAGTTACTGCCACTTGCTCGAGGGAGGAAATAGCAATATCACGCTGTCTTTTGGACACAACTTCAACTTTGGCGTAGCTCCCGAACGGGTTCCGCAACGAATGCGCGCTTTTGTCGAGCAAACGGCGGCCCAGTATCCTAGCTGCATTGTACCCGCCACCACGACACCGCCCCCTCCCCCACCTGCCCAAACCGGGGTAGCGTTAGTTGAGATTTATCAAGTCGGTAGCTCGGGAAAAATTTCGGCTATTTCGACAAGAGGGATTGTGCAGACGGGTAACGATGTGTTGATTGGCGGGTTTATTCTCGAACAAACAACCACCGTTGCCGTGCGTGCAAAAGGGCCAAGCATGACGGCGGTGACGGGGCGTTTGGCTGATCCGACTTTAGAGCTGGTTTATATGGCTTCTGATCAACGGGTTTTTAATGACGATTGGAACAGCGATTCCCAAGCTAACGCCCTATCTGCAGCAAACCTTGCGCCCACAAGTAATCCGGAGGCAGCGCTATTCAGAACCTTAGCGCCGGGGGGGTACACGGGCATCGTGCGGGGATTTCAAAACGCTACCGGGATTGGTCTAGTAGAAGTTTACGAATCTGGAAATAGCGGTAAAATTTCTGCGATCTCTACGCGCGCCTTAGTTGAAACAGGCGACCGTGTCATGATTGGCGGCTTTGTGCTTGCGGAAACGACGACGGTTGCCATCCGTGCGGCAGGCCCCTCGTTACCCGATAGTATTGCGAACCGTTTAGCCGATCCCCAGCTCGAATTAGTGTATGCCGCCACCAGTCAACGGGAAACCAATGATAATTGGCGTACTGATTCTCGTGCAGCGGAACTTGCCAACGCAAATCAGGCGCCGAGCAACGATCTCGAAGCCGCACTGCTACGCACTTTACCGCCCGGGGCTTATACCGTGATCGTAAGCGGTAAATAACCCGAAAATCATTGCGGTCGTAATGTCTGAAGCAACGATAAAGCCCGTTAACTGGGCTTTTTCTTTATGCTGACGGTTCCCTTTAAGCGGAGCACGACCCATGAGTAACCGACTGATTATTTTAAGCATTATCGGTGCAGTCATCGGCATCCCTCTATTACTACAGGGGCTTTTGTGGTGGCGCGTGAGCAGTGGGGTTGAAAACGCGTTCAATCAACTGCGCCAAATGACAGGTAATTTCATCATCATTAGCCACAGTGGCACTTATGCTTGGATTTGGGGAACGGCAGGCATCAATCGACTCATTATCGTACCGGCCATTCCAGGGTTTTTTCCTAATCTGCAAATCGAGCAATTAGAAGTTAATTTTGATAACCCACTGAATTTGCTGTCGCTTGCGCGTATTGGCCCCGATCAACCGCCCCCTCGACAATTAGATATGCGTTGGCGAAATTTGCGGCTCGATAGTACAGAACTTCTGAATTTGGGTTCTGATGTGAGCAGCTTGTTTTTGGATTTCGCGCCAGGGTGCGCGGGACATCAGTCTGTAAGTGGCAGTGATCTAATCAATATGGGGTTTGATGCGTTGCAATACGACGGTCGCGTGCGATTCAATCTGAACTATCGTCGCGGTCTGTTAGAGCTAGCCGTCAATCAAACCTTGCGCAATGCACAACAAATCGACCTGAAAACTGTTCTCTCTACAGACGATTTAGGCGGCCCCGTTGAAGTGATGGCGAGTAAGGATTGGCGACTTGCCGAATTAAGTTTGAGAATTGACGATGTGGGCTATGGCGAACGTAAGCAGACTTTCTGCCTCGAACGTGAGGATATGACTGAGGACGCATTTCTCGCAGATCAGCGACAACGTTCAGAACTTGGTTTGCGCAGAGCGGGCCTCAGTCTCAGCACGAATTTAAAGACTGCGCTTTTAGCTGAAATTCCTGGATTTAATTTACAAATCAATGCGTTACCGACGGCTCCGATTCCACTAAGCAATTTATTGATTAACAGTCGTAGTGGGTTAGCGAATACGCTCAATGCAGAAGTTTTTGTAAATGAGGAACGTATTCAGAATGCTAACTTCGGCTTTGATCCGATATTAGCGATGCAGGCTTCCCAACAACTTGAAGCCCAACGGATTGCTGCTGCACAAGCCGCCCGAGAAGCGGCCCGCCGTCCTATGGAAAGGCTTGAACCCGAAGAAACGCCTTCAGAAGTGGCCGATGAGACTACTCCATCTTCAAGTTCCCCGACTTTTAGACGAGGGCCATCCATAGAAGATATGCAGTTAAGTGCCGAAGAACGTCGTCAACAAGCAGTTTTGGCGGCGGGATTTCAGGTAGTACCGACTTCTGAACTACATCGATATGCAGGTCGCCAGATTCGTTTGCGATTGGTGAACAATAATCGTTATGACGGAGTAATTGAGGAAGTACAGGGCAATACGCTACGTCTTCAGATACGTAGTGGCGGTCAGGCGAACATTCCGATTCCCTTAGCACGGATTAGTGAAGCGTTAGTCAATCTGCGTGTTGATGCGCAATAACTCGATTTTGATCTTTCAGAAGTTTTTCCTTTTCTCTCACCACTCAAAGTCATCGCTATGTCAAATGAAGAACTAAAACAAAGCGCGTTGGAATATCACCGCGCCTATCCACCAGGCAAACTCGCTATTCAAGCGACCAAGCCGCTTGCCACACAACGGGATTTAGCGCTTGCCTATTCGCCGGGGGTCGCGGCTGCCTGTGAGGCCATTGTTGAAGATCCAAGTCAAGTTTCAGAATTAACTAGTCGCGGCAACTTAGTGGCTGTCATCACCAATGGAACTGCCGTCCTTGGGTTAGGCAATATCGGTCCGCTGGCTTCTAAACCGGTCATGGAGGGAAAAGCTGTTCTATTCAAGCAGTTTGCGGGAATAGATGTGTTCGATTTAGAGGTGAATGAACCCGACCCCGAGAAATTTGTAGAAACCGTTGCCCGTCTGGAACCGAGTTTTGGGGCGATTAATTTGGAAGATATTCGGGCCCCTGAATGTTTCTACATCGAGGAACAGCTTCGTAGTCGAATGGGAATTCCCGTGTTTCACGATGACCAACATGGCACGGCGATTATCGTGGGGGCCGCCATTCGGAATGGCTTAAAGATTTTAGGAAAAGATCTGAAGTCAGTGAAACTTGTGACGGCAGGGGCGGGCGCCGCGGCGTTGGCATGCCTAAATCTGCTCGTTCGAATGGGATTACCTCGGGAAAATATCTTTGTGACGGACTTGGCGGGAGTGGTGTATGAAGGGCGTAATGAGTTGATGGACGAGTGGAAGGCGCCCTTTGCTCAAACGACGTCGGCCCGAACACTCGCTGAAGTTATTGAAGGCGCTGATATTTTTCTGGGCCTCTCAGCCCCTCGGGTTTTGAATCCCGATTGGTTGCCCAAAATGGCCGATAAGCCTTTGATTTTGGCGTTGGCAAACCCCACCCCTGAAATTCTTCCCGAACAGGTAAAAGCGATTCGTCCAGATGCGATTATTGCGACTGGACGTTCTGATTATCCGAATCAGGTCAACAATGTCTTGTGTTTTCCGTTCATCTTTCGCGGGGCACTAGATGTAGGCGCGACGACGATCAATCACGAAATGGAGTTAGCTTGTGTAGATGCGGTGGCGCAGCTCGCCCAAGCGGAGGTAAGTGATGAAGCGACCCGCGCTTATGGCGGAAAGACGCTGCGATTTGGTCCAGAATATCTGATACCGCGCCCATTTGATCCCCGACTGATTCTACATATTGCGCCCGCAGTAGCACAGGCAGCGATGGATAGTGGCGTTGCGACACGTCCTATAGCCAATTTGCAGAGTTATCGAGAAAAACTTTCTCACTTTGTTTATCGGTCGGGTTTAGCGATGAAACCGCTATTCACGCGTGCGCGTGCCCAACTTAAGCGGTTGATTTATGCGGAAGGCGAAAGCAAACGTGTCTTGCAGGCGGTGCAACAGGTCGTCGACGAAGGGTTAGCGAGACCTATTCTGGTAGGACGTCCGTCTGTTATTGAGAAACGGATAGAAGAGCTGGGACTACGTCTCGATCCCAATCGCGATATTGATCTGATCAATATTCTGAAAGACCATCGCTATAACGACTATTGTCAAACCTATCATGCGCTTACTGGCAGACGAGGCATTAGTCCAGAAGCCTCACAGAACGCGTTGCGGACCGATGGAACGGTGGTGAGTGCAGTCGCATTGGTGCGGGGAGAAGCAGATGCGATGTTATGTGGCACGGTGGGGCGATTTGCCCATCATTTGCGAATTATCAGAACAACGATAGGCCTACGTAGAGGGGTTAGAGAGCTCTCGACAGTGAGCGCACTTATCTTGCCGTCTGGCCCTCTGTTCATCGCAGACACGCATGTTAATCAGCATCCTAGTGCGGAAGATATTGCGGAAATGGTTCTGATGGCAGCGGAAGAAGTCCGCGCTTTTGGGATTGTTCCTAAAGTGGCATTGCTATCCCGCTCTAACTTCGGCACGCACGATGATTTGCCTTCAGCGTTCCTAATGCGCACAGCTTTGGGCCTGATTCACGGCCGTGACCCTGATTTAGAAGTTGATGGTGAGATGCACGCAGATGCAGCGTTGTCATCGGAAATTCGGGCGCGTGCTTATCCCGAATCGCGTTTACAGGGGATGGCGAATCTTCTGGTGATGCCGAATCTCGAAGCGGGCAACATCGCGTTTAATCTCTTAAAGCAGTTGGGCGGAGGGTACTACATTGGCCCGATTCTGCTGGGAGCACGTCAACCCGCCCACGTAGTGAGCCAATCCATCACGGTTCGGGGTTTAGTGAACATGAGTGCGCTCGCTGTTGCTCAGCTAAATGTGAATATCAACGACTAGTTTTTAACAAAAAATAGACTGAAAGCCGATACTAAATCGGCTTTTTTTGTGCCCTGAAATCATCGTTTTCAATTAAAAAACTGGGTGGTACGAAATAACCACATCATTTTTTTTATTTTATGACAGTAGCATGTACGATTATTGCATAAAAAAATTTTTTAATTCACATTTTATTTTGAAATTCAAGAATGCTTGTAAAACAAATATTTCAAATAAAAAGTTGTCCATAATAAAATAGTAACGGAATTGTTATTTTTTAATAAGCTATTGATTTAAAACAAATATTTAAGTGTGTAATTTTTAATTTAACAAATGTATTAAACAAACAACATATGTTGGCTTTGCGCCCGCGTTACAAAATAAAAGTGCCTGCACTGGTTATTTTTCGATAGGGGGTATTTTTTCCGAATAACGAGAATTTTATTGCATAAAGTTTAGAAATACCCCTTTGAGGTTGGCTTTGCGCCCACCAAGGTTGGCTCGACGCCCACCAGTGTTGGCTTTGCGCCCACCGCAAAAGTTTGGGGAAAAACTTAACTTATTGATTTTACGTGTTTTGAAAAAGTCAAGGTTGGCTTTGCGCCCACCCTAAAATGGTCATATTTCTTTACAAAGCTTGCTAAGTTATTGATTTATTTTTCACATGTTGCAGTAAATACCCCCTCATGTAAAGCATTTGTAACGCGATAAAAACCCCCCTTAGTTTGAAAAAAATGCCTAAATCAAAATGATACAAGGGGGGCAAATTAGTGGCCGCTAAGCCAACCCTATTATTAAATGACATAAAATTTCGTGAAATCTCGTCTATATTTGGTGGGCGCAAAGCCAACCTTTCAAAAAAAATTTCTTAAAAAACTATATAAATCAATGAATTATAGCGGTGTGCGCAAAGCCAACCTTGACAGTAAAAATTTTTACTGAAACATCTTGACTAAATTTTTTTTTTAATATACCAACTAAAATAGTCGGTTTTATATTTATAACCGACCTAAAAACCCTAAAATGTAATTTTTTAATAAAATCAATTTTTTCACTTTCCAATGCAAAATGTCGAAAAGATTCGCCCTAACAGCTCGTCACTCGTTAGTTTTCCGGTAATTTCGCCTAATGCGTCGTGGGAAAGACGTAATTCTTCCGCCAATAATTCAGGACAATTCACTTGCCCATTTTCAATGGCTGCTAGCAAATGAATTTCAGCCTGATTTAGCGCATTCAAATGACGTTGTCGGGCGATAAATGCACCTTCGTGGGGTTCGTAATGGAGTACCTGCTTAATTTGGGTGTACAACAAATCCATGCCATTCCCCGTTTTGGCAGAAAGCCAAATCACGACTCGCTCACCGTCCGTTTCACATCTAGGCGACTGCTCGATTAAATCGACCTTGTTTTGGACGATTAACACGGGAATTGGCCTTGTAAGTTCCGCAAGTAACGATGCCTCAAACTCCCCTATACCCGTTCGGGCATCACAAACCACGATGAGTAAGTCCGCCCGCTCGATCTCTTGGTAGGCGCGTCGCATCCCTTCTTGTTCGATCTCATCTTCACTGTGTCGTAGCCCCGCGGTATCGCACAAATGGACAGGCATCCCCTCTACTTGGATGTCCGCTCGCAAAATATCTCGTGTCGTACCTGGGATCGCGCTAACAATAGCCGTGTCTTGTCCAGTTAATTCATTGATTAAACTGGATTTTCCTACATTTGGCTGACCGATGATCGCTAGGTTAAATCCATCGCGTAGCAACTGCCCCTGCCGTGTTTGCTGTTTTAACGCCACAAATTCGTTGGCAAGTTCTCGTAATTTCTCGTGAATCGCTGCCTCATTTAAGAAGTCGATTTCTTCTTCAGCAAAATCCAAAGCTGCTTCAACATACATCCTTAGATAAATAATTTTTTCAGATAAATTATTGATTTTTTTAGAAAACATACCTTGTAATGAATTAGTTGCTGCATGTGCAGCCTGTTCCGTGCGACTGGCAATCAAATCTGCAATGGCTTCTGCTTGCGTTAAATCTAGCTTCCCATTAAGGAACGCTCGTTCGGAAAATTCGCCGGGTCTCGCTAAACGTGCGCCTAATTCGATTGCCCGATGAAGTAATAGATTGAGTGCAATAGGACTGCCATGGATTTGTAATTCTAAAACCGCTTCTCCGGTAAATGAATTAGGGGCGGGAAAATACAAAACTAATCCAGTGTCAATCAGCTGCTTTTGCCGATCGTAAAAGCGTTTATAAGTCGCCATTCTGGGCGTCGGAATAACACCAATTAACTGCGTCGCGATCTGTTCTACTGTCGGCCCAGATAGCCGCAAAATGCCGACTCCACCTCGTCCTGGTGGAGTCGCAATTGCAATAATAGTGTCAGTTTTAGAAGAAAGAGAATCAATATGAATTGAGGTCACGTTACGGGGATTTAGTGGCTTTTATTAGCCCTTTATTATCCTCCGCTTCGACTCGTTTCGTAATCACATATTGCTGGGCGATAGATACACAGTTATTAACTGCCCAATAAAGCACTAATCCCGCAGGAAACCACAAGAAAAAGACCGTAAACATCACGGGTAAAAACATCATGACCTTGGCTTGTATCGGATCGGGCGGCGGTGGACTCAACCACTGCTGTACAAACATCGATCCCCCCATAATCAACGGCAAAATGTACAGGGGATCTTTAATCGACAAGTCTTCAATCCAACCAATCCACGGCGCTTGACGCAGTTCTACGCTTTCCACGAGCACCCAATACAGCGCGATAAATACGGGAATTTGCACCAAAATCGGCAAACATCCCCCTAATGGATTGATTTTTTCCTTGCGATACATCGCCATTAGTTCTTGGTTCATCTTCTGAGGATCACTCCCGTACCGCTCCTTCAACTGCTGCATCAACGGCGCGACCTTACGCATCTTCGCCATAGATCGATAACTCGTTTCAGATAATTTGTAGAACGCTAACTTGATGAGTAGCGTCAAAATAATGATCGCCCATCCCCAATTTCCCACATAACTATAAATCCAATTGAGCGCCCAAAATAACGGCTGCGAAATGAACGATAACCACCCATAATCCACAGTTAAATCGAGATGTGGCGCGATTTTGGCCAAGTCCGCTTGGATTTTCGGGCCGGCGTACAGGATTGACCGCACCTGTATCGTTTCCTCGGGGGCCGCCTGCATAGATGGGCTCACCATCCCCAAAACAAAGCGATCATTCCCCACATTTCGGCTGTAAAAGTGATTGATCTGCGCCTGATGGTCGGGCACGAGCGCCGCTAAAAAGTAGTGCTGAATCATCGCCAACCAGCCCCCACTCACCTCGCGTTCCAGATTGCGGGACACCATGTCATCAAAGGAAATTTTCTCATACACCCGTTCAGGCGTTGAAATTACGCCCCCGGTATAGGTGTAAACGGCAAATGCGGAGAGGTTATTCGTCGCTCGACTACGCTGGATTTGTCGATAGAAAGTCCCTGCCCAAGGAGTGGGCGATTGATTGCGTAATTGCTGAACTAATTCAATATCAAATCGCCCGCGATGAAATACATAAGTTTTAATGACTTCAATACCGCTTTCATCCCGCCAAACCAGTGGGACTTCTAAAGTGTTTTCTCCATCTTTCAACACATACTCGGTCTGGGCACTCGAATAAACTTGATAATGGTCAGGGGCGGGGTGATGAGTTGACAATAAACCGCTTTGTACGACAAATAACTCGCGATCATCGTGCAGTAATGCAAAAGGCGTCGGGTCTTGTAACGAATTAGGATGGGTTCGCAAACCTAAGCGCCGTAGATCTCCCCCAAGGGTGTCGATTTCTGCAACAAAAATATCGGTTTTAACCATAATTCGGTCACTGCGTTCGAGCACCCCACGATTGACCTCTGGAAGCGATAAATTCGGCGAACGCTCACTTTCAGGGGTTGCGCGTTCCGGTAATGAGGGCAATGAAGGCCGCAAATCGCTTTCCGTCTGCGAAACCAAGGCCCTCAGTTGGGTTTGATCTTGTACCCAAGCCTGCCAAATCAATAGCAACACCATTGATAATGCAATGATGAAGAAAATGCGTTGGTTTTCCATTAAAACCTCAGATGGATTGAAAAAGCGGCGCAGTATAAAACTGGGGTTATTTTTCGGGGGTTACGGGCGGTAATGATGGCTTAAGCTGCGCCCAATGCTGCGCTAGTGCAGCGGTCAACTCGGCATTTGTCCGCGCAATGGCAGCGGGCCGACTCATGACGACAATATCCCATCCGTTAATTTTTGCTTGATGAGCACGAAAACTCTCGCGAATCAATCGTTTAAGTCGATTGCGAACGACTGCCGATTTGGAGACTTTCCGCGAAATGGCTAGCCCAAGCCGACTCATCGTTAGGTCGTTGCGGCGGGCTAGCACACTGAAATGGGAATCCTGAAAACGGAGCGGTTTATCAAAAACAAATTGAAATTCAGCGGCCTTTAACAGGCGCGACGAACGCGGAAACTTCAATCAATTCAACAATTTTGATTTAGACAGCTAACCGCTTACGACCCCGCTTACGACGGGCATTAAGAACGAGACGCCCCCCCCGAGTGGACATGCGGGCGCGGAAGCCGTGGGTGCGTTTACGACTGAGAATGCTGGGTTGGAAAGTACGTTTCATGGATCGCCTACAAAATTACGAAAAAAGGCCATGAAATTAACGAGACGCATGAATTTCTGTCAAGTTTGCGGTGGTCAATGGCAAGTGCGCTCCGTAATATCGGCCGCTTTTTTTCACTCAAACTGTCAGAGGTGACTCTAATGGATTCCCCCGTGTGGCGGCGTTGTCTTCCGCAATTGGAACGCCTTGTTTCCCCTCAAGATTTTCAAACTTGGATACGACCTCTGCAATGCAAGGAAACGCCAAAGAAGCTCAGCTTATTAGCCCCTAACCGCTTTATTTTTGTTGAGGTACAGCAACGATTTCTCGAAATAATTCAAAAGGTTGCCAACGAAATTAGCCCTCAGCACACACTTAATCTCGATCTCAGCGGTCAGCGCAATTCTATTGAAGCGGGTCACAACAATCCGAACCTCACTTTGCCCCTTGAGGAAGGTCAACGCAGCAGCAATCTCAATAAAAATTACACTTTCGATTCGTTTGTGGAAGGCAAATCCAATCAACTTGCGCTAGCTGCTTGCCATCAGGTCGCCCGCAATCCAGGTAAAGCCTACAACCCGCTTTTCATTTATGGAGGCACGGGGCTTGGCAAAACTCACTTAATGCACGCCGTCGGAAACATATTACGCCAGCGCAAAAGTCAAGCCCGAGTGGTTTATCAGCATTCCGAACACTTTGTGAGTGACATGGTGCTTGCCCTTCAGCACAACGCGATTGGGGATTTCAAACGTTATTACCGCAGCCTCGACGCGCTGCTCATCGACGATATTCAGTTTTTGTCTGGCAAAGAACATTCTCAGGAAGAATTTTTCCATACTTTCAATAACTTACTTGAGGGACAGCAACAGGTTATTTTGACATGTGACCGTGTTCCCAAGGAAGTCGTGGGACTGGAAGATCGTTTGAAATCGCGCTTTGGTTCTGGGCTGACCGTCGCCATCGAACCTCCAGACTTAGAAACGCGGGTGGCGATCCTCAAAGCCAAAGCCGCTCAAGCTGATCTAGCGCTTACCGACGAGATCGGCTTTTTTATCGCGAAACGGGTGCGTTCCAATGTGCGCGAACTTGAGGGGGCCCTACGCCGTGTGTACGCCCAAATCCAATTCACTCAGCAGCCACTCACCCTCTCGCTAGTCCGCGAAGCCTTGAGCGATTTAATGCCCACTAGCGATCAGCAAGTGACGATTGAGACCATTCAAAAATCCGTTGCGAATTACTACCGAATTAGCGTTAACGACTTAATGGCGGATAGCCGTGTGCGATTAATTGCCCGCCGCCGTCAATTAGCTATGGCATTAGCTAAAGAATTAACAGATCACAGTTTGCCAGAAATCGCGGAGGCTTTTGGAAAGCGTGATCACACCACGGTTTTGCACGCATGTCGTCAAATAGACAAATTACGCAAGTTGGATTTGGAGTTAAATGACGACTACATCACTTTATTGACTTCAATAACCTTATAAACCGTATCAGTTTCAAAATAACCTGACACCCACCATTAACTTGTTGTTACAAACAACTTACTGATTTAATTGAAATTTCATATCGTGAAATGCGTTTCATTCATTTTCCTGTGGATAAGTGCCTGTAATCCTGTGGATAAGTCTGTGGATAACTCCTGTGGATAAGTCTGTGGATAAGTACAGGCAAAAGGGCAAATTTCTGTGGATAACTCCAAAAGTTACGATTTGCCCAGAAAAGTTATCCACAACGTTATCCACAGAAATTCCCGACTTATCCACAGAAAAGGCCAATTCTATCCACAGGCATTTTTCGACCTAACTTATTGTTTTAACTGACAATGACATCGACTTATCCACAGGTTATCCACAGAATTCGGCCCCTTAATAACTATAATCTTTTTTAAAAATTCTTTTTTGTTAAAAACCGCGTGTGAGGTCCAAACCCGATGAAGATCCAAACAACCCGTGAGCTATTACTCACTCCGTTGCAAGTTGTAGTTGGCGTTGTCGAGAAAAGACAAACCATGCCCATCCTCAGTCATGTCCTCCTTACCCCTACCAAGAAAGGGGTCACCTTCACGACCAGTGATCTGGAAGTCGAACTCTGTGTGCTAACCGATCTGCCACCGATCCAATCTCCCCTCGCGCTTCCCGCCCGCAAATTGCTCGACATCCTCAAAGCACTGAGTGCAGATAACGCGGCGGTTTCTCTCATGGTGGAGGCCGATCGAGTGACCGTGCGGAGCGGAAAAAGCCGATTTACCTTGACGACGCTTGCCGCTGAGGACTTTCCCCATGCCCAAATCCCTGAAAAATGGGATGCTCAAATCACCTTGTCGCAACAGGGATTACGCCAGTTAATCGAACGAAGTCAGTTTGCGATGGCTCAACAGGATGTCCGTTATTATCTCAATGGACTGCTTTTAGAACTGTCTTCAGAAGCTATTCGGGCTGTCGCAACCGATGGCCACCGTTTGGCGTGTACCCAGTTACAAGAATCCGCACCCCTCGAAACCCCTCAGCAAGTCATCGTGCCGCGCAAGGGAGTGTTGGAACTTCTGCGGTTGCTCAAAGATGACGAAGCATCGGTCACGCTCTGTTTGGGACGAAATCAATTGCAAGCCCAACTCGAAAATTTGCAATTCACCACAAAGCTAGTGGATGGCAAGTTTCCAGACTATCAACGGGTCATTCCGCAAGATCCGCCGTTGAGCGTGATCGTGGATCGCAGACTGCTAAAAGAAACGCTCAATCGGGTGGCGGTCGTGTCCAGCGATAAGCAACATCGTGGGGTTAAGCTGTCGTTTAACGCCCATTCGATGCGTATTCAGGCGCAGGGAAGCGAACACGACGAGGCTGAAGACGAAATCGAAATCGACTACAGCGGGGAGACATTGGAGATGGCGTTCAATGTAAGTTTTCTGATCGAAGCCTTGAGCGCGTTGAGTGGCGATCAGATTCGTATTGGGTTGACAGATGTGCATAGCAGCGCGTTGTTGCGGGAGCTTGAGAACGACGATTGTCGATTTGTCGTCATGCCCATGAGATTATAACCATCTGTTTTTAAGAGATATTTTGTGCTGACAGCGCTCTCCATTGAAAATTTTCGCAACTTGCAGAGCGTCACATTCACGCCAGGCGAGGGCCTCAATCTGATTTGCGGACCCAATGCGGCGGGTAAAACCAGCCTGTTAGAAGCGATTTATCTTCTTGGACGAGCGCGGTCGTTCAGAACAAACCGTTGGAATCATTTGGTAGAACGGGAAAAAACAGCTTTTCAGCTCGTCGCGACCCTTGCCTACCCTCGCACTATTACCCTAGGTATGAAACGCGCTCACAGCGGCTGGGAGGTGCGTTACGATGGCAATCCCGTGACGACCCTCACCGATTTAGCTCATTGTTTTCCGGTTCTCTTACTCAATCCCGACAGTCATCGGCTAATCGAGGGCAGTCCTTCTATTCGTCGCAGATTTCTGGATTGGGGGCTGTTTTACTTCGATAAAGAGTTCTTAAACGCTTGGCGAAGGTGGTCTCTGGCATTGCGACAGCGGAATGAGATGCTGCGAGCGGGGGGATCGGATCGACAGTTAGCGGTTTGGGAAAAAACGCTCGTTGTCACTGCCCTCGACCTAGATAAGCGGCGACAAACCTTCGCAGACCGCCTGAGCGCAGTTCTAAGCAATTGGATTGGGTTGACCCTAGGTGAGCTAGAGGTCTCGATGGAATATCGCCGTGGATGGCCTTTAGAGGCCGATCTGGGGGAATTATTGGCGGCGAGTCGCGGGCAAGATCGGCGTTTCGGTTACACCCGTTCGGGGCCGCAACGGGCTGATTTAGGGCTACGAATCGGCGGTCGGAATGCTTCGGAAGTTCTATCCAGAGGACAGCAAAAGTTGTTTGCAGCAGCGTTAGTTCTGGCCCAAGCGGCATTGTGCGAGCGTCACAGCGGATTGCCCTGTGTGATCTTAGTCGATGATTTGCCCGCAGAGCTTGATTCAGACAGTCGTAGAGATCTGTTGAGTGCGTTGAGTCGTTTAGGGGGGCAGCGTTTCATCACGGCAGTTGATCCTGATGCGCTAGACCTTGTTGCAGAGGGCAGTTTGATGACGAAATTTCGATTAAAAGCAGGTGAATTATCGCCAGTGTTATAATTCCGAACTTCTACAAATTGCCTGATTACAGAAAGAAAAACTTATGAGCGAGCATTCTAGTTACACCTCCTCGAACATCAAAGTGCTTGAAGGACTAGAAGCGGTGCGAAAGCGCCCGGGGATGTACATCGGCGATACGGACGACGGTACAGGGCTGCATCATCTTGTGTTTGAGGTCGTCGACAATGCGATTGACGAAGCGCTTGCCGGCTATTGCACAGCTATCCAAGTCATTATTCACAAAGGGGAATCGATCACTGTCATCGACAATGGTCGCGGGATCCCTGTGGACGAACATTCAGAAGGACGTTCAGCCGCAGAAGTCATCATGACAGTGCTTCATGCAGGCGGGAAATTTGACGACAACGCCTACAAAGTTTCGGGGGGATTACATGGCGTGGGGGTTTCGGTCGTCAATGCGCTTTCAGATTATCTGCGCTTGACCGTCAGACGAGAGGGAGGGATGTATCGACAAGAGTATGCTAAGGGAAAACCGACGACCTCGTTGCAGATAATTGGCGCATCTGAAGAGACGGGAACAGAAGTTCATTTTCACCCCTGTGGAGATATCTTCAAACATATCGAATTTAGCTTTGAGTATCTGGCTAATCGGCTACGGGAATTAGCTTTTTTGAATGCGGGGGTCTCGATAGAACTGATTGATGAACGTTCTGAAGTACGAGAATTATTTGCTTACGAAGGGGGCATTCGGGCATTCGTTGAACATCTCAATCAGAATCGCATTGCCCTTCACGAATCGGTTCTGCATTTCAAGGGATTAGACGGTAAAATTCAGGTAGAAATGGCGTTGCAATGGAGTTCTGTAGAAGGAGAACAGGTTTTGTGTTTTACCAATAATATCCCGCAACGTGACGGGGGCAATCACTTATCGGGTTTCAGAAGCGGTCTGACGCGCACTTTGCAGCAGTACTTAGAGGAAGAAGGGCAACTAAAGAAAAATAAGGTGAGTTTCAGTGGGGAAGATGCCCGCGAAGGCTTGACGGCGGTGATCTCGGTCAAGATGCCCGACCCACGGTTTTCATCGCAAACGAAAGACAAATTGGTGTCTTCAGAAGTACGCGCCGTTGTTGAAAATGCCATCGTCGAGAATCTCCAAATTTTTTTACTAGAACGCCCTGCAGAAGCTCGCACGATTGTCGGAAAAATCATTGACGCGGCCCGTGCACGAGAGGCGGCGCGCCGAGCTCGTGACATGGTTAAACGCAAAAATCCTTTAGAAATTAGTCGGTTGCCGGGTAAATTGGCGGACTGCCAGGAACGTGATCCCCGAAATGCAGAACTATTTCTTGTAGAAGGTGATTCGGCAGGTGGATCGGCAAAGCAAGGACGCGATCGTCGTTTTCAGGCGGTTCTGCCCTTGAAAGGCAAAATTCTGAATGTTGAAAAAGCGGGTTTCGATAAAATGTTGACCTCTGCCGAAGTGGGTACGCTCATTACGGCATTAGGTTGCGGAATCGGGACAGAAAGTTTTGATGCAGATAAGTTGCGTTACCACCGTATTGTTCTGATGACCGATGCAGATGTGGATGGAAGCCATATCAGAACGCTATTATTGACATTTTTCTACCGCCACATGCGCGAACTGGTCGAGCGGGGTCATGTGTATATTGCTCAACCTCCATTGTATAAAATTAAACGAGGCAAGTTTGAGCGCTATCTAAAAGACGATGAAGAGTTAAATAGCCATTTGCTAGAAGTCGCAATTGACCAAGCTAATCTACATCTGAATGGAGTACTCATTGCGGGGGAAGAATTAGCCCAGCTATTGAGAAAACACTTTGAATTAGTTTCGTGGATTCAACGGCTTGCATTAGGTAATGACGAGCGCCTACTGACTCAATTAGCTTACTTACCTGTTCCTGATCCACAGTTGACACCGAGCGTCGAAATGAGTGATTGGGTAGCGCAATTGAACCATTCATTAAACGATTTGAAAGACGCAACGGCTCATTACCAGTTGCAGTTAAAAATTACAGATGCTATGGCACAATTAAATATTCAGAAACGATCTCATGGTGTCGATCGAGAAATTGTATTGTCGCCGAATTTCTTTGCCACGATCGGTTATCAGAAGCTCGCTCACTTAGGTGCAGAACTTCCAAGCTGGCCAAATAGTGGAGTTGAAATTGTGCGTCATGAGAGAAAACGGGCCGTGCGAAATCTACAAGAAGTCGCTAACTGGTTATTCGATGAAGCACGTCGGGGGCAAACCATCCAGCGATACAAGGGGTTAGGTGAAATGAATCCCGATCAACTCTGGGAAACTACGATGTCGCCTGAAAGCCGACGGTTACTTAAGGTTCGCATCGAAGATGCAGAAAGCGCCGATCAAGTCTTTAAGATGTTAATGGGGGAAGAGGTTGAGCCAAGACGCGCATTTATTGAAGAGCGCGGTGCCAGCGTGGTTCATCTGGATATTTAATGGAGCGATTCTCCTTGGGCCTGCGCGAGCGGGCTTCGCGGTTTGGGCAACAAGCAGATAACAAAGGAAGTGATTCAGCCATGAGAGATGGCTCAGATGCTTGAAGCTCCTACCCAAGTTCAGTAAACGCGAAATTTCCGTATATCTGCTATAGTTCCTAAGCAATCTCAAATAGCGTTATTAAAGTCGTCGAACTTTCCCGTCGATAAGGTTTACTTAGCGTTAAATACGGTTTCGGAGCCTCATGCCATGACCATTCGCATTCCTGAGGGTGGGCCGCCACCCCGTCCCATCTTCACCGCTTCAGCGGCGCGGACCAGCACAATTACGGCACCCGCTACCGTCCAGCTCAGTAGTGATGTCCGCCATTTGCAACAAGTTCAGCAACAACTTGTGCAGGAGGAGAGTGTGAATAACCGTCGCATAGCAGAACTTCAACGAGCAATAGATAATGGTACCTATCGGGTTGATAGTCGCCAACTTGCTGAAAAACTTGCAAACTTTGAGAACAATCTTTAGCGCGTGCCAGCGAGTTTGGGGACGGTAAGTTCCACGAGCAGCTCGTCGGTCTTATCCATTTTCCAGCAATTCAGAACACCTACAGTTTGCAACTCATCAAGTGCCCCTTTGAGCGTTCTGCGCCATTCTTTGGGCTGTGCCGATGAACCACAGAGTTGTTGTAGTGCGAGAACCGAAACGCAGTGAGTGCCATCGCTTTGGCTTGCAAAATAGCCATGTAACCAACGGGAAACATCTTTTTTAAGTTGTCGTCGTGTTTCCCAATCGATGGGGATACTTCCGTCTGCAAACAACTTTATTAACTTGGGATTTAATGTTAAGGCATAACGCTCTAGTGCGCGATCGCGGTAAAAATCCAGTAAATTTCCAATGTAATCAAAGCGATCTGTCGAAATGTGCAGGGCACAGGCGACCATTCGCGTTAGAGATTCGTTAAGTCGTTGATGATGATCTTTTCCCTTTGGACTTCGGCCTATCGCTTGCAAAAAACCGTAAGCACTGAACTCCGCTTTTACGCCCAATCCACCATTTTGTTTTGCAATATCAATGGCTTGTAGCCAAATATCGAGATCAAATTGATCAAGTTGTGTCCCTGTAAAAGTAAGCGTAAACCCCGGCAAAGCGGCAATCGGATGCTGTTGAAATTGGCGTCGTTGCCCACGGGGCATGATTCCAAACAGTGCTGAACGTAACAGACATGCAGGCGCTAATCGCTGTACACCTGGCGTCCAAAGTTGTGGAAAGGCCAATTCTGGAGAGGTGGGAGGGGGTTCTAAACCCGTTAATAAATCACCCCGCAGAGGCTCTGATGGGGGCCGCGATTTAGGGAGTTGAGGGGCGTCAAAAACAAGCGGTATCTGGGGCGGATGAGAAATCTGTTGACGACGCAGTTGGTCGCGCCGTCGCATCTGCTCCAAAAGTTCTGCTGGAGTCGTAATCGACCTTTTAGGGGGAGGTGGCATGAGAACGCTTGTGCTCAAAAGAGGTTTAACGATTCTGTAGATCGTGGCGTTGTAGAAAAGTCTGTTGACCTGGGATTTCGACGGTTCCGACCGTAGCGAGACAACTTTCGATCTCCGTGGGGCTCACTGCCCGCACAAAAACCCGTTTACCCTTAATAATACCCGTAAATTCAAGCTGGATAGCCGCTAATTCTCGATCTCCTTGAGTGAGTTCACCCGTCAACGCTTGTGGAGAAGCTGTGTAGAAAAGATTAAAGATACCATCCCTTGGAACCCCTAACTCTTCCCATTTCCCATATTCTCCCCCTTGCCGAATCATGGGTTCAAACTTTCGCAATTTCAGATATCCGACGAAGAATTGGAAAGGTGCTTCACATTCAGTCTTGGAATAATTGACGATTTTAATCGGTTCGCCAGGGCAAAGTCGCAGTAACCCTAATGCAACTCCCGTTTTAGCAGTGGGTTTGTAGAAATTTTCTTTGTCAATCTGAAGCGGTAAATGCACCTCAAATCCCATAGGGAAATCATCTAAAAGCTGTTCTAGAAACGCGTTAATGCGTTCTTCTAAGGTTTCTCGTCGCAAATCTTCAGTGTTTTTAACCACGGGCTTGATGGGTGAGGATTTCTTGCCGAAAATTTCTGTAATGAAGGGGGAACGACTGCCGTTTCCTGCTAACAGAACATGAACTTTTCGCGGACGATAAGGGGTCGCTAAAAAAGCCGTCTTCAGGCTCGTGTAAAAATTTCGTACCCCCATCTCTAGTCGGGTTTCTAAGTAGTGACGGATTCGGGCGCGAGGGAGAATCAGTTCACAATTTTTCCGCAACCCCTCTCGACTTAAGAGTTCTATAGCGATCGGGCCTTCATCAGAGAGTTCTGCACCTTCCCAAAATTTTCTTAGCCGACTCACTAACATCACCATATTCGTGATCGCTGCTTGGGTTTTTTCTAGGAAAAGTTCACTCCCCGGAAAATCTTCGGCATCGATTGGCTTTTGAAAAGAAATCTGATGACGACGACAAATTTCGAGATTTCGAGGTTCCTTAAAAACCAGATAAGCCATGTTTTCCAAGATATTTTCGCCCCCTAAAAATTTATCCCCTGAGGCTCCAAAATGTTCGATAACCGCTTCATAGCCTTCCTCTGCCTCTTCTTCGTCTGCTAAACGATAAATTCCAAAATCAAAATCTGTTGTCCCTCCCCCAAAATCAAAGACTCCATAGGCCTGCCCTTCTTCTGTAGGGGTGATTTTTAAAGTATCTAAAGCAGCGATAGCATAAGCAGCGGGTTCCGATGCGCGCTCTTCCACGGAGAATCGCTTGAGAACTTCGGTATTGGTTGTTATGGATTGGGGCAAGCTGCGTTGCAATCCGCGATGGAAAGAAGCCAAAATTTTTTCTTTCACGGTTTGCGGATAGGCAACGGGGAAAGTCATGTAATAACGGGTAAAAATCCCCCTTTGACGCCAATTGATCACCATTCCCAAGTAGTAAGCATAGACTTCTACAGGATCGAATAGATCGTTCTGAGAGACGATTATTGGTGTACCTTTTGACGGTGGCCTCAAAGTTAAAGGGTCAATGCGATATTCGTAACCTTTTGATTGATCTGTAAAACTTACCTGCAGATCTTGCTCGCTTCTCAGCGCCCATTGCTTTAACCGAAGCAGAACACTGCCAACAATACGAACATCTCCTTGATTATCCCGCAGATGATTTAACGCTTCGTGAGAGGCTTTGACATCTGTCCATTGCGTTAACGGACGATAGGCCATCGACTGCCAAGGGAGCAAAAATCTTTGAAAATCAATAAATTCTAAAACCGTTGGATTTTCATAATGTTTTGCTTCTGCCGGCGCCCAATAATCGTGAACGCCGATACGTAGCAGTCGATCTTGGCCATTTTCCCGATAAGCAACCACGGTGCTACTGGTACCGAAGTCAATTGTGACAAACCCCTTTTGCACATCGAGATTCGGATCGCGGCCTCTTAACAACTCATCTATTTCTAAAGAAATTCGCTCTTTTTCCGAAAATCCATCGCCATGAAGCTCCCATAAACCTTTTGCAGGATCAGTGATTTGCGAAGGTTCGAGCTCGGGTAACTTCACGCTTTGCGAATCAATTTTTTTAAACGCCTGCTTCAAAAACGAAGCGGTCAAGCACTTCTGATTGCCACTTAAGAAAGACTTAGCCCGTTGGTAATCACCCCGTAGCTGTTGCATCAGATCCGCTGTTAGATGCTTTCCAGTATGCGATCTCAATGACCATCCCCGTTGCAGACATTCGTCAATGACGGCTTTCGCATTGTTTTGTGTTGGAAAAGGGCGGGTTACAAGCACACATCCTGGCCATTCTTTATGGCCTTTCAGATCGTCTAAGTTGAGTCCCCCCGCCGTAGTGAGAAAACATTCTTGTACATTTCTGATGCGGTAGTTAGGGCCTTCTCTTAGAGGAAATTGATTCTGAACGACATTTACTAAGTAGCTCGCTTCGGGAAGTTGCCAACTATCTAAGCCACTGATTTTTATCTGAGAAATCGGGGATTTACTTTGCTGAAGCGAACAGGCGGTATTGGCAAAGTCTTTCTGCCATAGCCAAAAGCAGTCCCGATCCAAAATCATTGATTCTTCCTTCCCGTCAAACACCCACCACCAGCGGTTGGGCGCATTATTAAAGGTTTCCAATACCATCCTTAGAATGTCATCAGCCCGATGTTTAACAATCCCCATCAGAAGTGATCGAGAGGAGGTGATTTTTGCCATCAGAATTTCTTAATCGTCGATTAGCGGATTTTAACAAGCGGTTTCTGCACAACTTCTCCATTCGCATCTTTCAGACCAGATAGCAACATCATTTCAACAGTTTCGCCCGCATCCTCAGAATAACGACCTGTCTGGTGTATTTCGTGGTCGAAAGGAGTATTCGGAAAAACAATAATTTCTTCTGCTTGTAAGTCTTGCAGTGAATAATTATGAAGCTTAAGACAGCCCTTTAAGACCTGATTTTGTTCTACAGAAATGGGTTTTTCATGTTCTTTACAGTGATTTGCCATCTCGCGCCATAACATCGCAATAGACTTCCACTGGGTCGCACGCGATAGAAATCGTTGTAGTAACTCACCTTCGTCAGAGACTTCTGTATCGCCTAAGAGAATTCGTTTCAACAAATTATCTGTTCGCGTAGTCGCTAACCATTGCAGCGGATTTCTGAGTTGTACTCTCAGGGGGTCTGTCAAGCTGCTTTTAGCCGCAATAGGGGGCACTTCTGTCGGTAGAATCTTTGATTTTGACTGACTTTCAGAAATACTTGCCGCCCCCTCAAAATCCTGAGGATTCCGAACTGCATCGGCGATTAGTTTGGCAAATGCCGTGCGAAATTCCTTGTCTTCCTGAATTAAATTAAGCAACTGTTGTTTGTCGATTTGTATGGGGAGTAGCATCTGAAACATCGTATTGATTTCCTGGGATCGGGCTTAGAAAGCCTATTTGATTTGCCACAAAATTTCGCGACTGAACGAGGGGTAGAAAACCATAAAATTTGCGGGAAAGTCGATCATTCTACTTTCCCGCAAGTCGTTCATCTGAGTTCAGAATCTCTTAGACAGTGTTTTATTCGCGCAATCGACGCAAATCGAGCGTACGGGGGTAATCAGCGTTACGCTCTTTTGGAGGAATGGGATACGGTCCATCGGGGACTCCGTGGGGATAGAAAGAACGAAGCTTCAGATACTCAGGAGGGGGAGGAACCGTCCCAGGTGTATGATTCATAGGGAAAAAGCGCTCCCCTCGCCGCGATTCTGCCGTATTCGCATTGACGGGAAATTGCTCATGGGCACGCCCCCCCGGATGCGCGACATGATAAGTGCATCCCGAAATCGCTCGACCTGTCCACTGATCGACAATATCAAACACCAATGGCACATCGACGGGGATCGTTGGGTGTAATGCCGAGGGAGGTTGCCAGGCGCGAAAACGCACTCCCGCAACAAATTCCCCTTTAACCCCAGTGGAGTGGAGCGGAACACGTCGTCCATTACAGGCCAAAACATGGCGATTTTCCGTCATGTTGGTGATTTTTACTTCCAAACGCTCAACCGAAGAATCGACATAACGTGCAGTACCCGTTCCCGTTGCTTCCTCGCCCAAGACATGCCACGGTTCAATCGCCAGTCGCAACGTCAGCTCGATTTCATCGACTTGCAGACGTCCAGCTACGGGGAAGCGGAATTCAAAGAAAGGATCGAGCCATTCCATCAGAAAGGGATAGCCGGCATCTTTCAGATCATTCAGAACCGATTGCATATCCCGACGAACAAAATGGGGCAACATGAATTGGTCGTGTAATGAAGTACCCCAGCGAACCAGTTTATGTCTGTAAGGTTTCTTCCAGAACATCGCGACCAGTGAACGGATGAGTAATATTTGAACAAGGCTCATTTGTGGATGAGGGGGCATCTCAAAACCCCGCATTTCCAGGACGCCTAAACGACCCGCAGGGCCATCAGGGGAATAGAGCTTGTCTATACAGAACTCAGCACGGTGGGTATTCCCCGTTAAATCAACTAACAGATTTCTGAAAAGTCGGTCGACAATCCACAAAGGGACATCGCCTTTGGGCAGTCTTTGCAACGCAATCTCGAGTTCGTAAAGCAATTCGTCCCGAGCTTCATCGACTCGTGGCGCTTGGCTGGTTGGCCCAAGAAAAAGTCCAGAAAATAAATAAGACAATGCGGGATGGTGCTGCCAATAGGTTAATAAACTCGCTAACAGATCGGGGCGTCGCAATAGCGGTGAATCTGCTGGCGTTTTTCCCCCCAAGGTGACGTGATTCCCGCCTCCCGTACCCGTATGCCGCCCGTCTAGCATGAACTTTTCGGTTCCTAAACGGGATAATCGCGCCTGTTCGTACAAAACTGAAGTGTTCTGAACAAGCTCTGACCAGCTCTTCGCAGGGTGAATATTGACCTCGATGACGCCGGGGTCTGGCGTAATATGGATGCGTTCCAGACGTTCATCACGGGGCGGATCGTAGCCTTCCAGATAAATAGGCATCTGAAGCTCACTCGCGGTGAGTTCAATGGCTGCCACGAGTTCTGCATAATCATCGGCATTATTCAATGGCGGTAAGAAAATATGTAGATTCCCCTTCCGAATTTCAAAGCAGAGCGCGGTTTTAATGACATCCGACCATTGAGTTTTGCTTGAATCAGTCTCTTTAATGGGCTTCTGAAGCGTTCGCGTTTGTAGCTCGACAGATTCTGTAAAGCTGCTCAACCGCTGTCCCACCACCGCGTGAGCGTCTGCAAGGGCAGGTTTTTCGGCGAATGGATCGATCTCGGTTGCTGTTTCGTGTTGAACAGCTTCTTGAGTCATCCAGGGAAGGGCATTGAGGGGTAATCTGAAGCCCATCGGAGAATCGCCAGGAATCAGATACAAACGCTCTCTGCGCAACGGCCAAGAGCTTGTCTGCCATGTCGCACCCCAAGGATGGCGACGCAGAGGTAATACAAAACCGACAGGGGTACTTACGCCTTGGCTTACAACGCGAATAAACCGTCTCCGTTCCTCATCATCATCCAAATTTAGGGTGGCAAAATCGAGGTTGACGGGTAAGTCGGCCTCCGTTTTCAGAATTGCTAATGGATCTTCAAAAGCGCTGATAATGGCTTTGGCATCTAATCCCAGTGCAAGAGTTAATCGTTCTGCAAATCGTTGTGCATCCTGACGAGAAAATTTTTGAGGTTTTGTCGGTACTGCTAACCATTTTGGGTTATGCCACAATGGTTTACCATCAGTTCGCCAAAATAAACCGAACGCCCAACGCGGTAAAGGCTCGCCCGGATACCATTTTCCTTGTCCGTAATGAACAGTGCCTTGTTTACCAAAAATCTCGCGCAGACGGCCTAATAAGTCGCTTGCAAGCTGTAATTTGTGTTCGCCCAACGCTGCTGTATTCCATTGAGCACTGTCCATGTCATCTATTGAGACAAAAGTGGGTTCTCCGCCCATCGTAAGCCGAACATCCATCGCCTCTAAATCTTGATCGACCTTCTGGCCCAATGCGTTCGCCATCGACCACTGCAATTCCGTGTAGGGCTTGGTGACCCGAGGATCTTCGTGGATACGCATAACTCGGTTGTGGAAATAGAACTCGGTTTCGCACTCATCGACGGCACCCGTAATGGCAGCAGCACTGCTGGGATCAGGTGTGCAGGCCAGGGGAATATGTCCCTCTCCCGCAAACAAACCCGAGGTTGGATCAAGCCCCACCCAACCTGCCCCCGGCAAGTAAACTTCAGTCCAAGCATGGAGGTCGGTAAAATCGGCTTCTGGCCCTGAAGGACCATCAAGCGCCTTGACATCAGCAGTGAGTTGTACGAGATACCCCGACACAAAACGAGATGCAAAGCCAAGATGGCGAAGTATTTGCGCTAATAACCAAGCCGAGTCTCGACAAGACCCCGTGCCTTTTTTGAGCGTTTCCTCACTGCTCTGTACGCCAGGCTCCATGCGGATGGTGTAACCCACATCTTTCGCAATCTGTGCGTTCAGATCGACGAGAAAATCAATATTTGCACGCTTACGACGGTCAACTTTCTGCAACCACTTCATCAGAAGTGGCCCGCGCTCCTTCACGATTACATAGGGCGCGAGTTCTAGCTTGTTCTGATCATCGTACTCAAAGGGAAAATTGAAAGCTGAATCTTCTATAAAAAAATCAAAGGGGTTGATGGTCACCATATCGGCGACGAGATCGACACGCACGCTGAGTTCTGTTGCGCGTTCATTAAACACTAAACGGGCTAAATAGTTACCAAAAGCATCCTGTTGCCAGTTAATAAAATGTTCTTTTGGCTCAACATTCAAAGAATAAGAGACAATCGGTGTTCGACAATGTGGCGCGGGTCTCAGACGTACGATGTGAGGGGATAATGTGACTCTTCGGTCGTAGCGATAGATGGTGGTATGGTCAATGGCAATGCGAATGGTCATGAAATAAGGTTCCTAATCAAGGGGTTAACTAAGTACAGTCGTATCTATACGGCTACTTAGATAGGCTTGGTCGATGGCGTTGTGAAGTTCACCTAATCCAATCTGCAACTCATCGATAAACTCGTGTAAACCGCTATGTGCTAGGGCGCGGACATCGGCAGTTTGGATTTGGCGTTGCAATCGGGCCAGGCGACGAAGCGGGGTTTCGTTGTGCGGAAGCCGATTTAGACTATGGGCCAGCGCGTTGAGACAAAAACGATACCCTCTTGGGAAAGTCTCGTTCTGCAACAAAAAAACAAGCACATCAGCGCCTTGTACGCGGACTTTTATCTGTCGTCGATACATCTGATAAGCAGATAAAGACTTCAGAACTCCCATCCAGAGAATATTCTCATAAGGGTTTAATTCTACTTGGTTTGCAGACGGGGGATTGCCACTGGTTTGGGTTTGGTGTTGTGAATCTTCTTTTGGCGGATTCACAGGCGCTAGTAAATTAGCGGCGCGGACATCAAGAGTGCGCGTGGTCATATCTGCACGTTCTAAATGACGCCCAAGTTCTAGAAAATCGTAAGCTAAATCACGGGTCATCGCCCCTAACAGAAAGCCGTTAAACCGTTCGATTCCTCCAATAATTTGGTTGAAGAATGCATGGCGAGTCCGTTTGGGCAATCCAGCACTGATGTAGTCCTGGGTCGCTATGTACAGGTTATTGATGATTTCCCAGGCTGCTGAAGGCATCATGTCGCGTGTGGTACGCAAATTTTCCCGCACCATTTGCAGACTCGATAAAACACACCCCGGATTACGTTCATCGGCAATCAAGAAATGAACCACAATGATTTCATTTGGTTCTTCGTTATGTTGGTAAAACACCTCGCCGCTCCCCGTAATCGCTAATAGGGGCGACCAACTCTGCTGGATCCCTTTTTGAGGTAAATCCATCAGCGTATTGCCATGTGTGCTGATGATCCGAAGCGTATTTTCTGTGCGCTCCAGATAACGCGCCAACCAGTAGATGTTGAGAGCTACTCTTGAAAGCATTTTTTAAGTCTCACAGAAAGAATGATTTTTGCGAAAAAGCGTGAATGAGGAAGTCATTTAATGGCTGCTATCCACAATCCAGGTGTCTTTACTGCCCCCGCCTTGTGACGAGTTAACGACTAGCGACCCCGCTTTCAAGGCAACTCGCGTAAGGCCGCCCGTCGTAATGTTAGTGACCGCGCCTTGCAGAATAAAAGGCCGTAGATCTACATGGCGCGGCACAATCTGTTCGTCACACAGAGTGGGAGTGGTTGAGAGTTTGAGAGTCGGTTGTGCAATGTAATTACGGGGATCCTTCTGAATCAGTTCTGCAAACTGCTCACGTTCTTTTTCAGATGAATACGGCCCAATCAACATGCCATATCCCCCCGACTCATTCGCAGGTTTTACAACTAATTCGTGTAAATTCCGCAAAACATATTCCTTTTGCTTATCGTCGAGACAAAGGTGAGTGGGAACATTGGGAATGATGGCATCTTGATCTAGGTAGTAGCGAATGATTTCCGGAACAAAGGCGTATACGGCTTTATCATCGGCCACCCCCGCGCCCGGCGCATTCGCCAAGGCAACATTGCCCTTCTTCCAGGCCCTCATCAGCCCCTTAACGCCCAATGCAGAGTCGGCGTAAAAAACTTCGGGGTCTAGGAACCAATCGTCGATACGCCGATAAATCACATCGACGCGCTTTGGTCCTTCGATATGCTTCAGGTACACGCAGTCATCAGATCCAACGACCAAGTCTGCGCCTTCTGCCAATTCTGCTCCCATCTGTTGTGCAAGATAGGCGTGTTCAAAATAAGCAGAATTAAAAATTCCCGGTGTCAGAACGACGACTTGCGGAAAATCCATTGGCCGAGGAGAAATAGAGGCCAGCATATCGAATAGCTGAGCGGGGTAATCATCGACCGGCAAAATGTTTTGTGTTTCAAAGAGTTCTGGAAATACGCGCTTCATAACCGAGCGATTTTCCAATAGATACGATACCCCAGATGGCACACGCAAATTGTCTTCCAGAACATAAAGCGTACCATCTTTATCGCGGACCAGATCAGAGCCGCAGATATGAGCCCATATCTTGAGCGGGGGAGAAATTCCAACGCACTGGGGCCGAAAATTCTTGGAATTGGCTAGCAACTCGGCTGGAAAAACCCCGTCTTTAACAATTTTTTGCTCGTTGTAGAGATCATCTATAAACAAGTTTAGGGCTTGCAGACGTTGTTTCAAACCTAATTCGGTGCGTTGCCATTCGGATTTGTCGATAATGCGCGGAATAATGTCAAACGGCCAAGCTCGGTCGATATTTTGGCCTTCGGTGTACACCGTGAAGGTAATCCCCATAACTCTGATTGCGAGTTCTGAAGCCCGTTTGCGTTCTAATAGCTCTTCTTTTTTCAACGCTGTCAGATAACGACAGAGTTCTGATGCGGCCAATCGCGGTTCTTGACGCTCATTAATGAGTTCGTCGTAAAACGCGTGAGCGGGGTAATTTTGCCAATTGATGTGCATGTGTGCGGACCTTTGTTTTTTACAGCGCGGCGCATCGAAAATTAGTCCTATACATTAAACTGCTGCAACTGCAAAACACCTAATCTAACTTTGCTAGGATGCAGCAAAATTAGAGCGTAATTTATTAAATGATAGAGTCAGACCGCCTACTTACTCCTGTAAAACAGCCCGATGATTACGACCGTGCTTTGCGACCTAAACGGTTAGCGGATTATGTCGGACAGCCTCAACTGTGTGAACAGATGGCGATTTTCATCGACGCCGCACGGCAGCGTGGTGAGGCTTTGGATCATGTTTTGTTGTTTGGCCCCCCGGGGTTGGGGAAAACTACTCTTGCCCACATCTTGGCGAATGAATTGGGGGTTAATTTGCGGCAAACTAGCGGGCCGGTCCTCGAAAGACCTGGCGATCTTGCCGCACTGCTGACTAATTTAGAGCCGCGTGATGTGCTTTTCATCGACGAAATTCATCGGTTAAGCCCTATCGTTGAAGAAATTTTGTACCCCGCTCTAGAGGATTTTCAACTCGACATCATTATTGGTGAAGGCCCCGCCGCAAGGTCAATCAAGCTCGATTTGGCCCCTTTCACACTGGTAGGTGCCACGACGCGAGCAGGTTCCTTGACAGCACCTTTGAGAGATCGGTTTGGAATTCTGCAACGCCTGCAATTTTATTCTCCGGAAGAACTGACAGAAATTCTGCAATGTGCCGCACAAAAGCTCAATTTGCCCCTAACGAGTGAAGGTGCTTATGAAATCGGACGACGGGCACGCGGAACACCTCGCATTGCACACAGATTGTTGCGGCGCGTAAGGGATTTTGCCCAAGTGCGTCGGGTATCGCCGATCAACATAGAGGTAGCTCACCTTGCCCTTGAGCTTCTGAAAGTCGATGAGGGAGGGTTAGACGAGCAAGACCGCCGTCTGTTGTGGATTATGATTCATCAGTTCAGAGGGGGGCCTGTAGGTTTAGATCACCTGGCGGCCATTTTAGGAGAAGAACGGACTACCCTTGAAGATGTCGTCGAACCCTATCTGATTCAGCAAGGTTACTTGATGCGTACCCCGCGAGGGCGCGTCATCGCTCCTTTAGCCTATCGCCATTTTAATCTGCAACCACTAGAAAATGACGAGGAAAATTCATGAAGGAGGGAGCGCAACTTTATGAACCAGAACAATTTTCCTTTCCGATTCGTATCTATTACGAAGATACAGATGCAGGGGGCATTGTCTATTACGCCAACTATCTCAAATTTTTTGAACGGGCACGTACAGAGTGGTTAAGACATCTAGGAATAGAGCAGGATCGCTTAGCATCTGAGCAGCAGATAATTTTTGTGGTACGGCGTGCAGATTTGAATTTACGTCACCCCGCTCGCTTCAATGATCTGTTACAAACCAAATTACAGCTAAGAGAACGTAAGAAAGTTCGTGTAATTCTGGATCAGAGTCTTTGGCGAGACGACCTGTGTTTATGCACAAGCGCTGTTGAAGTCGCGGCAGTTCATCGCGATACCTTTAAGCCTTTGATTTTTCCAGCCCTTTAGGAGGCGTTTCTCGGTGAACTCGGAGTTATCCATCTTGCAACTCGTCCTCGGTGCAACGCCCGTAGGAAAAGTGGTGCTCTTATTGCTTGCATCGCTCTCTATTTTTTCATGGATGGTCATCATCAGAAAACGACTGATTCTGACCGCACTGAGACGCGGCGCCGATCAGTTTGAGAATCGTTTCTGGTCGGGAATTGCATTGCCACAGTTATTTGCTGACATAGACGAAAAACGCCATCGGCAATATGGGTTAGCGGCATTATTTCATTCGGGATTTCAAGAGTTTATGAAAGCACGCCAAACCATTAGCGATCCCGTAATTCTCGTTGCAGGGGTACAACGGGCCATGCGCGTAGCGTTGTCACGGGAGGAGAGCGAAATGGAATCTGGACTGAGTTTTCTAGCCAGTGTCGCTTCGAGCAGCCCTTATATTGGGTTATTCGGTACGGTTTGGGGAACGATGGTGGCGTTAATCGCGTTACGAGGGGTGGAACAGGTGACCATCGCTCAAATTGCGCCCGGGATCGCGGAAGCACTGATTACAACTGCGGTGGGTATTGCGGCAGCGATTCCGGCCGTGGTGGCCTTCAACCGTTTTAATAGTGAGCTTGACCGTCTGTTAAATCGTTATGACAGCTTTATTGAAGAGTTCAGCAATATTCTGCAACGGCAACTCGTCGCCAGCCAGTCTGCACAGTCATATCGTTGATTTAACAGGAAAAATATAAATGAGCCGTCGTCGAAATCGCAAACATCGAGTGGTTGCAGAAATCAATGTCGTACCATACATCGATGTGATGTTGGTTCTGGTGGTGGTGTTTATGGTGACGGCGCCGATGATTAATCGAGGGATCGAAATCGACTTACCGCAAGCCCCCGCAGAACCACTGGAAACGCCTAAACCTCAAGAGATGCTGATCGTTCAGATCGACGAATTTGGTCGATTTTATCTGAATATAGGAGATGATCCGCGCAAGCCGCTGACCGAAGATGAGTTAGTGGCTGCCGCTAAGG
>CAZTIH010000002.1:0-1297 GCA_964613675.1 uncultured Candidatus Competibacteraceae bacterium
GTCCACGGAAGAGGCACGAGATTTGGCGTTGTTGCTGCGGGCGGGGGCGTTGGCGGCTCCGTTGAATATCATTGAAGAGCGGACGATTGGACCGAGTGCGGGCCGAGACAACGTGCAACAGGGATTTAACGCTTCGATTATTGCCATGCTGTTGGTGATGGTGTGCATCGGGATTTACTACCGTCGTTTTGGACTGGTGGCGAATGTGGTGCTGATGGCGAATATGATTCTGATCGTAGCGATTTTGTCGGTGTTACAAGCGACATTAACCCTGCCAGGCATTGCGGGCATCATTCTGACGATGGGGATGGCGGTCGATGCAAATGTGTTGATTTTTGAACGTATTCGGGAGGAGCTGAATGCGGGACTAACCCCCCAAGCGGCGATTCAATCCGGGTTTGAGCGCGCATTTGACACGGTTTGGGATGCCAATATCACGACGCTGATTGCCGCCGTGCTGTTATTTAGCTTTGGTTCGGGGCCAATTCGGGGGTTTGCGGTGACTTTGAGCATTGGGGTGTTCACGACGATGTTCGTGGGAATCATGGTGTCGCGAGCATTAATCAACTATGGCTACGGTCAACGGCGTTTGGAGACATTGCCTTTATGAGTACCCCGTCTGAAAAATCTACAAAAGCGGTTGTTCGTCACCAGTTCCGTCATCTTATCCCCCCGACAAACATTGATTTCATGGCAATGGGGGGGCAAGCCTTAGGCATTTCAACCGCATTAAATGGGCTGTGTTTGCTGTTGCTGTTGGTTTTAGGACTCAATCTCGGCCTGGACTTTACGGGCGGCACCTTAATTGAGGTGCGCTATGGCCAATCGGTAGAGATTCCTGCGGTACGGACGGCCTTGGCGACGGCGGGGTTTTCCGATGCAGAGGCCCAGTATTTCGGAACCTCGCAGGAGGTACAGATTCGGATTCCGCCCCGTGCAGATCGTACGACGGCGGACTTGAGTTCCCAGGTGTTGAGGGCGCTGCAAACGGTGGCCGAGAACGCCGAGCTACGCCGAGTGGAGTTTGTCGGGCCAAAGGTGGGGGATGAGCTATTCGAGGAGGGGGCGTTTGCGATGCTCTATGCGATTGCGGGTATTTTGCTTTACGTGGGACTGCGGTTTGAGTGGCGGATGGCGTTGGGGACCATTGTGGCGACCTTTCACGACACCATTTTGGTACTGGGCGTGTTCGCGCTATTTCGGTTGACCTTTGATCTCACGGTTTTGGCGGCGGTCTTGGCGGTGATTGGCTATTCGGTGAACGACAGCGTGGTGGTTCTTGACCGTATCCGCGAAA
>CAZTIH010000002.1:1307-52130 GCA_964613675.1 uncultured Candidatus Competibacteraceae bacterium
CGAAAATTTCCGCAAGTTGCGCAAGGCCAGTATTCGCGAAGTCATCAATTTATCGGTCAATCAAACCTTGTCGCGCACCCTAATGACGAGTTTAACCACATTGCTGGCAGTGATTGCTCTACTGCTGTTGGGTGGCGACATTCTGCGTAATTTCGCCATTGCGTTGACGGTGGGGATTGTGGTGGGGAGTTATTCGTCGATTTTTGTCGCGGCGGCGGCGGCGGAACGGTTGGGGCTGCGGCGTGAGGATTTGTTACCGCCTCCCCCCGCCGAGGATGAGCAAGAAGTGCCGTAAATCTTTACAACGACGGAATTTGTAACCGTGCCCCTGCCTGTAAACCCCCGCGTCCAAAGGCTTGGGGATTAGCCCGACGAATGGCCTCGACCATCGTAGCAATCGGAATGTCGGGGCGCGGACGGGTACCTCGGGCGATAGACCACAGCGTATCGCCTGGCCCAACGGTGTAGAAACGCCCATCGGCGGAAAGTCGGGCGGGATCAAAATGGACGGTCGGGACAGCAGGGGCGGGTCGCGGGATTGCCGCAACCGTTTCGGAGGTACGAGGCGACACGGGGCGGCTCACGGGTAGGGGAGGCGTGGGCGTTTCGGCAATAGGTGGAGGAGTAACGGTCGCAGGGGGCGTTTCGGCAACAGGTGGAGGAGTGACGGTCGCAGGGGGTGTTTCGGCAACAGGCGGAGGAGTGACGGTCGCAGGGGGCGTTTCGGCAACAGGTGGAGGAGTGACGGTTGCAGGGGGCGTTTCGGCAATAGGCGGAGGAGTGACGGTCGCAGGGGGCATTGTGGTGGGCGCATTGGCCATCACATTGAGCTGTTGGGCACGCGCCAATTCTGGTGGCGAGAGCCGTTTGGCGATTTCGTCGCGGTTTTGGGCGGCGGTCGCATCGCCTTGTTGTGCCGCTTGGTGGTACCACGCATAAGCCATCGTCAAATCCTGGGTTACGCCCTGACCGACGGCAAATAACCCCGCCAAATTGCCTTGAGCGTCACGATGACCGCGTAAAGCGGCGCGTTGATACCAATCTGCGGCCTTTGAGAAATCTTGAACGGTTCCCTGTCCTGTCTGAAAGAGTACCCCCAGGTTATTTTGGGCATCTAAGTGGTCAGCTTCGGCGAGCTGTTCAAATAATGTGAAGGCTTGACCATAATCCCCCCGAGCATAAGCCGCTACCGCATCTTCAAACGATTGACCAAAGCTAGGGGTGCTGCAAATGCACATTAGGGTGAATAAGATGAACAACCGCATATTCATGTAAAAGCTCTCTTGGTGTGTGAAATAAGGGGTTTTGAAGGTCGGTTGCATTGGTAAGACTACAAACCAACTTAAACTAAGACTTTCCATGAATTGGCATTTTTCCCCTCAACTACAGGAGCAAACATGGCAAATGATAAACAAGTAGAGATTTTGCGGCAGGGCGTGAGTGCATGGAACCGATGGGTCGCCGAAAATCCCGACGCTAAAATCGACCTGAGCTGGTCATCTTTTCGGGGGGCGTCGTTGCGGGGTGCGGATCTGAGTAGTGCAGATCTCCAACGTTCGGCTTTTCGCGGGACTCGTTTGAATGGTGCGCTTGTGTTTGGGCGTCGGGATGGGGACGATTCTTCCACCTCCAAATCGGCACAAGCAGCATTAATTAATACGGTTTTGCGAAAGGGAGGCGTCCGTCGAGGAAAAAGCCAACGGGGGCCTATTTTCGCCGGTATGACCTTCGATGGCATCAATCTGGTCAATGCCAATTTACAAGGCGCAAATTTTAGTGGGGCAGATTTAGCGGGCGCGAACTTCATTAATGCCCAACTCGAAGATATCGACTTGAGCGGTGCAGATTTAGCGGGTTCTGATTTTGCGCTGCTTCACCACAAAGCTAAACGTCAGAAATCTTTACCCGACAAATCCTGGAAACTTTCATCTTGGAGCTGGTTTCGTTAGGCAGTGGTTTTGCCGAGCAATCGGTAGCACTGCTCATAAAGCGCGCCTTGTTGTTCCCATGAAAAGTCTTGCGCCATCGCCCGTTGTTGTGCGCGGTGATAGGCATCTGGGGCTTGGGTGTACAGCGCAAGGGCTTGAGTTAATGCCCAATGCAATCCTGGGGCGTCGTAATTTTCAAACACAATCCCTGTCCCAAAATCTCGTTCAATATCAATTGGTTGCACGGTGTCAGCTAAACCGCCCGTTCGACGCACAATGGGCAATGTCCCGTAACGCAGACTGTACATTTGATTGAGACCACAGGGTTCGTAACGCGACGGCATTAAGAAAAAGTCGGCACCCCCTTCGATACGATGAGCGAGTTCGGCATCAAAACCGTTGTAGAACGCGAGTCCCTGGGGAAATTGCCAGCTCATGTGTTGCAGAAAGGCTTCGATGGCCGAATCTCCCTGTCCCAAAACGACGAATTGCATCTGCCCTGCCCGCAACCAGGTCGGTAACATAGTTTGGAGTAAATCGAAGCCTTTCTGATGCGTTAGACGTGAAATCATCGCGATTAACGGTCGTTCTGGCTGGATATTCAGGCCTAAGTCCCGACAAAGTTGCTGTTTATTTGCCTGTTTTTGCGGGAGCGAATCGGCATCGTAAGGATGCGGCAAACAGGGATCGTGGGCGGGATGCCACTCTCGATAATCCACCCCATTCAGAATTCCGATGAGTGTATGACGACGTTCATTGAGGAGCGCCTGTAGCCCCATACCGTGTTCAGGGGTACAGATTTCTTGGGCGTAGGTGGGGCTAACCGTCACGAGTTGATCGGCGTGCAGCAGGCCCGTTTTCATCAAATTAACTTCGCCTTGGCGTAAATCGTCTTGATGAAACCAGCCGATAAACTCACTTAGCCCCGCTTCTTCGATGATTTTGCTGCTAAACCGCCCTTGGTAACCCAGATTGTGGATGCCAAATACGGTGTAGGTATCGTTGAAAAGCGATTCCCAGGCATAACGGGTTTTGAGATAGAGCGGGAGGAGTGCCGTTTGCCAATCATTGGCATGAATGATGTGCGGTGAAAATTCCATTTTTTGTAAGCACTTAATGATGGCGCGATTGAGAAAAATAAAGCGGTGTGCTTCGTCATCGTCATCGGTGTAGATGTGAGCGCGGTCGTAGAGCGGGGGACAGTCGATGAGATAAATTGGCAAATCGGTCTTCGGTAAGAAGCGCGTGTACACCGAAAAACGCAGTAACCGTGAGCCTATTTCAATGGGTTGGTGTTGGAGGAAGGGCAAGGGTTGGAGATCATCGAGGGCAATATGTCCGTAACGCGGTACGAATAGGCGGATGTCATGGCCTTGTTGGTGTAGATAGGTGCATAACGCCGCCGAAACATCTGCTAGACCGCCAACTTTGGCGAGCGGCGTTACTTCTGAAGTGGCGTAACAGATTCTGAGAGGAGTCATTGGTTTGTGCGGTCAACGGAGGGAGGCAGCGAAAGTGAGCGTTGAGAAAATCGCCATTACCCGCGCTTAGACACAAAATAACGGACATCTCTCGTAAATCGAAAGACATCCGCTGGGATTGGGAGAAGAGAATTAAAGATAATAAGGTTCTGCTAACCACTTCTGTAATAAATTGATGTCGCGGTCGGGGAGATACCGAAACTCCTGTTGAATGTGCTTCATCACCGATTGCGCCACGATGGGGGTCACCGATTTTTGCCGCAACATGAAGAAGTACCACGCGAAAGGATGACCTGCCCGTCGATCAAAACGGCGTAACGAATTGGCTAAGTCGGTGGGATTTAGCTGCCCAGCATCATCTAATTTCGGCAGACTCGCATTGCATAAACTCACAGGCGTCGCCGCTAATTGGGCTTCGCCAAGCTGTCCCATGGATTCGGTGAGCTTAAAAATCCAATGACGGCAGAAAGGTTCATTATGAGCGCTGCTCTGTTCCCAATCATTGAGAAACCGATGAACCCGCGTGACATGGAAAGCGTGACGGTCAAGGGCATTAATGAACTCGCCCATGTGCGTGAGCCGCTTGAGGACATAACGTGACTGACCTAGGGGTTCACCGATTTTTGGGCTGTAATCGAGGGGATCCGTGATGTCGCTAATGTCCTCGGGGGGCACCTTGGGGTTGATGAGGGGGCGATCAATCACTTCTTGCAGAACATCGACTTCAAGTTGAATAAAGTCCGATGCGCGCGACCCTACCGAGGCTGTAAAATATAAGGTTCGCCCATCAAAACGGGTCGTTTGGTAAGCCGACTCTTGGTGTTTTTCGAGAAAGGTATCCATATCTTCGTCGGCCTCGCTGAAAGCGTTTTCGACCCATTGAAGCAGGTTATCGCTCACTCGATGCGTAAAGGCATTCACGACGCCCCCGACGCGATACCATTCCTTACCCACTTTCGCCAACACGAAGGGAGGATGCTCGGTCGTCTGATTGAGGGCGGTTAACAGGGCGTCGTGGTTTTGATTAGGGGTTGTCCGACGACAAATTTCGGCGATTTGGATGACATCGAACGCGGTTTCAACAACGCTATTCATTATTTTCCTCTGGTGTGTTCTGTAAACGAGCCAGCGCTGCATTCCGAACGTCGGGTTCGGGATCATAGGCGGCTAGCTCCACCAGCAATTTTACGGGGGCATGGCCGACGGCGGCATAGCGCACCAACCAATCTGAATCGCGCAATAGGGTCGCGGCTAAGGCTCGATCGGCGCGTTCAGCGACCACACGGCGTACGTCGACTTCAGGATCTGCTGCCAGAAACGGTAATAAATTCAAAGGTAAACGTTGGGCAACCAGCTTACGAACTTGACGATCCACATCGTAGGCCATCCCAAATAGGTGTTCTTCGGGAAGCCGTTGAGCCACCGCCGCACGGACTAAATAATCCGTATCATCCGCCATCGCGTAGAGGACATCCGCAGGCAATCGACGGGCCGTGACAATCCGAACTTCGCGGTCGGTATCGTGCATAAATCGAGATAACAACGCGGGCGGTAATCGACTGGCAACGGCATAACGAACAATGGGATCGTCGTCGGCGGCCAGCTCTAAAGCCAGCGCAACGGGTAAATAACGCACCGTGACGGCACGGCGTTCCCAAAAAGCGTCGCGATAGTAAACCGGGGCGAGGTCGGGATTGCGATGAAAAAAGCGATCCATGAGCCGCCCGCTATCCACGCGCACGCACGCATCCTCGGGCTGACAACGGCGTTCTTTCAAGCGCAGTTGGTGGGGACAGTGGGAACACAGCGCCGTCATAGCGGCTTAACCTGCGGCCGCGAGTAACGCGGGTTTAACTTGGGCAATCCAGGTTTCTAAACGGTCTTCGGTTAACTCTGCTTGGTTGTCCTGATCGAGCACTAGGCCTACAAATTTCCCCCCTACGATGGCTTTTGACTTCTCGAACTCGTAACCACTGGTGGGCCACTCGCCGATAAATGTCGCGCCCAGGGGCTTAATGGCTTCGTAAATCAAACCGAGGGCGTCTACGAACTCGTGGGCATACCCTTCTTGGTCACCTAAACCAAACATCGCAACCGTTTTGCCGCTGAAATCCTTACCCGCTAACTGGGGTAATAACTCTGCCCATTTGTCGGGCAACTCGCCGTCGCCGAGGGTGGGCGAACCTAAAATTAGTGCGGTGTATTGATCGAAAGAGTCCGGTGTAGCTTTGGCGACGTTAATTAAATCCACCACACCATCGTCGAACATTTTCACGATTTGTTTGGCGACTTTGCGGGTGTTGCCCGTATCCGTATCGAAAAATAAGCCAATGGCCATAGGGAATTACCTCTTATTTTGGGTGAACGTAAGGAAGGGAAAATAGAAGAGGGTCAATCGCACTCGCCGCTTAGCCACGCCACAACAAATCCCGTGGCCGACTCCAAAGCGGTGGTGAACTTAAGGCAGTGATTTTGCCCATCGACTAGGTACAAATTGAAGTCCTTATCCTGATAAATCGGGGGTAATTCATCGTTAACATCGTCATCAGAACACAGCGTGAAATGTATCCCGTTAAATGCTGTGCGTAATGCCTGTAACGCTTGTTCAGTAGGGCCGTGTTGGATGACGACTTGGGCGACCTGTTCGACGAGTTCGGCGTTCATTCCGTGTCTTCCTCCGCCCAATCAAAACGCACGCGCTCTTCGGGGGTTGCACCCATGATTTTAGCGAGAAAGGGGGCAGGTGCGCCTTTTAAGGCATCTTGCAGATGGCGCAAGATCTGTTTTATCGACTTCCCTGGCGGTACTTTCAACGGGTGTACGGCGTGTTTGACAACTTTGGCCGCAGCGGGGCCGCCAATCGACTGTACGACCAAAATTTGACAATCCTTGATGAGTTCTGCACGAAAATCGTTCTTTTCTTCGACTTCGGTATCGCCTGCCGTGGAACGAATGTCGATTAACCGCGTTTCTTCGGCGGAGACTTGGTGGATCAGAAAATGTAGGCAAGAACCAAAATGACCGTCTAAATCCGAGCTGTTTGAGGCAAAGGCTACGCGGATAGATTGGGGCATATCGCCGTCCTGATAGGGAACGACGTCGGGTAAATCGGTGGTCTTTTCGTCGAGATCTTCGCCTTTGAGAATAGCTAGAGCGCGTTTCAGATCATCGGGGGTAATCGGTTGGTCTAGTTCCCACTCTGTTAACGCTTGCTTTAAATCTTTAACTTTGAGATTGCCGATACGGTCTTCGGTTAAAGGCATTCCTATCAATTGGACTAATAATTCGACCATTTGGGAGGGCAAGAAACCGGGTAAGGTGCGGGAAGCTAAACCGATTTTTAAGGCAAGCTCGCGAGAAAGTTCGGGAAGACTCATCGACTTAATCCTCGTCTTCGCTGTCAAGCCGTTTTGCGCGCACCGTCATGGGCAAATGGGGCTTCTTATCGAAAATCTCTACGCTGTAACGCGACCCATCAGAGAGGGTCAGAGCGCCGCCCCACTTGTCTTCGCTATCAAATTCCATCTCCACTACGGTCTCTTCTAAATCTTTTTTGGCGATGTAGAAGATGAGAGGCCCATTTTCTTTCTGGCTCAACATAACTTTTGGCATTCGTAATGCTCCGTAAAAGAAGGCGGGATCGTGCCCGCCTTTGCTAGAGATAACGACAATACAACCCGTCGATTAACGAACGAGATCGTAGTTGTAGTCGGTGGTGCCCATGCCACGGGTATCTTCGTCAAGACGGATAAGAATTTCATTGACGAGAGTTTTGAGGATGTGCATCGCACCTTCGTAACCGAGGGTGGTATCACGGTGCAAGTGATGACGATCGAAAATTGGGAAACCTAACCGAATCAAGGGCACTTCAAACTCTTTGCCCTTCTGAAGCGTGTCGCGTTGGATGAACTTGCCATAAGAGTTGCCGATCATGAAGTCGGGCTTGTTGGTAAATACCAGCGAGCGCAGGTGCCACAAATCGCAACCTACATACACTTCACAACCTTTGCCGTAGGGCGAGCTGTCGAGGATTTTGATGACCTCTTTGCGCCACCGCTTCGAGCCGTTGTTGCAGAGAATATGAATCGGTTCAGCGCCCAGTTCCAGAATGAACTTGGTCATGCCCATGACGAAATCCGGATCGCCCCACAGCGCAAACTTCTTGCCGTGCAACCAGGTGTGGGAATCGGTGATCATGTCCACCAAACGGCCCCGTTCCTTGCTCAAAGACGCTGGAATCGGCTTACCCGTGATTTCAGACACTTTCATTAAGAACTCATCCGTCCACTCCAAGCCCATAGGGATGCGGAGTTTGGGGATGCTGTGATTCCAGGTGCCTTCGATGTACTTTTTGGTTTTTTCTAAATGCCAAGGTTGAAGCAAAATCGTGTCGATGGCATTGGGGGCGTCGCGCATTTCGTCTTGAGTCGTGCCACCAGCATACATGCGGTATTCGCCATCAGCGGGGGTATCGAGGACTTCTTCCGGATCCGACAGGAATGTGTAATCAACGCCCATTTCGGTCAACATGCGCTTGATGACGCGGAAGTTGCCTAAGTAGGTCTCAAAGCCGGGAACGATGTTTAATTTGCCGTTTTTACCGGGGGTTTTGTCTTCCATGTGCTTGAGGGTAAAGAAGCGGGCAATCCCTTCAAACATGTTATCCCAACCCGTGACATGCGAACCCACAAAGCTGGGGGTATGGGCAAAGGGAACCGGATAATCCTGTGCGACATAACCTTCTTTCTTGGCGTTGCCGATGAACGCATTTAAGTCGTCACCGATCACTTCCGCCATACAGGTCGTGGAAACGGCGATCATTTCGGGCTTGTAGATGGCTTTAGCGTTCTCTAAGCCGTCAAACATGTTTTTCTGGCCACCAAACACCGCCGCGTCTTCTGTCATCGAGTCGGATACGCAAGCGATGGGCTCACGGAAATGACGGTTAAAGTAGGTACGGAAGTAAGCAACACAGCCTTGTGAACCGTGAACGTAGGGCAGGGTTTTTTCAAATCCTAAAGCGCATAACACCGCGCCGAGAGGTTGACAGGCTTTCGCAGGGTTAACCGTTAAGGCTTCGCGCTTGAAGTTGAGCTCTTTGTACTCTTCGGTGGTCGTCCATTGGAAAACACGATCGATCTCGCCTTGATCGACGCGATCTTCATATTTTTCCTGCTTATTGCGCATACTGTCCTTGTATTCGTCCTGACGAAACAAGGGATAGGACGGCTTAATGGTATCGACTTCTTGCATGGGTAATCTCCGCACCGCGCCACTTATTCGTGAACACCGGGTTTAAAAGTAAGGGAACCGACATTCGGGGCACTCAACAGCGCCTCATCTCTCTAAGAGCAGTTTGTGTGCCAGTCAAAAAGTCGTGTAAACTATTGATTTTAATAAGAACGCGAAAATAATTTTCTGTGGGAAGTCAGACAAAGTTTCCGACGGCCACGCATGATTAACGACATTCCATTCCTCATCTGCGACTCGCTTGTCAATTGCGCTATGTTGGAAACCCTTAACACGATTTAACAACAGGCAAATTCGATGCGACGGTTCATATTGAGCGGTTTGATAGGCTTCAGCGGGAGCATCAGTGCTTCAACCGAAGTCCTGTGGGTTGAGTCCAACTTCCCGCCGATTGTGATGACTGAGGGTAACTTTGCGGGGCAGGGATACACCCAGTTAGCCCGTCAGTACTTTATTGAACGACTTCCCCAATTCTCACACACCTATTCGGAGGGTGCGCTGCGGCGGTTTTTTGAATTAGCCCGCCAGCAGGATGGGGTGTGTTACTCGGGAATTATCAAAACACCAGAACGGGCAGAATTTTTGGCGTTCAGCGATGTTGTTTATGTTGTGCCCTCGCATCATGTAGTGGTGAGGCGATCTGAAAAAGCTCGGTTTACGCCACTAATTAATGAGAAGGGCGAAATTGATTTAGCCGCATTGCTTGCTGATCCCAACTTCACAACCAGTCTCAATCCTGAACGGGCCTTTTCACCGTATATCGACAGCTTAATCCGCCAAACGCTACCGGCGTCACATATCGAGCAGGTGGTTCAGACTTCTGCAAGTTTTCAGCAATTGGCGATGGGTTGGTTGGATTATGCGATTGCGTTTATGGAGGAGGCTTATTGGCACTATCCCAAAGGAAATGGCGTTTTTGCTTACTTTCCAATCGCGCACAATCCACTTTGGATTGTCAGTCATGTCGCCTGTAGTGATCGAGAAATAGGGCGCCAATTGATTGCGGCAGTTAATGAGATTGTAGCGTCTGCGGGGGAAAATCCTCCATGGCAGGCGTTTTATCGTCAATGGTTGGACGATACGGGGCGGCAGCGATTCGATGAGCTGCTCGAGCAATTTTTGGCGTCCCCTGGAAATTAGCGCAATGATTGGGCTAATCGTGTTACTGGTTTGGCTGCCGATGCTGAGTATCGCTTCCGAAACCCCCGCAGAAGAAATCTTGTGGATCGATTTCGATACGCCACCGCTTTACATTCATAGCGGGGCATATCTGGGGCAAGGGGGAGTTCAGCAAACCCGCGATTATTTCATTCAGCATCTATCACAATTTCGGCATCGCATTGAGCGGGGGTCTTTAGCGACCTTTTTTGAGTTCGTCCAACATCATGACCATGACGGCGCGGTGTGTAATGCGGCGATGTTGAAGAGTAATGAACGAGAACGATTTGTCGCTTTTAGTCTGCCCGTTTACTTTACTTTTGGGCATCATCTGGTCGTAAAATAACGGGATCTAGCGCGGTTTACGCCCTTCCTCGATGAGCAGGGCAAAGTGAGTTTGGCCCCGTTATTTGTGAATCAGGAATTTCTGGGAAGCCTCAATCCTAGACGCCAGTATTCTCCGTATGTCACTGAGTTGATTAAAAATTCCCCGCCGTTGCCGAATATCGAATGGTCGTTACAAAACGCGCCGAGTTTTGCAAAATTAGAAGCGGGCTGGGTGGACTACACGCTAGCACTTATCGAAGAATCCCTGTGGCATCAAAAGGTTAAAGGTTCATTGGCGTACTTGCCCATTGCAAATAGCCCTAGTTACATCACGGGCTACTTTGCGTGCAGTCGCAATGTGTCGGGCCTTAAGGCGATTGAAAACATTAACGAAATAATCGCGGCGGCGGGTGCGAGACCGCCGTGGATTGAATTTCATCGCACATGGTTGGACGAAGAAGGGAAGGTGTTGTACGACCGACTGCTCGAACAAAATCAACCTTTCGCACAGAATTCGCTGTATTTATCGCATTAACACCGAAAAAATCAAAATCTCAGACATTTCCAGACCAGTAAGGGTAAGACGATCAATGGCTTCTACGGCCAATCCATCGCCTGCCGACAAGACATAATCGCCACAAGTGACCTTTCCACGGGCAATTTGTACCCAAACTTTGCGCGATGGCGTGAGTGCAAAATCGAGTTGTTCTTGGGGACGAAGTAAGGAAACGGTGATTTCGGTATCTTGATGAATGCGCAAACTCTCATTTCTGCCATCGGGCGACGCGATGAGACACCATTTTCCCAATTTGGCGTCATCGGCGAAAAAGCGTTGTTCATAACCGGGTGGGAGATTTTTTTCCCAAGGTTTGATCCAAATCTGTAAAAAATGGCTAGTTTCCGACGAGGAAGGATTGTACTCACTGTGTGTAATCCCCGATCCTGCGGTCATTCGCTGGACATCGCCTCGCTGAATCGTCGAACCATTACCGAGCGAATCCGCATGGGCCAGTGAACCGGTAAGGACATAGGAAATAATTTCCATGTCGCGGTGCGAATGGGGGGCAAATCCTTTGTTTGGCGCAACCCGATCCTCGTTAATGACGTGCAAATCGCCAAATCCACGATGCTGGGGGTCGTAATAATCGCCAAACGAGAAGGTATGATGACTGTTGAGCCATCCGTAATTCACATGACCGCGTTCGTTCGCGGGGCGTAAGGTCAACATGAAACTTTTCCTCTTTTTCGATGAAAGTAACTGGTTACCTTACTTTGGGGTGATTGCGCGAATTTCGAGCGTAAAAATACCCTTAAATCCTTTTAGTAATCTATCAGACTAACGATGACTACAGTTAGGATGCAGAGCAAATTGGTTAAAAGGGTCTTGAAAGTCGGGATTACAGATAAATTCCCAATCGGTCAGACTTTCCAGAAATGCCATGAGATCAGCCTTTTCGTCATCAGTTAAGGTAAATTCAACGATCAAATCGCTGCGAAACGGATTTAATGCGCCGTCGCCTTGAAATGCTCCTGATTCAATCAATCGTCCACCTCGGGCGTAATGGTCGATGACCTCCGATAAAGTCGCGATGGAACCATCGTGCATGTAAGGCGCGGTCAACGCGATATTTCGTAAGGTGGGAGGGCGAAATCGACCCATATCCTGAGGCCGGAAGGTAAATTCCCACAATCCTTGCTGGTTAGGCGGGTAATCGCCCGTTCCGCCAATGTTGTACAACCCATTATTATGGAATTCGATGTCGTCGATCACGGTATTTTGATGGCGTATGGATTGGCTGAAATTGAATCCGCCGTGACAATGAAAACACTCCAATCGCTCGGAAAAGAACAATTCTTCGCCACGCCTTACTGCGTCATTTAATGGGGTATAAGTCAAAGTTCTAGGCGTAACACAACTAGTTTCATCTTGTGGATCAAAAACGATGGGAGGGATGATAAATTCATCGCCACTTCCATCACCGCCACTTCCATCACCGCCACTTCCATCACCGTGTCTTAGTAAGGATTCTCCCACCGTTCCCTGATCATAGGCCGAATTCGCCGAAATTAAGCTCGAAACAAAGGAAGCCAACGCATTCGCCACATTGGACGGCGTGAATGGATCGCGTTCGCTGGGGTACGCTTTTTCAAATATTGGTGGATATAGAGGCGTTAATTTGAGTCGGTCAAGAATCTGTGTTTCGTAACCTGTCCATCCCATTTCGACGGGAAATTCATTGAACATCGGCGTAAGCACCTGCGTATGGGGCGTCAGTAAGGTGGGATTGGCCCAATCGAATACCGAGTTGTACACCACATTTACAAGTGCCATGGAGTGACGCGGTAAGGTTTCTTGCGTCGCGCCTTGCGATAAAGGGAGTCCGTCGCTAAAGGCTTTCGAGGGCAAGTGGCAGGAGGCACAGGCGATAGTCTGGTTGAAAGACAGGCGTTTATCGTAAAACAGGTAGCGTCCCAACTCCAATTTGGGGTTAGTAATGGGATTATCGGGATAGGCTTTCGGGGGCGGAAAGTGACGAGGTAATGACCAACAGTAAGGATCAAATACCATTTTCTGTGAATTTTCTTCCTCACCGCCTCCACAGGCGCCCAGCATTATAATTATGCCGACGCCGATTGTATGAAGAAATTTGGAGTAAATCATTGAATTACGCTGAAAAATTGCTGTTCCACTTTCGGGTGAAACTCAGACGGAACGCCCGCACCGGGAAAGAAAGTAAAGTCCAGTCCGAGGCGCGGCATGATGGCGATGCACTCGGGATCGTTGTTGCCCGACATGCAGCCCGACGAAGTCTGCGGCGTGTTCACGGTCACATTGGAATTGGCGAGCACCCGTCCCCCATCCACGGCAATGGTGTGGCGATCTGGATTGAAGTTGTTCAGACAGATTTCGGCCACATTTGCAAACCCGCAGGCGGCAATTGGCGGCGCATTCCCGCTCGTTCCCGGACATTCCGTGCTGCCCAAATGGATATGGAACGACTGATTTAGGCCGCCCGGATCGCCAACACCATCAAAACGCACGAATTTACGACCCGCTCGCCAGTTCCAGAGCATCCCCGACGCATTCAAGGGCGCAGGCGAAACGGCCAAATCCGCATGGTTTTCGTCGAAGGGCAGCCCGAGTTTGAAGCAGATGCTGCGATAAGTGTCCTCGGGGACTTCGCCGATGATTTGTGGATTCATCTCAGGCGTGCCGTTCAGACAACCATCTTCCAAGTCGATCATGACCGTATCATTGACCTGCCAGCGGTTATCGGGAATCAGTTCGACGGGAACACGGGTTCTGTCTTGTGTTAGGAGCACGACGTCGTGCAGATAAAACCGAAAATCGTTGACGCGATAAGCCGTTACAGGGCCGATGCCGACGTTCTGATAGGTTTCGCCGCATCGGAAATTTGCACCGTTAACAAAACCTCTGAATCTAATTTCGACTCGACGATTACGAGGTGCAGTTTCAGTCTCTCCCCCGCTGTCGCCGCCGCAGCCCGCTAATAAAAAACCGCTCAAAGTGAGTAATAATAATCGCGATGGCATGGTTAATGTGCCCGAATAAATTGAGGAGAAAAAATGTTAATTCACATCATTAACGAAGACGATGCGACAAATTGTCGCACCCCTCATCAGGGCCAAATAAAACGGGCATTTTGGGCAGCGCGATTAGCCTTTTGGATTGCGGTAACTATTCCTACGATGTGGATTTTTTCTCAACAAAATCAATTATTTTTATGGATATGGTTGGGATTAAGTAGCGGATATTTTTTGTTGTCGCTCACTTATCAAACGACAAAACAATTCGCTTATCTCATTAGCGACATTCTCTTATTAAGTGGTCTGCTGTATTTCATCGGCGGAGCCACCAATCCGTTTATTTCGATGCTGCTAATTCCCGTCATAACGGGGGCCATTTTATTTGCTGATTATCGGACTTGGTTAATTACCGCGCTGTGTATTCTGATGCACACCTTGCTGATGTTCTGGTATCACCCGTTGAGTTCTGATCTCCACGGTCACGGTCACGGATTTACGGCGCATGTATGGGGGATGTGGCTGGTTTTCCTGATGAGTGCCGTTCTGATCACCCACTCACTGCAACGTCTGAATCAGGCGTTGTTTCAGCGGGAACGACAACTGGCACAACTTCGCGAACAGACCTTGCAGGACGAGCAGATGGTGGCATTAGGAATTTTCGCGGCGGGGGTGGCCCACGAGCTGGGTACGCCGCTTTCAATAATCTCGATATTGAGTCACGAATTGGAACAGCTCAAACATCTCGATCCCGAAATGGCGCACGACATGGCGACGATCAGCGCGCAAATTGAGATTTGTTGCCAGCGATTGCGGCAGCTGCGCGATCCGACCCATTGGCACCAAGCGTATTCGTCGAATTTTTCTGAATTGATTCAACAGACCCAGTTCCGATGGCAGCTATTGCGACCACAGACGCCGTTAAATGTCGAGCTTTCGGTAGCAGACGTTCGGATTGCGCGACCCTATCTGTTAGGCCAGACGCTGATGAGTCTTCTGAACAACGCGGCGGAGAGTTCGCCCGACGGCATTACATTGACGGGGTATTGCCAAATTCGGCGACTGGTAATTGAAATTCACGATCAAGGCGCGGGGTTGAACGCGGAAATGAGGGCAAAATTGGGGCAACAGCCTATGAGTACAAAGGAAACCGGGCTAGGAATTGGGCTAATGCTCGCGACGAACGCCATTCATCGTTTAGGGGGACATCTGAAATTTATCCATCAACCGCGCCATACGGTGCGCATCGAACTTCCATTGCTCAATGTCTGAACGCATTCTGATCGTCGATGACGACGAGACCTTTTATCGCATTTTAGGCCGCGCCCTTCGACAACGCGGATTTGCCGTCAACGCCGCGACGAACATCGCAGAAGCTCAACAACTTGCGCAGCAGATGACTTTTGATCGTGCCATCGTCGATTTGTGTTTACAGAAAGAATCGGGATTGCAACTCATTGGGCCGTTACTGGCGTTACAGCCTTCATTGGCGATTCTGATCTTGACGGGATACGCCAGTGTTTCGACGGCAGTCGTGGCCATTAAACAGGGCGCAATCAATTACTTACCTAAGCCCGCCCACGCCACGCAGATTCTGCAAGCCTTCGAGGACAATCCCGATTTGCCGTCTGAAGAACCTTCGCCCATCAATCTCAAACGATTGGAGTGGGAACATCTCCAACAGGTATTACAAGCCAATCAGGGCAACATTTCGGCGACGGCGCGTCAGCTCAATCTGCATCGCCGTACCCTTCAGCGCAAACTCGCAAAGCGCCCATCTCCTGATAAAAACTAATCGAATAATCAACCACTTCCATCTAAATGACGGATGAGCGCCCGCCGCAACTCGATAAACTGATCGGCGTGTTTAAGGGGGAGCCCGTACTGATCGGTGATGAAGAAAATATCCTCCGCCCGAATGCCCACCGTGCCAATTTTGGCGTTCAGTAGATGGATTTTGCACTCCACAAAGGCGCGGCCCACCCGACTCAGTAATCCCGAGCGGTCGGTGGTTGTCAGCTCCATTAGAGTGCGTTGGTTGATCGGGTCGTCGATAAAATTGACGCGCGTCGGTACGCGAAAATGACGGTGGCTACGCGGGGTGTAGTGGCGAATCTCGGGGACTTCGTACTCGCTACGATTTAACGCCGACCGCAATGTGAACAAAATATCGCGAATGCGGCTCCGCGCCGTAATCATCTGACCGTCGCTTTCGACAACGGTGTAACTGTCCAAGGTGTAGCCGCAAGGACTCGTGATGATACGCGCATCTAAAATGGTTAAATTGAGCTGTTCGAGAACCGCCGTCGTCATCGCGAAAATGGCCGGTTTGTCGCGGGTGTACACGAAAATCTCGGTGCCACCTCGGTTGATGTCGGGGCGGGCCAAAATTAAAGCGCGATTGTCGTTAATTTTCTTGAGAACGGCTCTGGTGTGCCACACCACCTCGTCCGCTGAATGCCGCAGAAAGTAATCCTCGCTAAAACTCGACCACACCCGCTTAATCCGATATTCCGCTATCCCATTGTTTCGTAAGCCTAAAATGGCCTGTTGTTTGGTTTCGCGAATGCGGTCGAACTTATCAAGGGGCTGATCTAACCCCCGCAACAACGCCCGATGGGTCGCGTGATACAGCTTTTTCAGGAGCGATTCGCGCCAGTCATTCCACAGCGAGGGGTTGGTCGCCCGAATGTCGGCAACCGTCAACAGATAAAGATGATCGAGCCTTTCTTGATTGCCCACCAAATGCGCAAATTCTTCAATCACTTGGGGATCGTAAATGTCGCGTTTCTGGGCTGTAACCGACATCTGCAAATGGTTGCGCACCAGCCAGGCGACCAGTTCACTATCGCGAGGGGGCAACCCGTGGCGTTGACAGAATTGCATCGCATCATGTGCCCCCAGCTCGGAATGATCGCCATCACGTCCCTTCGCGATGTCGTGATACAGCGCGGTGATGTAAAGCAGTTCGGGCTTCGCGATTCGTTCCATCACCTCGCTGCAATGGGGAAACTCTCCTGCAAAGCGGGGGAGATAAAACCGACGTAAATTGCGTACGACAAATAATGTGTGGGTATCGACGGTGTACACGTGAAATAAGTCGTACTGCATTCGTCCCATAATGCGACCAAATTCAGGGAGATACGCCCCTAAAATGCCGTAACGATTCATGCGGCGCAGTTGGCGGGTCACCCCTTCCGGTTGTCGGAGAATTTCCATGAACAGGGAGCGTGCGCGGGGGTCGGCTCGGAAACAATCGTCGATGAGGTGGCGGTGATCGCGAATAGACCGAACCGTGGTAGCGCGAACCCCTTTGATATCGTTGTTTTGCGACAAAATGAGAAAAATTTCTAATAAACTGAACGGGTTATGCTGAAATACCGTTGGTTCAGTAATTTCGAGAAATCCCCGTCGCAACTGAAACCGTTTGTTGATGGCGACGGGATACGGTGCGGGTTCGTCATCGAATAGGATCACTTCCTCGAATAGTTGTAACAACACCTCGTTAAGGCGACTCAGCTCCATCACCGTGCGAAAGTAGCGTTGCATGAACTGCTCGATGGCGACATTGCGCACCTCGTCGTGGTGGCCAAAATGCCGCGCTAAGGCCAATTGATGGTCGAATAGCAGACGGTCTTCGCGGCGTTTAGCAATCATGTGTAACGCCAGACGGACTTGCCACAAAAAGGCTTGTCCTTGTTCGAGTTCGCGGTATTCGGTTGGCGTCAGAAACCCATACACCACCAAATCAAACAGCGTGTTTACCCCAAAGTGGCGTTTAGCTACCCAAGCAATCGTTTGAATATCGCGTAACCCGCCCGGCCCTTCTTTTACATTGGGTTCGAGGTTGTAGCCCGTCTCGTGATACTTAAAGTAACGCTTGCATTGTTCTTGCTTTTTGGCGGCGAAAAACGCCCGACTTGGCCAAATCAAATCCGATGAAATGGCGGCTTGCATGTCGCTGAAGAGGTTGGCCGAACCGATGATGAGTCGTGCTTCAATCAAGTTGGTGATGACGGTGACATCGCGACGACTTTCTAGGGTGCATTCTTTGGGGCTACGGACGCTGTGACCGATTGTGAGACCGATGTCCCATAAGAAGGTGATGAATCCGCTAATCAGCTCGCGTTTGGGGTTGGATAGCTCGTGGGCGGGGACGAGGCTTAAAATCAACAAATCAATATCGGATCCCGAGTGTAGCTCGCTGCGCCCATAGCCCCCTACGGCCACGAGACTAAACTCCGTCGTTTTGCCGATTTGTTGTTGCCAAGCAAGCGCAATTAGGCGGTCGATGAGGCGGGCGCGTGCAGGAACGAGTTCAGTCGCGGGGACACCCGTTTCAAACAGTTGACGTAACCGTTCGCTTCCATCGGCGAGGGCCGTGCGAAACTCGGTTAGGGCTTGAGGTGGATCGTCGTCCCAGGCGGGTAACGGGTCGGACAGGGCATTCATGGTTTAGGAGTTCCGGGGAGATCGGTGAGCACTTCAACGCCGGTTTCGGTCACCAACACCATATGTTCCCACTGGGCCGACAAGCTGTGATCCTTGGTGACGACCGTCCAACCGTCGGGCAACAACTTTGTAAACCGCTTACCGACATTAATCATGGGTTCAATGGTAAAGGTCATGCCGGGTACGAGAACTAACCCCTCCCCAGATTTCCCGTAATGAAGGACTTGGGGGGCTTCGTGAAAAGCGCGACCAATGCCATGACCACAGTATTCGCGCACGACGGAACAGCGTTGGTTTTCGGCGTGGCGTTGAATGGCAAAACCAATGTCGCCCAAGGTTCGGCCAGGCGCCACCGCTTCGATGCCAATCCATACGCACTCCAAACACACTTGGGTAATCCGTCGGGCCAAAATACTGGGTTCGCCCACAAAGTACATGCGGCTGCAATCACCGTGATAGCCCTCCTTAATCACGGTGATGTCGATGTTGACGATGTCACCGGGTTTGAGCTTTTTCGGACTGGGAATGCCGTGACATACCACATGGTTGACCGAGGTGCAGATGGATTTGGGAAAGCCGCGGTAATTGAGGGGGGCGGGAATGGCTTGCTGTTCCTCGACGATATACCGATGACAAATGTCGTTAAGTTCATCGGTCGTGACCCCGGGGAGGACATAGGCCCCGATCATGTCGAGCACCTCAACCGCAAGTTTAGCCGCGACACGCATTTTTTCGAGGTTGGCGGGGGTTTTCAAAACGATGTCGTTCATTACGGGATGTTGGAGCATGGGGGAAACCGTCATGGAAGCAATGGCCTAGGGCATAGCGCCATGCTATAAAGCCTCCTTTATCCCTGCAACTCAACTCCGCACACGTATCGACACGTCCTATTGGGTGCTCTGAATTTTTTGCGAAATCAGAGTGATAGGACGGGATAGGTGGAGGCTCAACCCAAAGGTTATGCACTATGTCGCAAGTCACCATGCGCGAAATGCTCGAAGCGGGCGTCCATTTTGGTCACCAAACCCGTTACTGGAATCCGTCGATGGCGCCGTACATCTTTGGCGCTCGCAACAAGATTCACATCATCAATCTCGAAAAGACGTTGCCGTTATTCAACGACGCGATGAATTTTTTAGGCAAATTAGCGGGGAATAGTGGCCGCATTTTGTTTGTGGGCACCAAGCGGTCGGCGCGCAAAATTATTCAAGAGTCGGCGACGGCTTGTGGAATGCCCTATGTCAACCACCGCTGGTTGGGGGGAATGTTGACGAATTTCAAAACGGTTAAACAGTCGATCAAGCGGCTTCACGATTTTGAAAAAATGTTGCAAGACCCGTCAATTGAGCGCCGTTCCAAGCGTGAAGTGATCGAGATTCAGCGCGAACTCCAAAAGCTCGAATGCAGCTTAGGCGGGATCAAAAATATGCCGTCGTTGCCCGATGCCCTTTTCATTATTGATGTCGGTCACGAGCGGATTGCCGTACAAGAAGCGGTTAAATTAGGTATTCCCGTTGTGGCGATCGTCGATACCAATAACTCCCCTGATGGCGTCGATTACATCATCCCCGGCAACGACGATGCGATTCGCGCCGTGACGCTGTATGTCAATGGGGTAGCCGAAGCCGTGCAAAATGCGCGGATGGCTTCAGCGGGGACGTTGGGGCTTGAGGAAGAATTTGTCGAACTACCCGACGATATAGCCGTAACGGAAGACGCGAAGTAATCGCGTTAGGCAAACTTTTCTCTCTTTGTTGACCATTCTGAGGCGTGACTTATGGCCGAAATTACTTCTGCGTTGGTGAAAGAACTCCGCGAACGGACGGGGGCGGGCATGATGGAGTGCAAAAAAGCGTTGCAGGCCGTAGAGGGCGATCTCGATGCCGCCATCGAACACCTACGCAAAAGCGGACAGGCGAAGGCAGATAAAAAAGCAGGTCGTACAGCAGCGGAGGGCGTCATTGCGTTTGCACAGACGGGGAATGCCGCTGTTCTCGTCGAAGTCAATTGCGAAACCGATTTCGTCGCACGTGGTGAACGGTTGCGGCAGTTTGCCCAAACCCTGGCCCAAATCGCGACGACTACACCCGATAACGCGCTAACGACGTTGCTGGAAGCGCCGTTTGAGGGGGAAACCGTCGAGGCAATACGGCGCGGGTTGGTGGCCGAAATTGGCGAAAAAATTGATGTGCGACGGTTCGTTAAAGTGACGAGTGACCGCGTATTGGGTTCGTATGTCCACGGGGATCGCATTGGCGTTTTAGTCGAATTGGAAGGTGGGGATGTGGAATTGGCTAAGGATATTGCCATGCACATTGCCGCCAGCCGTCCCTTGTGTATTCGTCCCGATCAAGTCCCCTCTGAGGACATCGAGCGCGAACGCAGCATTTTCGCTGCACAAGCCGCCGAAAGTGGCAAACCCCCTGAAATCGTTGCCAAAATGGTGGAGGGGCGCATTAAGAAGTTTTTGGGTGAAATCACGTTGTTAGGTCAGCCCTTCGTTAAAGATCCCGACATGAGCGTGGAAAAATTGCTCAAACAGCGCAAAGCAAGTGTATTGCGTTATGAGCGATTAGAATTAGGCGAAGGTATTGAGAAACAAAAAGAAGATTTCGTCGCGGCAGTCATGGAACAGGTGCGAGGCAATTAGGGACTGCGTTCTTAATCAACCGTTAATTCCTCACAAGACATCGGGCAAGATCGTTACGCGATAGGGCGAACTCGTTACAATCCGCACCACTTTGGTCGTCGGTGAGGTCTGTTCCCATGCAAAACGCCCCTTTAATCTTCCAGCGTGTGCTGCTCAAACTGAGCGGTGAGGCGCTGATGGGGGAGTTAGATTACGGTATTGACCCCACGGTCATCGGTCGATTAGCGGAAGAAATCGCAGAAATTAACCGCCTAAAAGTGGAGCTCGCGATTGTTATTGGGGGCGGGAACCTCTTTCGAGGCAAAGGGTTAGCGGAAGCTGGTATGGAGCGTGTCACTGCCGATCACATGGGCATGTTGGCAACGGTGATGAACTCACTCGCGCTCCAAGACGCTTTGGAACGACTGTCCGTCCCTACGCGGGTCATGTCCGCCATTCGCATCAATGAAGTATGTGAGGATTTCATTCGTCGTCGAGCGCTCGGTCACTTGGAAAAGGGCCGGGTGGTGATTTTTGCGGCAGGTACGGGGCGACCCTTTTTTACGACAGACTCTGCGGCCAGTTTGCGCGCCGTGGAGATCGATGCCGACGTGATGCTGAAAGCGACTAAGGTCGATGGCATTTATTCGGCGGATCCGTTGCGCCATGCCGATGCGATCCGTTATGAGAAAATCGACTTTGACAAGGCCATTAATCAACGTCTCGCCATCATGGATGCCACGGCATTCACGATTTGTCGGGAACACGATATGCCCATCAAAGTGTTCAACGTTCATCGCCCGGGCAATTTGTTACGGGTGCTGCGCGGTGAAAATGTGGGTACTACGGTACTTCCTCCTCATCTAATGACCGATGCGTGGCCCAGTCCACATCCTCGGAGAGTGCGCTAAATGATTGAAGACATTAAAAAATCTGCCCAAGACCGCATGACCAAAAGTTTGGAGACATTGCGTCACGAGCTGGCTAAATTACGAACGGGGCGGGCGCACGCCAGCTTGCTCGATCACATCACAGTGGATTATTACGGCCAACAGGTGCCGCTTTCCCAAACTGCACAGATCAAAACCAGTGATGCGCGCACCCTCGTCGTTGAACCTTGGGAAAAACAGATGGTGTCTGTGATCGAGAAAGCGATTTTAACCTCGGATTTGGGCCTTAATCCCGCTACTTCAGGGCAAACCATTCGCGTGCCCTTGCCGCCGTTAACCGAAGAACGTCGACGTGAATTAGTTAAGGTGGTTAAGCACGAAGGCGAAAATGCCAAAGTGGCGATGCGCAATATCCGTCGCGATGCAAATCATGAAGTCGATAAGCTATTGAAAGAAAAGTCGATTACAGAAGACGACAAGCGGCGGGCGTCAGATGCCGTGCAAAAACTGACCGACCGTTTCATTCAGGATGTGGACAAGCTCCTCGCCGAAAAAGAAACCGAACTCATGGAAATCTAGGTTGAGCTGCCCGCAGTTTCTCCGAAAAACCGCCATCTCTCGCGTCTCAACTCGGTGATGGCGACGCATGATCCCCCTTGCGGTAATTGGTCATGGCCTTTTGGGTCGGCTATTGATCGGCGGCTTCGCTTGCGCCTCTTGACCGGTTCAGTCCTCGGCGCGGGGGCCATTGCCGTGACATTATGGCTGCCAAGTCCCTGGTTTACTGCGGTTTTGTGGCTGATCGCGAGCTTGGGGGTCTGGGAGTGGGGACGGTTACTTAATCGCTCTACCCCCAATCGAATCGCTGATTTCATCGTGTGGCTTCTGCTATGCGGCCTGCTCGTCTGTAACGTCCATTGGTTTATTTATCTCCTGGTTTTGCAGTGGATTTTTCTTATGCCTTGGCAGTTTTTTCGGGCCTTTGAACGGCACTCTTCGGTGGAACTGAGTTGGTTTTTAAGTGGGTTGATTGCGTTGGGGCTTGCGTGGGTGGCGTTGAGCGAGTTGCATCGTCAGTTCTCTCCTGCCCATGCCCTATTTTTAATCTTGTTAATCGCTGCGGCCGACACCGTGGCGTTTTTTGTGGGACGGATTTATGGGCATCACCGCCTTGTCCCCCGATTGAGTCCCGGTAAAACCTGGGAAGGCGTAGGCGGTGCCTTATTCATCGCCTTGTGGGTTGGGGCCATCGGTGCGCAAGGATTGGGCATTCACCACTGGGGCGTATTCATCGGGTTATGTGGTGTGACCGTCGGGGTGTCGATTGTGGGCGATGTTTATGAAAGTCTCCTCAAACGGCGTGCCAATGCCAAGGACAGCAGCTTTTTACTGCCCGGACACGGCGGCGTATTGGATCGCATTGATAGTCTAATTGCCGCCAGTCCCTGGTTTTATCTCGCATTTTCGTTGGGAATCGTCACATGATTGGAGTCGCAATTTTAGGGGCTACGGGGTCGATTGGCGACAGTACCCTTGAGGTCATTCGTCGCCATCCCCAGCGGTTTCGCGTCGTAGCGTTAACGGGACATCATCGCGTTGAGCGGCTGTACGAATTGGCTTGCCGTTACCAGCCCGAATGCGTTGCCGTCGTCGAAGATACGAAAGCCGCTTGGTTACGGGAAAAATTGCGAGTAATCGCGCCACAAATTGCCGTGTTATCTGGGGAAGACGGGTTGGTGCGGGCGGCGACCTGGCCTGGGGCAGATTATGTCATGGCTGCGATTGTGGGGGCTGCGGGACTCTCGCCGACTTTAGCGGCCATTCGCACAGCAAAACGACTGCTATTAGCTAATAAGGAAAGTTTGGTGATGGCGGGGCCGTTATTTATGGCGGAGATTGCGCGTCATCACTGTGAATTGTTGCCCGTCGATAGTGAGCACAACGCTTTGTTCCAGTGTTTGAGTCAACGCGAGGGCGTGGTACAGCTCATATTGACGGCTTCGGGCGGGCCCTTTCGGACTTGGACGGCGGAGCAGATCGCCACCGCCACTCCCGAACAGGCCGTAAAACATCCGACTTGGTCTATGGGCCAAAAAATTTCCGTCGATTCAGCGACTTTGATGAACAAAGGGCTAGAAGTCATCGAAGCGCATTACCTATTTGACGTGCCTGCGGCCCAAATTCGGGTGGTAATTCATCCACAGAGCGTGATTCACTCGATGGTGGCATTTGCCGACAGCTCGATTTTGGCGCAACTCGGTCAACCCGACATGCGTACCCCCATCGCCCATGCCCTGGCGTGGCCGACCCGCATCGACGCCGGCGTTCCGTTGTTGGCATTTGCGGATCTGAATTTGTCCTTTGAGACGCCCGATGTTGAGCGTTTTCCAGCATTGCGGTTGGCTTTTTCGGCGTTAGCACAGGGGGGAAGCCATCCCGCCGTGTTGAATGCGGCGAATGAAATTGCCGTAAGTGCGTTTTTAGCCCGTCGCTTAGCCTTTTCACACATCACGGCTGTGGTCGAATACACTCTCTCTTCAATTTCTGCGACGCCAGGTACTGAGCTGGCTGTCATCCTCGACGCCGACCAGCAGGCGCGTCAGGTGGCGGCTGAGGCCGTATCTCGCTGGGAGCTATCGTAATGTCCAGTACCTTAATCAACATTTTTGCGCTCCTCATTACTTTGGGCGTTCTCATTACCGTCCACGAATGGGGGCATTTTTTCGTGGCCCGTCGATTGGGCGTGAAAGTCATTCGATTTTCAATTGGATTTGGCCAACCCCTGTGGCGGCGTACTGACAAGGAAGGGACAGAATATGTGGTGGCGGCCATTCCGTTGGGGGGATATGTGCAAATGCTCGACGAACGCGAAGGCGAGGTTCCCTCCGAAGAACGGCATCGTGCCTTTAACACGCAATCGGTGTGGACTCGCATCGCCGTCGTCGCGGCAGGGCCGTTGTGCAATTTTGCCTTCGCGATTTTGGCCTACGCCTTGGTATTTGTGATCGGCGTTAACGCGCTGCTCCCCGTATTGGGCGAACCGCGTCCAGATTCGCCGGCTGCCCGCGCAGGGTTTGAGATGGGTGAACAGATTGTGGCGGTGAATGGCCAAGCCACCCTCACCTTGGATCGCGTGGTTTTGGCGTTAATCGACACGAGTATGGGGGCGGAACAGGTCACTTTGACGGTTGAAAATGAGTTGGGTACCCGTCGTGATCGCACTATTGACCTCTCCGGCGCGGCTCCTCATGCCGAACGGGGACGTATCATGGAATACCTTGGGCTGCGTTTATGGCCTTTACCGGCGGTCGTGGGGTCAGTGCAGCCAGACAGTCCGGCACAAGCAGCGGGGTTGCAGACGGGTGATCAGATCGTGGCGGTGGACAGTCGCCCAGTGAGCGGCTGGGAAGATTTGGTGGGGGTGATTCGGGAAAAGCCAAATGTTTCCGTGATGTTAACGGTTCGCCGTGACGAAGAGCGCCGCGAATTTTCCATAACACCGGCGGTCGTTCAGGACGGCAACGAAACCATTGGTCGCATTGGCATCGGGCCTATGGGCATGGGGGAAACCACGTCGGGACGTCTGCACACTGTCATTCAATACAACCCCCTATCGGCAATCGTGCAGGGGGCAGTTCGGACGTGGGAGATGTCGTTGTTTACGGTACGGATGTTTGGACGAATGATATTTGGGCAGGCGTCTTTGGAGAATTTAAGTGGCCCATTGACCATCGCTCAGGTCGCGGGACAGGCCGCAACCGTCGGGATTACGGCATTTTTGTCACTATTGGCGTTAATTAGCGTCAGTTTGGCGGTGCTGAATTTGTTGCCGATTCCCGTTCTCGACGGGGGACACTTGCTGTTTTATGCCATTGAAGTGGTGAAGGGCAGTCCCCTTTCGGAGTATTGGCAGATGTTTGGCCAAAAAATTGGTTTAGCGCTAGTACTCATGTTGATGAGTGTGGCAATTTTTAATGACTTAATGCGCCTGTTTTTTTAGATAAAGCGACTGTGGCATGACCGAGTTAAACCGTTTGAGTGCGTTGTTTTGCTTGATTTTACTGGGGTTGAGTATCGGGATGGTCAGCGCGCAGCCCCTCGATGAACCGACAAATTTTGTAATTGCAGATGTGCGCGTAGAGGGAATTCAACGCATTTCGGCGGGAACGGTTTTTAGTTATTTGCCCGTAACGGTGGGGAGCCGAATTACCCCAGCCGATTATCCGAATATCATCAGAAGTCTATTTCAGACGGGCTTTTTTGCCGATGTCCAGTTGCGACGTGAGGGCAATGTTCTGGTCATTGTGGTGGATGAACGACCGGCGATTTCGGAAGTGACTCTGGAGGGTAATCGCGATATTTCGACGACGGATTTGCAGACTCGATTGCGTGAATTGGGGTTGCGGGAGGGGGAAGTGTTTAACCAAGCGTTGCTGGATCGCGTGCAACAGGCGTTGTTTGACCTGTATTTTGCCCGAGGTAAATACGCCGTTCGCATCGAACCGCAAGTGCGTCCACTCGTCCGCAATCGGGTGGGGATCAATTTTGTCATCGAGGAAGGCATTCGCGCCCGCGTGCGAGAAATCAAGATTATCGGGGCGAACGCCTTTAGCGAGCGTCAATTAGTGAGATTGTTGCAGACGACAACGCCTGGGGTACTAACGGTGTTTACGCGCAGTGACCAGTATTCTAAAGAACGTCTGGAAGCCGATTTAGAGATTCTGCAAGCCTTTTATCTCGACCGAGGTTACTTGCGGTTTGCCGTCGATTCTACTCAGGTCACATTAACGCCGGATCGTCGCGACATCATCATTACAATTAATCTCAGTGAAGGTGAGGTTTACACCCTGACCGACATTGATTTGGTGGGAAATTTGGGCGTTGAGGCCGCACAGCTTCAACCGGCTTTACAGGAAGCGAAGCTCAATCGTCCCTTTTCGCGACAGGCATTTTCAGCTGCGATGAACGAGTTACAGAATCTATTGGGCAACGAAGGGTACGCCTTTGCGCGACTCAATCCCGTGCCCAATATTGACGATGAAACCCGCACCGTGGCGATGCGCGTGGAAATCGACGCCGGTGAGCGTGCGTTGGTTCGTCAGATCAACTTTCAGGGAAACGTGAGCACGCAGGATGAAACGTTACGTCGTGAACTTCGCCAGTTGGAGAGTGCCCCTTACGACCGTCAAGCCATTGAACGGAGTCGTACCCGCCTGGAACGGCTACGGTTTTTATCAAGTGTGGACATTCGCAATGTGCCGGTTCCCGATCAGCCCAATCAGCTCGATTTGAGCATTACCGTTGAGGAGCGCCCGTCGGGAAGCTTTCTATTTGGGGTGGGGTACGGCGACATTGGGGTGGTGTTAACGGCGAGTTTCACGGAAGAGAACTTTTTCGGGACCGGCAACCGATTAAACCTAGCGTTTAATAACAGTCGCGTTGACCGTACCTACCTTTTGAACTTTGAACAGCCTTACTACACCCTCGACGGGATTAGTCGCGGCTTGAATTTTTCCTATCAAGAAACCGATTTTAGCGAGCGCAATTCCGCTGATTACTCGACAGATAACCTATTGACGCAGATCACATTCGGGTTTCCGCTCAACGAAACCGATACCATTAATACGGGGATTGGATTTTCGCGGGTTAAAGTCAATTTCAACGAAGATTTAACGGCGACGGAAATCCTCGATGAAATTCGTCGCAATGGCGACACCTATAACAACCCTTTGTTTACGCTGAGTTACGCCCGTGACAGTCGTAACCGTGCCATTTTTCCGACGAGAGGCAGCCTCAATAGTATTGCGGGGGAGTTCACTTTTCCGGGAAGCACCTCCCAGTACTACAAATTGAGTTACCGCCATGCCAGTTATTACTCGCTGCTCGATCCGATCACCCTGTCATTACGCGCCAATCTTGCCCATGGCGATGGTTATGGGAGCACGGACAGCTTGCCCTTCTTTGAGAAGTACTTCGCAGGGGGCCTAACGACAGTGCGCGGCTATCGTTCCAACACATTGGGCCCACGATTTGAGAGCACAGGCGAGCCGTCTGGAGGGAGTACACGGGTGACGGGCGGTGCAGAAGCCATCTTCCCGCTACCGTTTCTCGAAAATGCCCAAGCCTTTCGTCTGTTTGCCTTCACCGATATTGGCAACGTGTTCAATGGGGTAAGCGATGTTCGTTTAGGCGAATTGCGAACCTCGGCGGGGGTGGGGGCGCGATGGTTTTCACCCTTTGGGCCGATTTCGCTCAATTTTGCCCGTCCCCTTAACAGCCGTTCGGGCGACGATACCGAATATGTCCAATTTTCCTTTGGGATACCTTTTTGATGTGCGAACGACCGATTTTTCTAGTTCATAAAAATAGGAGAGCTTATTTCATGAATACCCTACGTATTGCACTGCTGCTGCTGCTGATGGGGGGAGCGTCGTTGGGGATGGCGCAGGGATTAAAAGTGGGTTTTGTCAATACGGCGAAAATTCTCGATGAAGCGCCCCAAGCCCAAAATGCCCGTCGCCAGCTTGAACGGGAGTTTTCTCCTCGGGATCGCGGCTTAACCGACGCTGAACGCAGTCTCCAACAGCTTGAAGATCGGTTGCAGCGCGATGGCCAGGTCATGAGTGAAGCGCAGCGGCGTCAATTGGAGCGCGATATTTTGACTCAACGACGAGATTTAGCCCGTTCGGTGGCGGAACTGCGGGACGATCTCAATCTGCGGCGTAACGAAGAGTTGAGCAAACTTCAACAGCAGGTGCGCGATGCCATTTTAGCAGTAGCACGGGAGCAGCGATTTGACTTGGTGTTGAACGATATTGGGGTGATTTACGCGGCGGATACTGTGGACATCACCGATCAAGTATTACGGCGACTGCGGTAAGGCGTTTTAGTGGCGACCATTTCGGCATTGGTGGCACATCTCGGCGACGAATGGGCGGTGAAGGTGCAGGGAGATGATCGTCGGGAGATTGGCGGCGTGGCATCGTTGATGAGCAGTACGGCGGATGGCTTGAGTTTTGTCACTCAATCCCGTTACCGGTCGGCACTCGCCAAAACTCAGGCAGGGGCGGTGTTACTTCGCGAAATTGATTTGCCCTACTGTCCGTCCACAGCGACGGCCCTTGTCGTCGCCGACCCGCTGCGGGCATTTGCACGACTCGCGGCCTATCTTCATCCCGAACCCGTCCCCCAGGCGGGCATTCACTCCACCGCCGTCGTGGACGAGACCGCTTACATCGACCCCACGGCGGAAATTGGGCCGTTGACAGTGGTGGGGGCGGCGGTGCGGATTGGGCCTCGTTGCGTGATTGGGCCGCGCTGTGTGATTGGGGAGCGCGTGACCATTGGCGCGGATAGCCGACTCATTGCGGCGGTTACAGTGCTAAACGATACCCAGTTAGGGCAACGGGTGCGTCTTCATCCCGGGGCGGTGTTGGGGAGCGACGGTTTTGGGTTGGCGTGGAATGGAACTCATTGGGAAAAGGTGCCGCAACGGGGGCGCGTCATTGTGGAGGATGATGTCGAAATTGGCGCAAATACCACCATTGATCGCGGGGCGTTGGACGATACCGTGATTGAACGCGGGGCCAAGCTCGATAATTTGATTCAAATCGCGCACAACGTACGCATTGGCGCCGACAGCGCGTTGGCGGGTTGTGTGGGAATTGCGGGAAGTGTTCGCATCGGCAAGCGTTGTCGATTGGGCGGAGGGGTAGGGATTGCGGGCCATGTGACCCTTGCGGACGATGTGGTGGTCACGGGGATGTCGCTGGTGACGCGCTCTTTAACCCAAGCCGACACCTATTCATCGGGTTGGGCGGCTTTACCCAACCGCTTATGGAATCGGTTGCAAGCGCGATTTCGTCGGCAAGAAACTCTCAATAACCGCTTGAAATCTTTAGAAAAATAACTCGGAGCTTGTTGGCGATGACGCACACGAATGAAGTCCCTACGGTGCTCTCTATAGGCGAGATTTTGCAGTATTTGCCCCATCGCTACCCATTTTTGTTGGTAGATCGGGTAATTGATCTCGTGCCGCATCAATCGCTCACGGCGATTAAAAATGTGACCTTTAATGAACCGTACTTTCTGGGACATTTCCCGCAATATCCCATCATGCCCGGGGTGCTCATCATTGAAGCACTTGCCCAAGCGACAGGGATTTTAGCGTTCAAAAGCGCGGATCAACCGCCCGACCAACAGTCGATGTATTACTTGGTGGGAGTGGATGAAGCGCGGTTTAAGCAGCCCGTTATCCCCGGTGACCAATTGATTTTACAGGTAAAATTGCAACGTATTCGTCAAGGCGTCGGGGCCTTTGAAGCGGAGGCACGGGTGGATGATCGCGTGGTCGCGTCGGCAAAATTGATGTGTGCGCGGCGCGAGATTTAGGCCATTGAACCGCAGAATGACGCCGTGAACGGGCCGCGCATTGATCCAAGAGCGGTGATCGATCCCACCGCAGAACTCGCTGAAGATGTCGAAATCGGGCCTTACGCCATTATTGGGCCCCACGTGAAAATTGGCGCGCGTACTGTGGTCGATGCTCACGCGGTTATTCGGGGTCCCACCCTCATTGGGACGGACAATCGGATTTATCCCTTTTGCGTGTTGGGGGAAGCGCCGCAAGACAAAAAATATCGCGGTGAACCGACTCAGCTAATCCTTGGAAATCGCAATGTGATTCGCGAGTTTACGACGATCCACCGAGGCACCGTGCAGGATCGTGGCGTAACGCGGGTAGGCGATGACAATTGGATTATGGCGTATGTTCACATTGCCCATGATTGTGTGATTGGCCATCGAACCGTGATGGCGAATAACGCGGCCCTCGCCGGACATGTGCAGCTTGGCGATGGGGTAGTACTGGGGGGGTACACGATGATCTACCAGTTCTGTCGTGTGGGGGCATACAGCTTTTCAGCCTTTAACTGTGGAATCCATCGGGATGTTCCGCCCTTTTTGATGGCGGCGGGGTATCGAGCTAAACCGCGGGCCATCAATGCAGAGGGCTTACGACGCAATCAATTTAGTCCCGAAGAAATTCAAGTAATTAGAAAGGCTTATAAGATTTTGTACAAAATGGATTTGCGATTGGAAGAAGCGTTATCACGGCTTACCGAATTGGCGAAAACCTGGCCACGCATTCAGATGATGATTGATTTTTTACAGGGTAGTGAAAAAGAACGCGGCATTATTCGTTAATGGGCGGTCGAATTGGCATTGTGGCGGGGGAGCTATCGGGCGACCGATTGGGCGGGAAATTAGTCACGGCATTACGCCAACTTGACCCGTCGCTGCAATTCGTCGGGATTGGGGGGCCAAATATGATAGCGGCAGGAGTGACCAGTTTGGCATCCTTAGAAAAGTTGGCGGTTATGGGCATTATGGAAGTTTTGCCCAAACTGCCTGAATTATTCGCGTTACGTCGTCGATTATTGGCCGAATTAACCCGTGAACCTTTAGATTTATGGATTGGCATCGACGCCCCTGATTTCAATTTGCCCATCGCTGCATATCTTAAAAAACGCTGTAAAATCAAAACCGTACATGTGGTAAGTCCCTCGGTATGGGCCTGGCGATCGGGACGGATGGTGAAAATTAAGCGATCCATAGATCTCATGTTATTGCTATTCCCCTTTGAGCAACCGATTTACCGCAAATGGCAAATGTCCGCGCAATTTATTGGGCATCCATTAGCCGATGAAGTCCCCTTTGAATTACCTTCACAAGCGGCGGTACGACGGCAATTGGGATTAACTGAAACAGGGCGCATCATAGCGTTATTGCCGGGCAGTCGAAAAACCGAAGTGCAGGCATTAATTCATCCTTTTTTGAAGGCAGCAGAATTAGTTCAATCTCGTTATAATGACTGTCATTTTTTACTATCAGCAGCTAATGAACAGCGGGCAAACGAATTAACCCAATCATTAGCACATTATCGATTACCGCTGACGATTCATCGGGAACCCGTCCCCTTAGTGTTGCGGGCGGCGGAGGTGGCATTAGTGGCCTCGGGAACCGCGACATTGGAAGCATTATTGTGGGGATGCCCTTTAGTGGCCGCCTATCGGACGCACCCTGTGACGGCGTGGCTGGCGCGGCGTTGGGTGACGGCGCGGTATTTTTCATTGCCCAATCTGCTCGCAGACGCGCCACTCATTACCGAGCGGTTTCAAGAACAAGTGGTTGGGCCACGGCTTGCCGTAGATTTAATCGAGTTATTAGAAAATTTGACGAAAAATAATGAGCAAAAACAACAATTTAAGCGAATTTCTGGGACATTACGGCAACAAGCCGATCAACGCGCCGCTTTAGCTGTGATGACATTGTTACCGCAGGGGCTTCGGAATTATTCGGCTTTGTAGGTAGCCACCACAAATCGTTTCTCTAATTCGAGAATTAGAAAGGCGATAAAGCCAAATAAGAACACTTGCAGACATTGAACTAGGGTTAGCGGTGCGACCTGGAAGAGCTGTCCCATAAAGGGCGTAAAAGTGAAAATGGCTTGCAAAATCAATACAGTAACGACAGCCCATAGGGTTGCTTGGGTCATCTGAAAGCCCTGTCGGCTCAACGAAGTGCTGTGAATGTGACGGACACTAAATAAGTAAAAAACTTCCATAATGACCAGCGTATTGACGGCCATTGACCGAGCAATTTCCAGTTCGTAGCCGCCGACGGTGCGCATCAGATAAAATTGCAGAAAAATCCCCGTCGTGAATAAGAGCGAAACGAACACAATGCGCCACACTAAAAAGTGCGAGAGAATCGGGGCATTCATGGGGCGAGGAGGCCGTTTCATGATGTTGGGCTCGGCAGGCTCAAACGAGAGCGACAGCGCTAATGCAACAGAACTCACCATGTTGACCCACAGAATCTGCGCAGCCGTAATCGGGAGCGTAAAACCCGCTAATAGAGCGATGATCAGACTCAACGACTCTCCCCCATTGATGGGCAACAGAAAAAGAATCACCTTCCGCAGATTGTCGTAAACGCGGCGTCCTTCTCGCACGGCAGCCGCAATCGACGCAAAATTATCGTCGGCCAAGACCAACTCCGCCGCTTCACGGGCTGCTTCACTGCCTTTTTTTCCCATCGCAATCCCTGCATCAGCGCGTTTTAGGGCTGGGGCATCGTTGACGCCGTCCCCCGTCATCGCAACAACCGCATTTTGGGCTTGCATGGCCATCACCAGTCGCAACTTATGTTCTGGACTGGTTCGGGCGAAGATATTCACGGTTTTTACCGACTCTGCTAACGCGGTTTCATCCATCTGATCGAGAGCTGAACCGGTCAACACCTTCTCGGGATTCTGCAACCCAATTTGGCGGCCAATGGCACCTGCGGTCGCGGCGTGGTCACCGGTAATCATCTTGACAGCGATTCCGGCGCAGTGACAGTTGGCTACGGCTTCAATCGCTTCTGGACGAGGCGGGTCAATAAGGCCGACTAAACCTAAAAAGGTCAGTTCACCTTCCAAAGAGATGTCTTTAAGACTATCTGTATCGGCGGGTTTATGGCGGTAAGCCAATCCCAAAACGCGCATTCCTTCCGAAGCAAGCGCATCTACTTTGGTTTGCCAAGCATTCTGATCGACGGTTTCGCCACACATCGTCAGAATTTTTTCTGGCGCGCCTTTTACATACACGCCTTCAGAATCTAAAGTGGCCATGTAGCGATGTGCAGAATCAAAAGGAATCGCGTCGAGGCGTTCGCCTTTGGGATGTGCCCCCACCCGTCCGGCAAAGGCGAGCAAAGCCCCTTCCATCGGGTCGCCTTCGATTTTCCAGACACCATCCCGTGGGTAAATCGACGCATCATTACAGCGCGCGGCGACGGTTCCCAACTTCTGCAACCAGGAAGGAGGCTCGGTCACAACCCCTTGGGTCAAATCGTAACCCGTCACGCTGAAACGCTGTTCCCCATCGGGTGCACAGATTTGGGTCACGGTCATCTCATTCAGAGTCAACGTCCCCGTTTTATCAGAACAGATTACCGAGACGGATCCGACGGTTTCGATAGCAGGCAAACGGCGGACAATGGCATTGCGTTTGGCCATCGCTTGAACGCCAATCGCCAAGGTAATTGTGAGTACGGCGGGCAAACCTTCGGGAATCGCAGCGACCGCTAAGCCCACCACGGCGGTGAAAACCTCTACAAAAGCGTAGTTCCGAACAAACATTCCGAAGAAGATTAGCAAAGTCGCTAACCCTAAAATGAAGAAAGTCAAGGTTTTTGCGAAGGCTTCCATTTGCTTGACGAGCGGGGTTGTTAGGGTCTCTACCGTGGCTAGTAACCCGCTGATCCGCCCAATTTCGGTCTCTTCACCGGTGGCAATGACTACGCCTTTCGCTTGGCCCGAGGTCACTAAAGTGCCGCTGAAGGCCAGGTTAATTCGTTCTGCTAGAGGGGCAGTTTCGTTAATTTCAGAACAAATTTTTTCTACAGGAACCGACTCCCCCGTCAAAATTGCTTCTTGAATCGCTAAACCGTGTGCACTGAGCAGTCTTAAATCGGCAGGTACTTTGTCTCCCGCTTCGAGCAGAACGATGTCACCTGGCACTAGCGACTCGCCGGGAAGCGTCTGACGGTGGCCATCGCGCAAAACTGCCGCCGTGGGCGCAAGCATTCCGCGAATCGAATCAAGGGCTTTTTCGGCTTTACCTTCTTGGATGAATCCGATAATCGAGTTGAGAACAACGACAGCCAGAATGACAATTGTATCCAGATAATGGCCCAGAAGCGCCGTAATGATCGCTGCAACCAGCAAAACATAGATCAGAATATTGTGAAATTGGCGCAGAAAGCGCATTAACAGAGAGGGCTTAGGCGGTGCGGGAAGCCGATTAGGACCATGTTCTTTAAGACGGTTGGTCGCCTCTTCAGAGGTTAAACCGTTGAGGGTCACATTTAGGGTTTCTAAAGCCGCTTCAATATTTAGGGAATGCCAAGATTTTGACATGAACATTGCCTCTTGAGTGGATTTGCAGAATCTAGGAGTTGCTGTAAATGGCGTTATTAAAGACGGTGGAGAATGGAGCTAGATTGCCTTGTTACCTATCTGCTAATGCTAAAAGTTTGAGAAATCAGCAGGAGGAAGGCGGTCGATCAGCGGGAAAGTGCTCTCCCAGGTGCGACAACTCGGACAACACCAATGGAGATGGGCGCCGGTATATCCGCAACGATGGCAACGGTAGCGTTTAGGCCAGTGCAACATGAGAGGGATTTGCGATTTCAGCGTAGAATCGTGAAGATTGTCATGTAACAAAAAACATAAACCCTGCGCATTAGGATGAGCTTTTAATTTTGTGACTAGATAATCCTGGGCTGCTTTTGGACTCTGTTGATTGGCAATGAGTTGGGCCATTGCAACGGTGAACTGTCCCCCGGCTTGGTTGGAATCAAGGGTATGCCATAACTTGAGCAATTCGGGGCGTAACGTTTGGGTCATCTCTAACCAAGTGGGGGCAATTTCTTCAACCCATTCAGGGGTTTGTTGACTTAATTGAGTCCATATTTCAAAGGTTTCCCGTTCTTCACCAAACTGAGCTGCCCAGGTTCCCCAACGCAGGCGTGCACGTCCACAAGCGGGGTGATCGGCCAGTGCAGCGCGTAAATGGGCACGAGCCTGAGGCCATTGCATCTGTTTAGCCGCCATTTCGCCCAGTTCACAGCGATAATGGCTAAGTGGAATACGCGAACTATTCGGCGAGGATTGATGTAATTTTTCGCTTAACGCAATAGCTTGTTGCCAATCTTGCTGGCGTTCGGCTAATTCGATGAGTTTGCGACAGGCTGCGGAATGCCAATTTTCTTGTGAAACCAGCTCTTTGAACAGAGATTCTGCGCGATCTACGAGGCCTGCCGCCATGAAATCTTCTGCAAGTTCCCACTGTACTTGCTGATAAAAAGCGAGATTTTGAGATTGGTTTAATAATTGACGATGGTGATGGATGGCTTGGGAAAGCTTTCCTTGTTGACGCAAAAACCGCCCCAGTTCTAAGGCGAGGGCCTCATCGGGGGGGCAATCTTTCGTAGGAAACGAAGGCGGTTCGTCAAGTGAAAAGTCAAAGGCATCTTCAAAAGACTTTGATTTTTTGGGAGTTTCCTGTCGTGCAATCCACCATCCCGAAGCAGCTGCCACCGGAAGCAGCAGCCACAACAATTCGATCATGCAGAACTCGACGCCGCACTGTTATGTTCCCGTAAGGCATTCAACTCCATGGCCTGTTGCTCGACTTGCGTATTGAGATAGTTCAGACGCAACCAGAGCGGCACGATGACGAGCAGACTAGCGATGACGGTGAGCAGAACGCCGGTTCCAAAGGACATGATAATGATGTCCACTAAAGGGATCCGCTCCTGGCTGATAAAATAATTTAATGACACATCGGCGACATTGCCGACGGTGAAGGTGAGGCCAATCGCCAAAACGCTCACAAAAACGATTAAAAGGAAGATCAGCAATCGCATTATTGGGTATCCGAAAGGGCCGCCATGAGTACGGTAAAGGCAGGTTAGCGAGGGGAGGGGCAATAAAAAACCCACGGGGTTAGCGCGGGTCGGGCGAGAAAGACAAAATTATTAGGTGGTAGAAAGAGTTACCGCGTTTACGCGTTCGCGCAAATCTTTGCCAGGCTTGAAGTGAGGAACCCATTTTTCCGGTAGACTCACGGGTTCCCCTGTTTTCGGATTGCGACCCATGCGGGGCGGGCGGGTATGAAGCGAAAAGCTCCCAAAGCCGCGAATTTCAATACGTTCGCCTTTAGATAAGGCTTCGCTCATTTCCTCTAGCAGAACTTTCACGGCTTGTTCTACCTCCCGATAATTCAATTGAGTTTTTTGCCGTGCAAGCAACTCGATTAACTCCGACTTTGTCATGGGTCTCTCCCCGAAAACTGACTGGATTCAATAACTTAGATTAAAACACTTAATTATCTTGCTGGCTACTCATTTGCTCTTTCAAGACATCGCCTAAAGTTGCTCCGCTGCGTCCGCCTCGGCTGTATTCCTGCAACACATCCGCTTCTTCAGCACTTTCCTTGGCTTTAACCGACAGCGTAATGACGCGATTTTTCTTATCGACATTGACAAATTTGGCTTCGACTTCATCGCCCAATTTGAGGATCTGACGGGCATCGTCAACGCGCTCACGGGCCAAGTCTGCGGCTCGCAATGTGCCTTCAACGCCTTCGCCCAAATCGAGCGTCGCGCCCTTCGCATCAACCGCGATGACCACACCCTTAACGATGCTTCCTTTCTGGTTCTCAGCGACAAAAATCGAGAAGGGATCTTGTTCTAACTGTTTGATCCCCAAAGAGATACGTTCACGTTCTGGATCAACAGCCAAAACCACCGCTTCCATTTCCTGACCTTTCTGGAAGTCATGAACCGCTTTTTCGCCCGGCGCATTCCAGGAGAGATCAGAAAGATGCACTAGGCCGTCAATTCCGCCATCAAGACCGATAAAAATACCGAAATCGGTAATCGACTTGATTTTACCGACGACTTTGTCGCCTTTCTGGAAGTTGTTCGCGAAATCTTGCCACGGGTTTGCCCGACATTGCTTCATGCCCAGCGAAATGCGACGGCGTTCTTCGTCGATGTCCAGAACCATGACTTCGGCCTCATCGCCCAAATTGACGACTTTGGCGGGATTGACATTCTTATTGGTCCAATCCATCTCCGAAACGTGAACCAATCCCTCAACACCTTCTTCGATTTCGACAAAGCATCCGTAGTCAGCAATGTTCGTCACCTTGCCAAATAGTCGCGTTCCAACGGGGTAACGACGCATTAAATCCACCCAAGGATCGTCGCCTAACTGCTTCAACCCCAACGAAACCCGATTACGTTCGCGGTCGAACTTCAGAACTTTGACCTCGATTTCCTGGCCAACCTCGACAACTTCAGAGGGATGCTTGACCCGTTTCCACGCCATATCCGTAATGTGTAGTAGGCCGTCGATGCCCCCTAGATCCAAGAACGCCCCGTAATCGGTGAGATTCTTGACGGCGCCGCGTACGAGTTGACCTTCTTTCAGATTCTCTAAGAGCTTTTCCCGCTCTTCGCTGTGTTCGGTTTCGACCACGGCGCGGCGTGACACCACGACATTGTTACGCCGACGGTCGAGTTTAATAATTTTGAATTCGAGCTCTTTATCTTCCAAATAGCTGGCATCGCGGACAGGGCGTACATCGACGAGTGAGCCAGGCAAAAAGGCCCGAATTTCGCCGACATCGACGGTAAAACCGCCTTTTACTTTGCCGCTAATGGTGCCACGGACAATTTCCTCACCTTCAAAGGCTTTTTCTAACACCGTCCAGACGCGGGCGCGTTTGGCTTTTTCGCGGGAGAGACGGGTTTCGCCAAAGCCATCTTCAAGGGCTTCGATAACCACTTCGGTCTCGTCGCCGACAGCCACTTCGAGTTCGCCTTCTTCATTGCGGAACTGTTCAATGGGCACGAGCGCTTCGGATTTTAGGCCGGCGTTGATAACGACAACGTCGTTGCGAATTTCGACGACCAGGCCGGTGATAATCGCGCCGGGCTGCATCTGGTTGCTGTCATATTGATCGAGAAGATCGGCAAAACTTTCAGTCATGTTGGAGTGGAAGGGCGTAAACGCGGGGGTGGAGTGGGCCAGTCCGATGTGGTAAGGAAAGCGGTCAACTGCTGCCATACCTGGTCGGGATTTAAAAAAGAAGTATCTAACACAAATGCTCCCGTCGCAGCCTTGAGGGGGGCAGTGGAGCGGGACTGATCGCGGGCATCGCGGGCAGCAATTTCAGCAATCAAGTCGTTCAAGTTAACAGCTAAACCCTTGTCGCTCAACTGGTTATAGCGGCGCTGCGCACGTATCTCGATGTTTGCAGTGAGAAAAATTTTGTGCGTTGCATCGGGAAAAACCACCGTTCCCATGTCGCGGCCGTCGGCAATTAATCCGGGAGATTGACGAAATTGACGTTGTTTAGCGAGTAAAGCGGCGCGCACCGTCGGGAGTGCACCGATGACTGAGGCCGCGTGACCCACATTTTCAGTCCGAATTTGCTGCGCAATGTCAATACCGTTTTGTTCGATGCGCGATTCCACAAAGCTAACCGCTAAACGGGTGGCGAGGTGCGCAATTTCGGATTCATTTTGCAAATCTATTCGTTGCGCTAAGACCGCAAAAGCGAGTACGCGGTAAATGGCGCCGCTGTCGAGAAAATGCCAGCGCCATTCGCGGGCCAGTCGTTGCCCTAAAGTGCCTTTGCCTACGCCCGCCGGTCCGTCAATGGTGATAACAGGCGGGGTTAATGGATCGAATTCACTCACGACTCGTCAATGGCTAACCCGGCTTGTTGGGTTAACGCGACAAAATTGGGAAACGAGGTCGCGACATTTTCGCAATGGTGAATCACGATCGTCCCCTCCGCACGGAGCGCCGCCATCGCAAAAGCCATGGCAATTCGATGGTCGCCGTGGCTATCGACGGTGCCCCCTTTCAGATTGCCCCCGCGAATAATGATCCCATCTGGGGTAGGTTGGGCGTCGATGCCTAAAATCTGTAGTCCGTCGGCCATTGTCTGAATGCGATCAGATTCCTTGACCCGTAACTCGGAAGCGCCCGTCAACACCGTTTCCCCTTGCGCACAAGCCGCAGCAATGAAAATCGCGGGGAATTCGTCGATGGCTAACGGGACTAAACTCGGGTCAATATGAATCCCCTTTAAGGCTGCTCCGCGAATACGAATGTCTGCAACGGGTTCTGTTCCCAATTGGCGCAAGTTGAGCAAATCAATGTGTGCGCCCATTTGCTTCAGAATAGTCAGAACACCGTCGCGGGTGGGATTAATTCCGACTCCCTCTAACAGAATGTCTGCACCTGGTGAAATGCTCGCACCCACCATGAAAAAAGCGGCAGACGAAATATCTCCCGGAATCTGCACCATCTGGCTGATGAGTTTTCCGCCCCCTTGCAGACTCACCGTCGAATCCTCCACTTTCACCGTATAACCAAAGGCTTGCAGCATTTTCTCCGTGTGATCGCGGCTGGGCGCAGGGGCGTGAATGATCGTCTCACCTTCTGCATAAAGTCCCGCCAGCAACAGACAGGATTTTACCTGCGCACTGGCAATGGGCATCACATACTCAATTCCCCGCAACGACGCATAACCCGAAATCTGCAAAGGTGCTGTTCCCGTTTCAGAGGTCGTGATTTTGGCCCCCATCTGCGTCAAGGGCGTCACAATCCGTTTCATCGGTCGTTTACTCAACGATTCATCGCCAATCAAAGTAGAATCAAAGCGTTGGCCCGATAAAATGCCGCACATTAAGCGCATGGCTGTCCCCGCATTGCCCATGTCGAGCAGAGTAGTGGGAGGTAGCAGACCGTGTAACCCTCTGCCGACAACCGTGATTTCATTCGCAGATTCAGTGATTTCTACGCCCAATTGTCTGAACGCCTGCAATGTGGCGAGGCAGTCCGCACCCTTCAGAAAGCCGTGAATCGTGGTCGTACCTTCTGCAAGTGCTCCGAACATGATGGCGCGGTGGGAAATCGATTTGTCGCCGGGAATAATGACACGACCGATCAGTCGGCCCCCAGGATGGACGGAAAAAGTACGTTGCATGGGAAAATCCAAGTTAGTCCAAGTAAAGGTTGTCACGCGCGAGTTTAGCCCGTTGGAAGCGTGCGGCAATGGCTTCCCCGTTTTGATGGACAATTTCCGCCTTCAAAGCCGCCAAATCTTCACTAAAACGGTCGATCATCGCCAAAATGGCCGTTTGATTGGCTAGACAAATGTCGCGCCACATCGTCGGGTCGCTCGAAGCGATGCGAGTGAAATCGCGAAATCCCCCCGCCGCGTAACGAAAAATTTCTGCCCGATCATCCAACTGTGCTAGAGAATCGACTAAAGTGTAAGCTAATAAATGAGGCAGATGACTGGTTGCGGCGAGAATCTGATCGTGATGATTAACGCCCATATCAGAGACTTCTGCACCGGTTACGCGCCACATATCCGTCACGAGTTGATGGGCAGTGCGACAAGTCTGCAAAAGGGGCGTCAGAATTACTCGTCGTCGGATGAAGAGTTCTGCAAAGGAAGCGCCCACACCCGCCTGTTCTGTCCCTGCAATGGGATGCCCTGGCACAAATCGCGGGGGGCATTCTCCACCAAATGCCAGGCTAACGGCTTGAACTACCGAGGCTTTTGCACTCCCCACATCCGTTAAAATGGCATCGGGTTTCAAATTAGTAGAAATATCGCGACAGATCTGCTCCATCGACCCGAGAGGAACCGCCAACACGATAACGTCTGCATCGGTGACCGCATCGGTGGGCTGTTGCGTAAATTGGTCGATCACGCCAAGTCGTTGAGCAAGCTGTAGATTTTCCAGGCTACGACCACAGCCTACAATCTCACCAACTGCATGGGCACGTCTGAGGGCACGTGCCAGTGAACCGCCAATAAGCCCCACGCCAATAATGCAGAGTCGTCGAATGAGCATCTGAAATGCCTAAGCGTGCGCGGTCGTCATGGACAGAACTTCGGTTAAGGCGGTTAAGAAGCGCGTGTTTTCATCTGAACGCCCTACCGTTACGCGAATAAATTGCGGTAATTCGTAGCCGTCGATAGGGCGTACGATAATCCCTTTTTTTAATAAAGCATTAAATACATCGCGACCTAATTGTGGGAGTTCGATACAGATAAAATTACCTGCTGTGGGCAAATAACGCAGCCCTAAATTATCTAATGCGCTACGGAGTTGAATTAGGCCTCGCGTATTATTTTCACGGCTATTTTCTAAATGCTCACTATCGTCTAATGCAGCCGTCGCGGCAGCTAATGCAGGGCCATTGACATTAAAAGGTTGACGCACGCGATTGAGATAATCCGCAATACGGGGATGAGAAAGACTATAACCCACGCGCAAATTCGCTAATCCGTGCATTTTAGAAAAGCTGCGCGTGACAATTAAATTAGCAAATTTAGTCAATAATGAAACCGCTGAAGCGTAATCAGGAACTTGGGCACACTCAAAATACGCTTCGTCTAAGACGACTAGAATTGAACTGGGCACTCGAATGAGAAAATTTTCTAGAGCTTGTAATTCGATCCATGTGCCCGTCGGATTGTTGGGATTAGCAATAAAAATGACTTTTACGCGCTCGTCGATGAGGTTGAGCATCGCCGATAAATCGTGGCCGTAGGGCATTTTGGGATGATCGGCCGGGAGGGCTGGACTCACTTTAGCGGTGGCGCCCACAGCGCGTACCGAAATGGGATAAACCGCAAAGGCGTGGCGCGAGAAAATTGCGGCTCGCTCGGTATTTAAGAAGCTTCGCGTAATGAGTTCGAGAATATCATTACTGCCATTTCCCAAGGTAATCGAATTAATGTCGATGGTGTGTAAATCGGCTAATTTTTGTTTGAGAATAAATCCATTGCCATCGGGATAACGATGTAATTCACTCAGCGTACTTTGAGCGGCTAATATGGCTTTGGGACTAGGCCCTAATGGATTCTCATTGGAAGCGAGTTTAATGATGTGAGATAGCCCTAATTCACGCGCTAATTCGCTTTCGGGTTTGCCGGGTTCGTAGGGGCGTAATGTGTGTAATTGAGGAACGGCTAATGCGCCTAATTCGTCAGTCATAATTGAATCTCTTGAGGATAAGAACCCAGTAACCGTAATTCCATTGAAACTTTTTTTAATTCGCCTATCGCACCGGCTAATTCGGATTGCTCGCGATGCCCATCTAAGGCGATGAAAAATCCCGGTGGGAACTGCGACGATAGCCCTTGAAATGACTCGATTTCATGAAGATTAATGCCGGCATTAGCAATGACTCCCAGAATCTTCTGCAACGCCCCGGGTTCGTTATTTGTCGCTAAGTAGATTTGTGTGCGATCACGACCCGAGGGCGGCACCGGAGCGCGACTCACCACCCAGGCTTGATAGGCCGGTATATTCCACTCTCGATGTAATGAAACTTCACCGCATAGCCAGAGTTTTGGATGTTTGAGCAACATCGCAAGTCCTTGACGCGGCTCAACTAAATGATAACGCGGCAGGACACCATAATCGTATTCTCCCTGCTCGACGGCCTCCATCCACTGTTGATTGAGCGCGTACGGGGATTTATCGCCAAAATCTTGTTTAACAAAGGCAACCGGTCTCACGCCTTGGCCAAAATGTTGAATTAAGGCCATATGCAACATCATGTCGTGCGGGGTGCGCGTGAGGCGGTACGCGACCGTCAGCGGTTTTTCGATGGCCAAACAAGCCGACATAATCTCCCGAAACACCCGCGAAACCGCCGCATTTCCCAAGGGACTGTCGTTGTTTGCCAACAATCGACGCAATACTTGGGCTTCACGGGCGGGACGGTGGAAGTGACCTTCAGAAGCATTGCTGTTCTCTTTCACCTCTGCAACCTGCTGAGCGAGTTCTGCGCGTTGTTTCAGAAAGGTTAGCAACTGGTCGTCAATACGGTCGATCTGCTCGCGCAGTTCGGCAAGCTCTCTAGCACTCATTCAGAAGGTTCTCCATCGTCGATTTCGATGCGTTCAACCGCGATGATGCGGCTATTATTTTGTAAATTCATGAGCTTAACGCCTTGGGTGTTGCGGCCCATCGCTCGAATGTCGGCGACCGGAATGCGCACGAGTACCCCGGCATTCGTGATTAACATGAGATCGTGTTGTTCATCGACTTGTAATGCTCCAGCGACGTTGCCGTTGCGTTCGTTCGTCTGAATCGCGATTACGCCTTGTCCGCCCCGTCCCCGTTTCGGATATTCGGTGGCCGGGCTGCGTTTCCCAAACCCATTTGCCGTTACCGTCATCACATCGCCTTCTTCAGATACGACGAGCAGCGACACCACTCGGTGTTCATTCCCCAACGAAATTCCGCGCACCCCCGCCGTGTTGCGCCCCATGGGACGAACGTCGCTTTCATCAAACCGAATGGCTTTACCCGCATCGCTAAACAGCATGATATTGCGCTGTCCATCGGTGAGTGCGACGCCAATAAGTTCATCATTTTCGCGCAAATCCACTGCAATAATCCCCGCGTTACGGGGGCGCGAATACTCGGAAAGTGGAGTCTTTTTCACGACGCCTTTTGCCGTCGCAAAGAAGGTAAAATGATCGTCGTCGAATTGCTTAATCGGTAGCAGTGCAGAAATCCGTTCACCCTCTTGAAGCGGCAACAGATTCACAATGGGCTTGCCTCGGGACTGGGGATTGCCTTCGGGGAGATCGTAAACCGACAGCCAGTACACCCGACCGCGATTGGAAAAGCACAACAACGTGTCGTGGGTATTGGCGATAAAGAGTTTCTCGATGAAATCCTCTTCGCGCATATTCGTCGCACTTTTGCCGCGTCCTCCGCGCTTTTGGGTGCGATAGCTCGACAGTGACTGATATTTCACATACCCCACATGAGAGAGCGTGACGACCACATCTTCGGGTTCGATAAAATCGCGCCGGTGAAACTGGGTGTGATCTTCGAGAATCTGCGTTTTACGGACATCGCCAAAATCGTTCTGTAAAGCGAGAAATTCGTCTCTCAACACTTCGACGAGTCGTTGATTATCTGTGAGAATTCGCAGTAGCTCAGAAATCTGTTCGAGCAACTGTCGGTAGTCACCTTCAATTTTTTCGCGTTCCAGACCCGTTAACCGCTGTAAAGACAGTTCCAGAATCGCTTTCGCTTGGGTTTCATATAACAGATAACCCGTCTCCGTCAGGCCACGGTCGGGTTCTAAATCCAACGGTTGCGAGTGTTCCGCGCCCTTTTCCGCAAGTAAAATCGCCACCACGCCCGCATTCCAGGAACGGTTTAACAAAGCGTGCCGCGCTTCCGTCGGGTTTGCCGCGTTGCGAATGAGCAAAATCATCTCGTCCAAATTGGCCAGTGCTACCGCTAACCCCTCCAGCAAATGGGCACGGTGACGGGCACGCGCTAGTTCAAATAACGTGCGGCGTGTGATGACCTCTCGGCGGTGGCGCAGAAAGGCACTCAACGCCTCCTTTAACGAAATCTGACGCGGTTGCCCATCGACCAGCGCGACCATATTGATGCTGAAGATGCTCTGTAACGGGGTCTGTTGGTAAAGATGATTGAGAACGACTTCGGGGGATTCGCCGCGTTTGACTTCGATATAAATGCGCAAACCATCCTTATCGGATTCATCCCGTAAGTCACTGATTCCTTCAAGTTTTTTCTCTTTGACTAACTCGGCAATTTTTTCGATGAGACGGGCTTTATTCGTCTGATAGGGCAGCTCGGTGATGATGATGGCGCGGCTAAAATCTTCTTCTTCAATATGGCTTTTGGCCCGCAAAACCAATCGACCTCGACCCGTTTCATAGGCTTGGCGAATGCCGGCTGCACCACTAATCGTGGCTCCCGTGGGAAAATCCGGACCGGGAACCCACTGCATCAGTTCCGAGACGCTGAGATCGGGATTCTCTAACAGCGCCAAACACGCCGCCAGAATCTCCTTCAGATTGTGTGGCGGGATATTCGTCGCCATCCCCACAGCAATGCCTTGAGCACCGTTGACCAATAGATTGGGAATCCGCGCTGGAAACACCGACGGTTCACGTTCAGATTCGTCGTAGTTGGGCTGCATATCGACGGTATCTTTTTCCAAATCGACCAGCAGCTCGTGGGCAATTTTTGAGAGCCGTACCTCGGTATAACGCATGGCGGCAGCGGCATCGCCGTCGATGCTGCCAAAGTTGCCTTGGCCGTCGATGAGGGGGTAACGCATGGAAAATTTCTGCGCCATCCGTACCAGAGCATCGTAAACCGCTGTTTCGCCGTGGGGGTGATACTTACCCGTCGTGTCCCCGCATACCCGTGCCGATTTCTTGAAAGGCTTGTTGTAATCCAACCCCAACTGGGTCATCGCATAGAGCACGCGGCGGTGAACGGGTTTTAAGCCATCGCGCACATCCGGTAGCGCCCGCCCAACAATCACGCTCATCGCGTAGCTCAAATAAGACTGTTCCATCTCCGCTTCGAGACTGACGGGCAGAATTTCTTTTGCAAAATCGGCCATAAATGAAAATCAACCTCATGGGCAACAAACGCCAAAATTAAGCGAACCATTATAGGCCCAATTAACTTTCACGGGGTTTTGGGCGTCTATGAAGGCGTTAATGTCCCGAATAGGCGAGATTTTATGAACGACCGCCCTCTGCGTGCGCGATGGATTGGCCAACAGCTCGACGCGCTCTACCCCACAACGCCCATTCCACTGCACCACCACGACCCCTTTACCTTGCTGGTGGCGGTGGTGCTGTCCGCGCAATGTACCGATGCCCGCGTAAACCAGGTGACGCCCGCTTTGTTCGCACGGGCTGCAACGCCGCAATCAATGGCCGCCCTCGACGAACAGACCATTTTAGAATTGATTAGAAGTTGCGGGTTGGCTCCCAAAAAAGCCAAGGCGATTAAGGGGTTATCGGAAATTCTTGTGGCGCATCATGGCGGGGAGGTTCCGCGTAATTTTGCAGATTTAGAGGCGTTACCGGGGGTGGGCCACAAGACGGCTTCGGTGGTGATGTCGCAAGCCTTTGAAATACCGGCTTTTCCCGTAGATACGCACATTCACCGTCTCGCAACGCGCTGGCAATTGTCTGAAGGTAAAAATGTGTTACAGACCGAACAGTCGTTAAAAACCTTGTATCCCGCATCTGAATGGTCACGTCGTCATCTGCAATTTATCTACTTCGGTCGCGAATACTGCAAAGCGCGGGGACACATCGTGGAAAATTGTCCGATTTGTCGTGAGTTAACCCATGAAATGGTATAACTTCGCGGTGTTAAAACAGCGTGCTATGTGTTTAGGAGCAAAACAATGGGGCCGATCAAATCTGTTGTCGGTTTAGTGATGCGTCAGATGTTGGTGGGGATCGGCGGAGAAGCCGTACAGCCCTTTGTAGATGCACTGAAGCCCTACTGCGAAGATGGCAGCGATTATTTGCCCAATGCCATTAAAGAAGCGAACGAGTTGAGTTGGTTGACTTTGGAAATCGCACTCAATGGGGAAGTGTCCCAGCAGAACGCGTTACTTCGTCGGTTTACGGTGCGTCCTCAGGTGAAAAATCTCGCCGACCTCCTCACCCAACAGCTCGATGGAGAGTTACGGCAGACGGCAGGACGGCAATTGCGACAAGCGCGTGAACAGCAATTTATTCCCGGATCGCTAGTGCAACTAGTTGAATTAAGAGAAGAAACGGCGAAGTGGCAGAAATTTAGTGACCCCCAATCCTTACTCCGAGAAACTCACCGCGCTCTGGACGAAGCGGCAAAGCAGATAAGTTACTCGTATCCTCAGCTTGGGAAATTGCTTCAGCAGACGGTGATTGCGGAGATGCCGTTATTTGTGGCGCTCTTTACGAGTTACTTTCGCCAAGCTGTCGCGAACAACAAGGATTTAGCCGCGCAACTCGAACACGACCGTTTGGGATTGCTCACCCAGCGCGTCGATGACCAATTTGCTGTGTTATTCAATGAGTTACGCGAACAGCAGCGAGCGTTGCGCGAGGCTTTACAGGCGTTGTATAGCCTGATGGCTCGGGTCGATGAGAACGTCATGGAGATGCGAGGTGACTTGCAGAATTTGCGCGAACAGATGACGCAGATTCTGAAGGAGTTGCAGGCTGAACGAGGGCCAATCAATCCGCAATTGAGTCATTCGCTGTCGGTGGGCGGGCAAGTGGGGGTGATTAAGCCACTACTTAAGACGTACCAAGAATTATCGGAAGACGAACGTAATCATCCCGCGCTGCTCGATGCGTTGGGGCGTCTGCTAATGGGCGTAGGGGACAGTAAAAATGCGGCGATTGCTTTTGGGAAAGTCGCTAGACGCCAGCAAGATCAACGACAAATTGCCGAAAGCCGATACAACGAGTTTCGGGCATTACTCGAACAGCGCCAGTGGGAAGGGGCTAAAAATGCGCTCCAATGGGCGATGGAACGCGATCCGAGTCGATTCTCTCCCTTTGATTTGCAGAAATATCAGATGGAACGGATCCTAGGAGCGGGCGGGTTTGGGGTGGTTTACCGCTGTCTCCATCGACATCTGCAACGTCCCATTGTGATCAAATCGCTTTATGCAGAAAGTCTGAGTCGTTCTGCAGAAGATGTGTTTAGTGAAGGGCGACTACTGGCCGCTTTAGATCATCCCGCCATCGTCGAAATTATCGACTGTGGGTTTGCCAATGAGGGGAACGATCCCTCACCACGCCCGTATTTGGTGATGAAATGGTTTGATGGCCAGCCTTTGGATGAATATCTGAAGCAGCTTGGACGTCCCCTCACAATCGCCGAAACCACGGCACTTGCCAAAGTCATTGCAGAAGGCATGTTAGCAGCGCATCAGGCCGGGGTTCTGCATCGCGATCTCAAACCCGACAATCTTTTGGTACAGAAAACCGCCACAGGATTTGCCGTGAAAATCATCGACTTTGGCCTAGGAATGCGGTTCGATCACCCCCAATTGAGTCGAGTGACGAGCAAACTCGATCGTAGCCAATATGGGTTGGCGATTGCCGGAACGATGCAGTACGCCCCACCCGAGCAACTCGGCGAAATTGAGGCACCGATTTCCCCCGCTTCAGATCTCTATGCGTTTGGTAAGACGCTCTGTTTCATCCTGTTGGGGACGACGCGCCCCACCATGCGTCACTGGCGGGAGCTAGGGGATAGTGGGGCACAGGGATTGGCTGAACTGATTGGATGTTGCATCGAAGACGATCCTAGCGCACGTCCTCAGTCTTTTAGCGAAGTCTTAAAGATTTTGCAGAACCAAGCGCCAGAGATGCCCGTGCCGCCCAAAACTTTGGTGAAACCGCCGGTCTCTTCGCCGCCCAAAAAGCCGTTATTCGAGTTGCCCCACGAATCAACCGTGACCAATATTTGGGATCTAGCCAAACTCTTGGATGAAGAAAAACAGTTGATTGAAATAGAAAAAATTGGTGACCCCCTGGGGCCGTGGTTGCGCGAGTTAGTTTCTCGAAACAGTTTGTATCGCTGGAAATTTTTCGCCGAGCGCACTGAACCTAATCCCATTGCCCAATTATTCTTAGGGTTGTGTGCAGAATTTGGGATTGGGCTGACTCAGGATGATCTGAAGGCCCGTAGCTATTATCAGAAAGCCGCGACAAAACACGCGCCCAGTCAATATCGCTTGGGATGTCTGGAAGAGCTGGCTTCTGATTTGGCGGCCGCCGAAAACTGGTTTACCGGAGCAGCTAATGAACATCAGTACGCTGCGGCGCAATTTAAGTTGGGGGAACTGGCCGAAAATAATGGCGATAACGAACGGGCATTGAAGTATTACCGATTGGCCGCCGCGCAAGATCATCTATTTGCCCAATTCACATTGGGTTCGCTCTGTCGCTTGTTGGGGGAAAAAGACGAATCTATTCAATGGTATCGGCGTGCAGCTGACCACGGACATGTCGATTCGATGTACCAATTGGGGATGTCGCTTCGTGATGCGGATCCGCTACAAGCGACGGTCTATTTGCGCAAAGCCGCCGAACAGAATCACGCCAATGCGCAATTTCAGATGGGGCAATTACACACCTATGGTCGTGGCGTGCAGAAAAGCGATGGGGAGGCGGCCCGCTTTTACCGAAAGGCAGCGGAATTAGGCCATCCCAAAGCTCAGATTGAATTAGCAAAAATGGAGTTTTGGGGGACGGGGATTGCTTCTAATCGCCAGCTTGCCATGGATCGTTTACAGCGCTTGGCGAACAAAGGGGACATCGATGCCCATAATCTTCTAAAGGAATTTAAACGTTCATGAATGCCGTCGTTTCGTCTCAAATCAGTAGAGCCATCAAAGCGCATGGGCGCTATCAGCACCACCTCGGGGCCTACATGCACTGGTCAACCCCGCAATATAGTTCGCAACAAGACGGGCCATTGAGTGGCTGGCCCGTTTCGGTGAAGGACCATTTTGGCGTGACCAACTGGCCTACCTATGCCGGTACCCGTCAACGATTACCGCTTAAATGGGAGCAAGATGGCCCGTTTATTTCGCGCCTTAGAAAAACCGGCGCAGTGATGATGGGGAAAACCACTGCGGTAGAGCTGGCATTTGGGGGGTTAGGGGTGAATCGTCACTGGGGGAGTCCGCGCAATCCGTGGGATGCCGAACAGTATCGGGTGGCGGGGGGATCGACGAGTGGGGGCGGAGTGAGCCTTTGGGAGGGGTCAGCGCGACTCGCAATTGGCACGGATACGGGGGGATCGGTGCGGATTCCGGCCAGTTTTACCCACACCGTCGGTCTCAAGTGCAGTTATGGTCGATTTCCGATGGAAAATATCGTTCCGCTCAGTCAAACGCTTGATTCAATAGGATTTTTAACGCTCGATGTGGCGGACATGAGCACCGCATTTACGGCGTTGACGGGAGAAATTGTCCGCACCCTAGATCGCCCTCCTCGAATTGGGGTCATGCAGGGGCTGCCCTGGCAAGATTTGGAAAATGGCATTGGCGATGTCATCGAAATGCGCTTGATGGAACTGGCCCGCGCGGGGGCAGTAGTTCATGACCTTGAGGTGCCCGAAGCGAAAACCGCCTTTGAGTTACTGCAAACGGGCAGTGTTGTCGCAGCGGAGTGCGATGAATTCATCGACGCAGAACTGCCGCAATGGCGTTCGCTGCTTGACCAATTTATTACGGCACGGCTCGCCGATGGGGGGGATGTCACCGCCCGCGAGTATCTGCAACGGCAACGATTGCTTGACGACTTGACCCAAAAAATGGCGTCGCGTTTTGAATCTTTTGATGTCCTCGTGGGGCCGACGGTGCCGATTAGCCCCCCAATTTTCTCAGCGGTGAATCAGTTAAGTCAGTATCGGCGCGCGAATTTGCAGAGTCTGCGCAACACTTGTTTAGCTAATTTTAGTCGCTGTTGTGCATTGTCGTTGCCGGTGGGCCTTGATGGATTGCGCTTGCCAGTGGGGTTGCAATTGCTTGCGCCGGCGGGCCGTGAGACGGCTTTACTGTCCGTCGCTTCATGGATGGAGGCGCGTTTGGGGACGAGTCTGCAAAATTACGGCTTGCCGCCTTTATTGGCGAACCCTTAAATAAAGTGGACTTTAGCGGCTCACAGTCGTCGATTTATCCCTTTTTCTTA
>CAZTIH010000003.1:0-12255 GCA_964613675.1 uncultured Candidatus Competibacteraceae bacterium
GGAAAACGAGTTATCGGTTGTTAAGCGATAAAGCGGTATCGGTTAGGGCTGCGGGGAAGCAGTGACACGAACGCGAATGGTGTTCTCGAGAGGAGTGCCATTGTTGTTGTCATCTGGCGCTTCGCGCAGGCGAATCGGGTTGATGACGGTCTGTGCAGCCCCAAAGACTGGTGAACGAATCACGCTGTAGGAGAACACGCCGTCGCCATAGGTAACTTGGTTAGGCTGACCGAAGCGGAAAGGACGGCCCGTTTCTACACCCCAGGTGTATTCGGCGCTGGCCAAATCCCACAAGATGAAGCCGTCGGTAAACCCAGCAGCTAACGAAGTCAGTTGTGCAGGGTTCTGAGGATTGATGACATTCAACTCGGGGTTGGTCAGGATCAAGGTGGCGGAGAACCGCTGCTGATTGGTGTTGAACACATTAACGCTGTAACGATTAACTAAATTCTGGGCAGACCATACAAAGATTTGGGTCGTCGCACCGGCTTCCACAAAGTAGCGCATGTAGATTTGGTCGCCATGACGCGCGCCAGCAGCCAAGTTCACGATGGTCGTGTTGGTGGGAGCCAGTAAGTCAGGCACAAACACTCCAGCGACATTGGCGGGGCCAAAATCACCACCCGTGTTCGTGCCAGGAATACCCTGGTCGGGGTTTTTGGCTTGCAACGGCAGCACGGGAATAACGCTGACATCATTAGCGCTCGGCTCGATCAGGAAGGCGGCCCCAGAGAGGCAAGGCTGGTCGCCAATATCTAATCTCATGTTGCTGTTGGTATCAAGAATGAAGGTGAAGTAGCCTTCAAAGCCGTTGAAACCGGGGAATTGACCCGCAGTAGCCCCATCAACAACCAATGTGTCGCCATTTTGCCAGATCACATTGGCTTGGTCGTTCGCCGTCACGCGGAACTCGCCATCGAGTATTTTTTGGCTGGCGGGATTGAAGTATGCCCAATAAACGGTACCTGCGGCACAGGAGGTCAGGCCCACAGCAGTAGCTTGCGCGACGCGACCCGCAATAGGAGCAGCGCCACTCGGGTTGTGGCTGGTGAAGTAGGGCACCAACACGCCATTAGCGAACTCGCTAACAACCGCGGCTTGGGCGGCCGAAACGCCTAGAGCGCCGGCAACTGCTAAAGCAAGACTCAGCTTTTTCATGAATAAACTCCTAAATGGATCAAAGCGTTATCCCGTACAGAGAGGTGAGCAGACTCGCTACTCACCCAACCGCCCGGGGATGCAAGGTGAATTAAGCCCGGATTACCGATCTGATGGTGATGAAAAGTTACAACAAAAAATGGCAGTTCTGCAACTACTTTTTCAAAAATACCACAACCCAAACCTCCTGTTGTAATTTTTCCTTCACTCCGCTTCGTCATCTCGAACTCACTCATGGTCGTGCTGATGCTACTTCGTTATTGCGACGCGAATCATGATACCACTGACCTTCATATACCGTCCAAGACGACGACAAATTCTGGCGAATCGGACGGTTTCCCAAAGCGGGTAAAATGTATTCCACCTGCATTACTACCAGCGCCTGCGTCGGGGATTCTGCTTTAATTTCAACGATTTCTGCTTTATCAAACCGCAAAGCTGCGCCCCGTTGTACATAATCTTGCAGTCTCACTAAGGCCAGGGGCTTAGCAATCTCAAACTCAAATTGTGCAAATAGATCGTTGGCAATACGCGCCTCCCAGTAGCCCTCAACGCGCTGCCTTAGGGCCTCTACACTTGGCGGTGCTGGCTCACAACCCATGAGTCCGAAGGCGGTCACCATCACGACAACAAGTTGTAAAATTGACCACTTCATCTAATTACACCTACCTTCTTTAAACAATTTTGTATCTTTCTCACAACAATTTACCTGCATTCGCCTGACACCAACATAAATCGAGTTGTCCCCATTGCCACCACTGTCCGGGACGGGCCTCCACCGCCGCCGCTAAATATGCCATCGCCTGTTGCAATGCCGTCTCTGCGTCGTCATCCAGCGCCCGCAATTGGGCGACCCCGCCCCACCCTCGCTCGGGAATACTTCCATAAACCAGCTTGGCCCCCGTCGAACGTGCAATTCGCGCAATTCCCGTCGGTAAATGCAATACGCCATCCCCGAAATTGACGGCCATTTTTCGCTGTTTTCCGTAATCCGACGTAATCGCATCAACTAACATCACAAGCGTTGCTCCCCCCTCTAATGCACGGTAAATCAATCGTTTATCGTCATTTAAGGTGATTAATGGCCCACCGATTTTATCGAGCAAACCATAAACTTTTCGATGAAAAAACCGTCGTGCTACGGCATCGAGATCGGGATTAGTTTCGTCGATATTCATGGTCAACATGCCCAGTCGTTCACCCGCCAACGCAAGCGCCAACAACAGTAAATTGACCCGTCCAAAATGCCCCATGACAATAATCACCCCGCGATTGGCCGCCTTCGCCGCCGCTAAAACCGCCAGTGACGACTCCTCCAACGTCAAGGTGTGCCCCAATCGCCATCGCGGTAGCGTGAAGACATCTAAATGTTCCCGCGCCTGCAACGCAAAATATTCCCGCACTGCCGCCCCTCGCGCCCTCGGCGGTAGCGCTGGAAACACCTTTGCCATCTGCGCTGCGACAAAATTGGCATCCGTTTGTCGCCCATAGCGATTCGCAATGCCTATCCCACTCGCTAACCCGTACCCTAGCGGTAATGGCAATCTCGCTAACGGAGCCATTCCAAAGTAATGAAAATACGAATTCATGTGCGTTCCCAGCGGAAGGGCAGCCGTACCACCCCGAATTCTCGTTGAGAATGATGCACAGAGAAAGGGCAAATCTGTTCCGCTAAATCAAAAACCTGCAATCCCGAGTCGTCCAGCGCGTAAACACTCACCGCGTACTCACCCGAAAGTAATGCCAGCGCCGATAACCACAAAATCAACCGTTGCTCCCCAACTCCCGTGAGCGGTTGCGCCACTTCACCAAAATGCGTACTCGTCCCAAATAGGTTGTCTTTCTGGCCCCGTACCACCGCAATCCCCACATGAAAATGGCCGGGCTGGCTGATCTCCACCGTCACCGCAATCCCCAAAGGTTGCCCCGTCTGACGCACCGTAACGGGTTGATGTCCTTCGTCGATCAGCGCCACCGACACAATGCGAATCGGTGCCATGCTCGGTTGCGTAGGACGATACGCCCGATCAAATACATTCCCCTCTCCCCCCAATTTCGCTCGCTCGTGAGCTTCGTAAGCCATCACAACCGATTCCGTCTCACCAATAGCGTGCAGTTTCCCGTGATGAATCCATGCCGCCCGCTGACACAAACTGCGAATGTGATACAGATTGTGGGCACAAAACAACACGGTTTTGCCGCGCGACCGCAGTTCCATAATTCGATTCAGACTTTTTTTCTGGAAATACAGATCTCCCACCGCTAGCGCTTCGTCGATAATCAGAATATCGGGCTCGATGGCGGTGGCCGTCGCGAAGGCTAACCGCATGAACATCCCCGATGAATAGGTCTTCACGGGACGATGCAGCGCCTCGGTAGGCAATTCAGAAAATGCCGCAATTTCCGCGTAGTAATGGGCCATTTCCGTCGGCGATACCCCCGATAGCGCCCCCATCAGATACACATTTTCTTTACCCGTCTGCTCGGGATGAAACCCTGCCCCTAATTCAAGTAGCGCGGCAATCCGCCCCTTTACGGTTACGGTGCCCGTGGTGGGTTTACAGGTCCCCGCAATCACCTTCAACAAAGTGCTCTTGCCCGCACCATTTTCACCAATCAGGCCAAAAGTTTCGCCCGATTCAATGTTTAAGTCGATGTTTTGTAACGCAAAATGCACGCGATGAGAGCGCACCCGAAACAGAATTTCGCGCAAGCGCTGTTGCGGACTGTCGTAAATGCGGTACCCCTTGGAAAGGTCGCGCAATTCAATCACCGCCGTCACAGATAATCCCCTAAACTCGGCTTTAATAGACGAAATAGCAGAATGCCCCCGACACCCAAGATTAACGCCCACAAAATCGTCACGCAAACCGTGATCCCATTGATCGGTAACCCAATTAACACCGTCTGGTAACCATTGATTAGGCCCGCAAAAGGGTTCAACCAGAACCATCCGTGGTAGGCCGTCGGAACAAAACTCATCGGGTACAGAATCGGCGACGCGTAAAACAGGAGTTGCAGAATGACCGGGGTTACTTGGGCAATGTCGCGCAAAAAGACCGCCAATAGCGCCAGCAACAACCCCAAACCGTAGGTCATCAGTAGCTGTAACAGAAATAGGAAAGGCAAATAGAGCGCGTTCACCGTGAGTAACCCGTTCCACATCAGCAACGACAACAAAATCCCCGTGCCGATGAGTTGCGGAATGACACTGGTCACGATGACCGTGGCCGGAATGAGGTCCACGGGGAAGGTAATGCGTTGCAGAAACTGTTCATGGGCAACTAACGATCCCACCGCTCGACTTAAGCCGTCCGCAATGCTCAACCACGGCAACAACCCAGCTAATAAAAATAGGAAATAGCCCTGTTCTGCAGCGGCGTGGAGTTCGGGGACGCGCAACCGCATGATTTGTGCAAAAACGATGTAAAAAATGAGCACGGTCAGAAGCGGAAGCAATAACGCCCACACCAATCCGAGTAGTGATCCGGCATAACGACTGTGTAAATCGCGTCGCAACCACAACCACCACAGATAAAACAGCGCTTTCACGGGGATTTTGCCGCAATCGCCAAAAATGCCTGACGCACTTTCTCCCCCTCTAACGCCCAATCCGTCGAGGCGGCGTGACGTAAGCCGTTCTCCCGCAAACGTTGTGCTAACGCCGTGTCATCTAAAACGCGCAACAACGCCGCGCCCAAATCTTCCGGGGTGGCCTTGGTCAACAGCGCGTTCTGCTCGTGGCGCAACAACCATTCCACACATGGCCCGTCGTTCGACACCACCGGGCAACCACAAGCCATCAGCTCCAACGGCAACAGCGAGGCGTTCGTCAACGACAGCACTAGCGCCACATCGCATTGGCTGTACAAATCGGCCAAGGTCGCGGCATCGACCACGCCCGCATTCAGATGAACGAACGGCAGGTGGTACGCGCTGCAATCCCAACCCGCCAAAATCACATGAATATCGGGGTGTGCCCGCCAAACCCGTTCCAACGCCAATAAGCCCAGTTCAAACCCCCGACGGGGCGTCACATGGCGGGCATAAAAGAAAATCCGCTTTTGATTGTCGCGCCGAAGACGCGGGTAATGCGTGGTTTTGTCATACGAAAACCCGAAAGGATGCGCCGTCAAGCCATAACGCTTGGCCAGCGCCGCCAACCAATCGCCTGCCGTAATCGCTCCATCAAATGGAAACCGATAGGTTGCCTCCGCAAAGGCATGTTCGCTCCCCACGGGAAAAAACGACGGCTCCATGTCCTGAATGAAGTACACCTTGTGCCGAGATTGCCCAAAGCGTCGGGCAAAATAAGCCGTTTGCCAGCCCGTCGCGACCGTAAAATGGGCGGGTTGCAATGATTCTTCTCCAATGCTCACCGTCGCGTCGAGGGGGAAAAAATGCTTGCGGATGACCTGACGGGCTTGTTCTCCACCGTGATACTGCGTCGGCCCCACAATCACAATTCGATTGTCAAATCCGTGTTTTTCGAGATGTTGAATCATCCGAAAAATCGTCGTGTGCCCCCCGCTACCGATGTGAAAATCGGGCACCAACCAATTGATCGAATGCTCGACGACTGTACCCCTAAACGGTGGCGGCAGTTCGTTGGGCGCTTCGAGAAACCGATAAAACGCCAACACATCGTTTTTACGGGTCAATCCCAACGGTCGATGGGGAGGGAATACATAGGTGCGCCAACCGTAAATCAGGGTTCCGAAAAACCCTAACTCTTTGAATACACTTGGGATACGCCGCATTTTGTGTTGAAGCAGAGCAAGCCATTTCATGATTTTTTCAGAGCCTCATCGCGGGACGAACGGGTAGTTAACCAGCGCGGGAGACGATCCCAGTGGGTACCGACATAAAGCCCTAATAATTTGGCCAGCACGCGCAATGGCATCCGTCGGCGCCATCCCAACCGCACCCGCCAAGGCAACGGCGCTTCCCCTAACCAACGCCTGTCGCGCACACACAACCTGACCCACTGACGCAGGACGTCGGAAAATTTCGCCAACACCCGATAGCCAAAGCTCTGTTCAAATGACTTTGCTTCATCAAACGCCCGTCGGTAGCTCTCAAAAATGTTGAGATCGTGGGAGTGATAAACGCAGGCATTCGGTACATATAACCGCGCATAGCCCGCCTCAATCACCGCCTTTGCCCAGCGCTGATCTTCCGCAAAATGCACATCGGGCAACGGAATGACTTCCCACACTGAACGGCGTAACAGCGCGTTATTGCTGGAAAAAAAGTGCATAAATTGCCGTAAACCGACGTCCGCATCGTACAAAATGCGGTTGGTCATCCGTGTGGGGTTATTTTGCAAAAATCCCTGGAAAAACAAGTCCATATCGCGTGCTAAGGGGGGATAGTGTTCGGGATACGCCACATGACGCCCAAAGGCCCCCGCCGCGTCAGGGCATCCCTCTAAGGCCGTCACAAAATTGACTAACCAATGGTTATCAGTCGGCAACGCATCGTGGGTCAGAAAGGCGATGAATGGCCCCTGCGTGAGCGACGCCCCCAAGTTGCGCGTGCGGCCGTGACCAAACGCCGATGGCGCAATCTCGTGAACCCATACCCCCCGTTCCCGCGCCAGTTCCACCGATCCATCCTTTGAACCCGAATCAATTATGAGCAATTCCCACGGCCACGGGGTCTGTTGCGCCAACACGCGATCAAGGACTTCTACAAAGCGCTTACCTCCATTTTTAACCGGAATAATGACCGAAACCTTGGCCTGGGGGTTGGGCGATTGGATGACGGGACTCATGGCATGACCTGCGGCGGTTCAAAATCGAGCATTGGCGTCATTTCGACGGGCTGTTCCTCGATCGATGGCGCCAATAATTCCATGCGGCGACGCATTTCTCGGGTGATGCGACTCGCGTCCTGACTGTTTTCGACTACCCGTGGCGTTAATAAAATAAGCAACTCGGTTCTGCGATTGCTGTTATCCACGCTCCCAAATAGCGGCCCGATCACAGGGATTCGATGAAGCACGGGCACGCCCCCTTGATTACCACGGACTTCCTCGCGAATGAGGCCCCCCAATACCACCGTTTGGCCAGCCTGCATCACTACACGGCTATTGATTTTGCGCTCGAAAAAGGTGACCTGTCCGGTGGAAGCATCTTGATCCCCCACATCGGTCACTTCCTGTTGCACCGTCATCATCACTAAACCACTGGAGTTCACTTGCGGCTTGACCTTTAGAAACACCCCGGTTTGGCGGTATTCGATAGACGAGGTTTCGTTTCCCCCCGTCGTCACCGTGGTCGTCGTGCGGACGGGTTGATTGGTGCCCACGCGAATTTCCGCTTCTTGATTGTCGATTACGAGGATTTGCGGCGACGACAACACGCGCAAACGCGATTCTGAAGCCAATGTCCGAAATAGCGCCCGAATGAGGCCGTTGTTGCTAATGACATAGGCAAATTCGTTCGATGCCAAGTTGTTGAGCGAACCACCGTCCCCCGTCGCGGTATTTTGGCCCGTCAACCCTAATCCGGCGGCCCCGCGACGATCCTCAAAGTAGTTGCTAAAAAACCACTGCAACCCGTAACGCAACGCCCCACTCAAGGTCACTTCCGCGATGGTCGCTTCGACGAGCACCTGTCGGGGACTGACATCAAGGCGTCGCAATGCGGTCGCGATGCGGTCGTAGGTCATGGCGTCCGACCAAATGAGCAGTGCGTTATTTTCCACATCGGGAATGATGCGGAGCTCATTTCCAGTCGTCCCGCTCCCCCCCGACGCTTGAAAGGCGCGTAAGGGCGGTAAGGTTTGAGCGAAAGCCACCGACAACGGGTCAGGATCGAGGGGCAGATTGTGCGTTTGGCGAGAGGTTGCGTCTGCGGGATCCACGCCCGGAGCAACTTGCCCCCGATTTCCAGCAACGCCGCCCGTCCCCGTTTTTCCATCAAAAACTTGTGCGAGGAGCTTCGCTAGGTACTCAGCATCGCTATTTTGAACTTCGTAAATGTACAAACGCTGTCCAGTCACCCCGTCTAAACGATCAACCCACATTGCGGCATCGCGTAAGAATTCGGGTTGGGGAGAGATCACAATAATGGCGTTGAGGCGATTTACGGGAATAAATCGCAGCATTCCGCCCATTGCATTCCCTTCAATCCCAAATACCCCCTGTAATTCCGCCATTACCGTTTGTGCTTCTACATTTTCGAGGACAAAAAATCCGACGGACATGCCCCGCATCCAATTCACATCAAAAATGTCGATGGTTTCTTGAAGTTGGGCGAGTTCTTCAGGCGTCCCAGCCAACATGAGCAAATTTCGACGGGGTTCGACGAGGACAATGCCTCCCTCTGGTGCAAAGGGTTTAAGAATGGTTTCCATCTCCGTCGCCGAAATAAATTGCAGCGGAAAGACGCGAACCGCATAACCCGCCCCACTTAACGCACGCAGTTCAGGCGCTCGCCCACGGGGTGCAATCGAGGCCGGTAACACGCGAAACACCTCTCCTTCCTTGACCAAAGCCGCGCCATTAGTGCGCAACAACCCCTCCAAGACGGGCAACAACGCATTGCGCGGGAGCGGTGCGGCGGTTTGAAAAGTCACCTGCCCCTGCACGCCCGGATCAATCACATAATTAGCTTGCAACGCCTCGAAAATCGCCTCAATCACCTCGCGTAAATCTGCGGCTTCAAAATTGAGCGACAGATCTCCCCCGACGGATTCCACCCGTGCTCGTTCTCGGGGTCGTGCTAGGAACTGCCCAGTACCGGGGAAAATTTGCGTTGTCGGTCGCACTGCCGAAGCGGCGAGCAAGTTGCGGGCATCCTGTTCTTCCTCTGACAGTTCGACTCGCGGGGCTTCCGTACTAATCACTAACCTGGTTTCGGGGGGTAACTCGTTCTGGAGCGACTGACAGGCACTGAGCGCCCCCAGCGCAAGCAGTGAGCCACACCATCGGGGGGCAAAATTCACAGAGAAAGTCCTCAAAATAGGAAAAATTCGGTTAGGGCCGCGCACGGTTAGCTCGACGTTCAGCGCGATTCGTCGGCCCTCGGTTGGCAGGTGGATTGGCGCCACCCCGCAACAGTTGCAATACCTGCTGACGGTCGCCGTACCGCATCGCCACGCGGCGGGGAGTGATGTCCACAATGCGCCATCCCTCTACGCTGTCCCCTAAACGCACCCGCCGTTGCCGACCGTTATGGGTCAACAGGGCCTGCCATTGCCCCACGATTTGGCTAGTCCCCACCAATTGCACCGACGGCGGGGGCGTCAGTTCGACCTCAGGGGGGGGTTCGGGCGGCGGCGGGGGTTGCGCGACGACGGGTCGAGGTGGAGGCGGCGCGGGTGGCGGACGGCGCGTATCCGAAAATAACGGCCGTTGCGCAATTTCTTCGTAGGAATTAAGGGGCTGTGCGAGCGGCGGCGGGGAAAAATCAAAGGCGAATGGCGGTTCGGGCGTGACCGACATTTCGGGGAGTTGGGTCGTGTCACTGGGCACTGGGGTCTGAAAAACCGAGGTGACATTGGGTAAATTCTGTTGGTAACTCAGGCCCAACGCGCCCGCCACCGTCAACAACATCCAGAAAAGTAACCAGCGCGGCTGTCCCATTACTGCCCCTCCCGTCGCAAGTAGCCCGCAATATCCGCCGTGACAATGAGCGAAATATTGGTATGTAAAAAAGAGCTATCGGGCGAATTGGGATCGGCGTTTGGAATCGCCTGACGAACCCGCATGATGCGGGCTTGCAACTTCAATTCGTCGATGAACAACAGCGGAATCGACGACTCGATGGCTTGTAAAATCGCATGGAGATTGTCCACCCCCGCAGTGAATTGCACGCGCAAAGCGACCCTTGTCGCAGGCTCGCGTTCCTCAGGAGGCAATACTTGACTGCTGCTCAACACGCCCCCGTGACGCTGCACAAGCTGTTGAACTCGCTGTTGTAGATCTGCCGCCGCCAAATTAAAGGGGTTGTTTGGCAGGTAAAATCGCACCAATTCATTGGACTGCTTGAGCTGAATCAACGCCTGTTCGAGAAATGGGCGTTCGGCTTCCGCCTGTTGGTAGCGACGCAACCAGTTTTTCTGATCGACGATAAAGGTCTGATAATGTTCGTAGTACGCAAGCCAGACAAAGTGAAATCCCGCGTAGCCCCCCAATAACAGCCCTATCAAAATCAACACGGCGAGCAGACGATGACTGAGCGGCGACGGGGGAACACCTTCGGAGAGGGCGATGGGGGAACTCGTCATGGTGGCGTCTCCAGTTTGAGCGTGATTTGAAACCGTTCCATCCCCTCGCCGGCCTGCGTGGTTGGCGAACCAAACGCCACTTCTCTAAACAAGGGTGAGCTCTCTAATAACGATAACAAGCGACTGGCTGACCGCGCCGTCCCTTGAATCTGCATGTCGCCACCGCGTAAATCGAATCCCTCCAAGAACGCATCGTCGGGCAACTGTTGGGTGAGTTCGCGCAACACATCTACCACTAAGGGTCGGGCTTGACGGAGGGTTTGCAAAAATTCGGTGGCGACCTGTTCGGCTTCGAGTTGACCGCGAAGTTGAATGACACTTTCCGCCCGTTGACGGGCCTGTTCCACGGGGGGGATGAGCGCGACGGCCAGGGTGCGCAACTGCCACAGCGGCAATAACAGCGCAACGCTAAGGGTCGTGATCGCCACCAACCCCATGACGGCCAGCAAGGGTTTGCGCCAACGCCGAGTCGAACCCGTTGCGGGCAACAGATTGAGATCAGGGGATTGACCTTCAACCGTCACCTTTTGAGGCATAAAGCCGATTTCCGACAGGGGTTTGAGATAACGCACCACCTGCGTTTTGGGGACAACCACTAAGCGCACTCGCAACAACTTCGTCGCCCGATCGCGATGCACCACCGTTGCGTTGAAATACACCTGATTCGCCTTAAACGGGGTCAGGCGGTCGAGATCAAAGCCGATGACGCGCTGCAAATTGGGTTCAGCGGCGAGCGGCAAAGTCATCATCCGCACCAACGCCCCTTCCCGAGGCAATCGCAACACTTTTGGGAGCGACTGCCGTAACGCTTTTTGTTGCGCGGGCAAACTTAAATCACCTTCGGCCAGCACTTTGGTCTGCAATCCCTCTCGCGTCACGCGCCACCCTGTCTCGATGGGCGTCACGACTAGCGCACGCGGCGGTTCTACGAACAACCAACGCAGTGGCACCGGCACCGCTGCAACCAAATTATGTCCCCACCAGGTCATCAATCCGCCGAGATTGAGGCGTTGCCAGAGCTGCAACAGCGGCGAACGATCCGCTAACGCCATGAGGAACCTCCACCAACGCGGTAACTAAAGAGTTGAAATAGGCGATCTCGTCGATTGCCCGCTGCCGCGACTGTCGAAATCCGACGCTGCCCCCCCTGCTCAAGCGTCACCACGACGTTGAGATGGTAAGTCGCATTGATGCCCGAACTGGCGTAGGGACCAGCTTCGGGAAAGGACGGCAGGGGTTCCCCACGGGCGCGGGCGGCTTGACGCAATGCAAGGTACTCATCGACCCGCCCTAGATCGGTTAAATCGGGGATGGCGCGCAACACTTCGGGTCGCGCGGTCTTTGGATTAAACCCCGGTTGGCGCGAATGCACTGTCAATGCAGGGGCCAACCGTTCAAAAAGTTCGGGGGTCATGTCCATCACCTGTTTTAATTCATCGACGGTCTCAAACTCGCCATTTTTCGGTGGCGGCAAACCCGCTGCGGCGTATTCTGGCGCTTCCGCTCCCTGTAAACGCACTAAATCGTCGGGGTCGCGCCAATCCTCGATTTTGTCGAGCAACGCCTCCGTCGCTTCCGGACTCACCCCCACCGAACGCAGTAGCCCCATCATCAGCGGGCGACTTGCGCGATTTAAGTCAATTAACCCACTGGTATCTTGCACCGAGAGTTCAAGCTCGACGCCTTCAAAAGTCCATGAAAACGGGGTGCCATCGAGGGGAATAATCTGGTCGGCAAACTCGGACATCGGCCCCGCACCACTCCCCGCGATATTGAGCAGCGTTTCGAGTTGCATAGGGTTCATCGCGAACAATCTCACCAATAAGTAGTGCAATCCCGCCTCGGCCAAGGCTTGAGCGC
>CAZTIH010000003.1:12265-50618 GCA_964613675.1 uncultured Candidatus Competibacteraceae bacterium
AAAACTCCCCGCCAGTAGGGTCAGCAGTGCCGTAATCCACAGCACCATCACCAGTACCATGCCGCGATGACAATGAATTGCAGGTCGCATGTATCAATTTCTCAGTTGCTGTATCAATTATGCACAGAAACCACAAGTGTCGGCCACGATTCATCGCGCCAGGTAATGTCGAGGCGAACGAGTTCCGGTAGGCTATTGCGATCTTCCCAACGGTCGTGCCACTCGGGCACCTCCTCAAAATCCGTCGCAAACTCCGATCGTTGCAAGCCGTAATATTGCCAACGAATCGCTGTTACTTCGTCGAGAAGGGCCGTACGTTCCGCATCTGCTGGCGGATCGCGCCGTAAATTTTCCGGACGAAAAGGCCACCAACTCATGACCAATTGGTCGCTTTGGCGGCGAATATTGACCTCAAATAGGCCCGTTCGCCCTAAATCCACAAATAAGAAGGCCACAAAGGTGACCTGCGCCGCTTCCCCCAATAGCGAGGGCACGCGGTCGCCTTGATCGAAACGCTGCACAATCTTCGCTTGGGTTAATGACCGACGAATGGCCTGTTGCACAAGGCGTAATTGATCCGTTTCGTCCGCCTTTGCATGACCGCTCTCCCACGCCCGCCCCCCTAATCGCACTGCGGCAAAGAGCGTCACCAAAATGGCACTGCTCAACACCATAGCGATCATCAGTTCGAGAAGGGTAAATCCCTGTTGTTTTTGCACAACTTTCATCTTAATTCTCGGCATGGGTCACGAGTCGCGCCGTTGTCAAAGCGAGCTGGCGTGGAGACTCTCCTTCGCCCCACGACACTGTCACTTCTACACGCCGTAACTCCGCCTTTGCGCTATCGAGAAGGGTTTCGGGCAAGGGCAACGCAATCGGCGTCAGGGTCAGTTGCCAACGCATTCCGTCGGCAAATGCGCCACTGCGGGGACTGTCATCGCCCAAATCGAGATCGACGCCGAGACGGTTCAGCAAGGATTGTGCATGGAGCGCTGCCCGCGAGTAGTCCGCCGATAAAGCGACATTGCGCAATCCCACCCCAAAGATTTGCAACAACAGCCCCACAACGGTGCCCGAAATCGCTAAGGCAACGAGCACTTCTAGCAAACTAAATCCGTGATGTTTCAAGGGGAATACTCATCGGCGATTTGGATTTTGCCGGTGACCCAGTCGATGTCGATGCGATAGCGCAACTGCCCACTTTGTAAAATGACATATCCGCCGGTTGCGGTACCATCGGGGAAAAATCGAAAGCCCGCACGATCACCGTCGAGGTCTTGGCGAGCGGTCCGAAGGTCGATTTGAATATGGGGGGGAATGGGGTGTTGTCGCTGCTCAACGCGCATCCATTTTTCGGCGAGATCGAGCCACAACACGGTGGGTTGGTGGGTAGTAATTGCTTGATTACGGGCGAGTTTTAGTCCGGCGACGAGTCGTCTTGTCGTCGCTCGCAGTTCCGCACTCTCATTGGCTCGACTTAACGCCATCGGCACCAGCGTGAGTAGGATCCCACCAATCGCCAGTACGACGATCAATTCCAGAAGTGTAAACCCCCCATGCCGCCCCTTCATGGCAACTTTGGTCTATTCCCAGCTCGTGACATCGGTATTTTCGCCATCACCACCCGGGGCGTTGTCAGCTCCCAATGTGAACAGATCAAAGGGCCGTCCGTTTTCCCCTGGCGAACGGTATTGATAATCGCGCCCCCAAGGATCCTTTGGCAGGTTGCCCTTATCGAGATACGGGCCATTCCAGCGATTCATCCCCGACGGACGCTGTACCAACGCGGCCAAACCCTCTTGGGTAGTGGGGTAACGCCCGACGTCGAGGCGGAACATATCGAGGGTCGCCCGCAACCGTTCGACTTGCTGACGGGCCGTCTCGGTGTTGGCACGACTTAACGCGCTCATCACGCGAGGGCCGACGAGTCCCGCCAATAGGCCCAAAATCACAATTACCACCATCAATTCGATCAAGGTAAAACCGACAGACCGACGGTGTAACGAAACGTGCATAACAAGTTGCCTCATTTATTTCAAAAAGCGAGCGAGTTAACGCTCAAAATTGCCATTAAAATGGATACGATAATGCCCGCGATCAGCAGGCCCATACTTAAAATTAATACGGGTTCGAGAAGGGTTAACAGACGTTTTACGGTGGTCTGCACTTCGAGGTCGTAGGTCTCTGCGACCTGCACCAGCATGTCTTGTAGATCTCCCGTTTCTTCGCCGACCCGCATCATGTGAACGGCCAACGGTGGAAACTTACCCGCTTCGAGCAACGGTTGTGCAAGCCCTTGACCCGCTTTGAGATTTTCCGAAACTTCCGCCACACAAGTCACCAAAACATGGTTGGTCAAGGTTTCTTTCACGATGGAGAGTGCGGTCAGCAACGGGACCCCGTTACCCAACAAAGTGCCCAGTGTCCGCGCAAACCGCGCCGTTTCTAGCTTTGCAATCAAGTCACCGAAGAGGGGGAGCTTCAAAAATAATGCGTCCCAAAAGGGCCGCGTGTAGGGCGAACTCAACTGTTGTTGCACCACGAGATACAGCCCTAGTGCCCCCAACAGGAACGCCCACCAATAAAACCGTAGCGCATCCCCTGCGGCGATGACGATTTGGGTGGAGACAGGAAGGGCGCGCCCCGCATCAGCAAAGAGTTGTTCAAATTGGGGCACGACGAACATCAGCAACGCAATCACTGAACCCGCCGCAACGACGAACAGAATGGCGGGGTAAATCAATGCCGAAACCACCGACTCGCGTAGTGCCTTGGCCCGTTCCAAATACACCGCCAACCGTTCGAGCACCTGTTCCAACGATCCGCCCGCCTCACCCGCCCGCACCATGTTGAGGTAGAAGCGAGAGAAGACATTCTGGCTCTCCAGCGCGTCCCCCAAGGATTTGCCTGCGCGCACCTGCTCTTGGATTTTGCTCATCAAGGCGGTCAATGCGGGGTCGTCGCCCACTTGCATCAAGACCGACAACGCACGATCCAGTGGCAACCCAGCTTTCAGAAGTTTGGCGAGCTGTTGCGTCATCATCAGAATCTGTTGGCCGCTAATTTTGCGACTGCCGAATAGAGGGCCACCTCGATTGATGGCCCGCCCTTCCTCAACATTGAGGGGCAACAACCCCTGGTCGCGCAACTGATCAATCGCCCGTTCGAGCTGCTCGGCTTCGAGATCGCCGCGCACGGTTTCTCCGTCGGCATTAAGGGCTTCGTAGCGAAAACGCATTAACCTAATTCTCCTGGGTCACGCGCACGACTTCTTCAACCGTCGTGTGGCCAGCGATGGCCTTGCGCAAGCCATCTTCGTACATCGTCAGCATTCCCTCACGACGGGCCTGGGCCGCCAATTCCCCGGCGGTTGCGTGTTTCAACATCAATGCCCGCAACGCATCGCTCATGGGCAAAAACTCGCTAATACACATCCGCCGTCGATAACCAATGCCGTTGCAATGCACACATCCCACGGGCTTGTGCAACACAATAGGATCGTTATGGGGCGCAAAACGGCGCAATTCGAGTTCGTCGATGAGTTCGAGGGGGGCTTCATAAGGGGTTTTGCAGTGCGGACAGAGCACACGCACCAGACGTTGAGCGAGAACGCCATTGACCGTCGATGTCAACAGAAAGTCTTCAACCCCCATATCCAGCAAGCGAGTGACACTGCTCGCCGCATCGTTGGTGTGGAGCGTAGAAAGCACTAAATGCCCCGTGAGCGCCGACTGCACTGCAATACTCGCCGTTTCTAAATCGCGGATTTCGCCAATCAGAATGACATCGGGATCTTGACGCACGATGGCGCGGAGGGCACGCGCAAAGGTCAAGTCGATTTGGGGTTTAACTTGAATCTGATTGATCCCTTCCAACTGATATTCGACGGGATCTTCGACCGTTAAGATCTTCCGAACGGGCGTGTTCAGACGTTTAAGCGCGGTATAAAGCGTAGTCGTTTTGCCCGAACCCGTGGGGCCAGTCACTAAGATAATGCCGTGAGGTAGCTCCAGAATGTCTAAAAAGCGTTGCAGAATGTCTTCACTAAACCCCAAGGCATCAAAATCGAGCACGACGCCGGATTTATCGAGCAAGCGCATGACCACGGATTCACCGTAAAGCGTAGGCACCGTCGAGACGCGCAAATCGAGTTCTCGTCCCTGCACGCGAAGCTGAATGCGGCCATCTTGAGGTAATCGCCGTTCGGCAATGTTGAGTTTGGCCATAATTTTGACCCGCGAAATCACTGCTGCCGAGAGCTTTGCGGGTGGCGATTCCACCTCTTGCATCACGCCGTCGATGCGATAACGGACTTTTAACCGATTCTCAAAGGGTTCGATGTGAATATCAGATGCCCGCGATTCGAGGGCACGGGCGATCATCAGATTGACCAGACGAACGACCGGCGCTTCAGACGCCAGATCTTTGAGATGTTCAATGTCGTCGGAATCGTCGTCGCGGGTGTTGATCGACTCGACAATTTGCCCCATTGCCGAACGCCCGCCCCCAAAAAGCCGTTCAAACGCTGCATCAATATCGGCGGGCAATCCCAGGTGGACGACAACGGGTTTTGGACAGGCCAATTGCAACGCTTGAAGCGTAAAGGGATCGGGGTTCGCCACGGCAAACCCAATGGCTTGGGGCGTTTCCTCGATGGGAATAGCGCGATGTTCCTTCAAAAATCGCAGTGAAATGAGTTCTTCTTCCCAAATCGGCACGGCGGGGTAATCTTCTTGGGTGAGGAGTCTGAGCTGGAGCGATTCCGAAAAGGCTTCAGCGAGATCGCGTTCTGCGACCAACCCGAGTTTCAATAAGATAGCGGGCAAACTTTCACCGCTCGCTTCCTGTAAACGCTTCGCTCTAGCCAAATCCCCCGGGGCCAAACGTCCTTTCTCCACCAATAAATCGGTGACCTCGGCGCGGGGTAGATCGAGAATTGCAGACATAAAGACACCTCGTGGGAGACGATTTATGGTAGCGATAACCGCTCCAACTCGGCGAGTTAAGAAGTCGAAAACAGCTTTATTGAACGTAAGTTTTTTCGATCGACACCGTTAATCCAATTGATGAATTAGACGGCTTAATCCATGAATCCAGAGGGGTTGTACTAATTCCAATTCACTCAGGCGTTCGCAATTTAATTGTGAATTAAGCGGTCGTCGGACGGGGGTAGGAAATTGGGCCGTCGTAATCGGTGTAATAGATTGACAAGCGATGGGGATTTTAGCCGACGCCATCGCAATAATGGTGGTGGCAAATCCATGCCAATTTGTAAAAGGCTTTCCACAGTAATGAAAAGTCCCCCAAGGCAATTCGCGATTTTGTAAGATGCGTTGTGCTAATTCCAATAATACGGCGGCGATGTCTCCTGCGAATGTGGGTGCCCCTAATTGATCCATCACAACCCGTAATTCGGTTCTCTCCTTTGCCAACCGAATCATGGTTTTAACGAAGTTATTGCCGTAAACTCCAAATACCCAACTGACCCGCAAAATAATATGGCGACTGAGATAGGTGCGAACCGCTAATTCACCTTCCCATTTACTCAGGCCATAAACCCCTAATGGACGAGCCGCATCATCCTCGACATAAGCCTGTGATTTTTCGCCATCAAAAATGTAATCCGTTGAAATATGGAGTAAAACTGCGTCAATTGCGGCACAGGTTTTCGCCAGGAATTCACAACCTTTTGCATTCACGGCGAAAGCCAATTCGCGCTCGCTTTCCGCTTTATCGACCGCAGTATAAGCAGCCGCATTGATAACAACTTTCGGGCGATGCTGAAGCAAATAATTTTCGACTGCTTGGGCATCCGCAATATCTAACTCGCTGCGTTCGACGGCGATAAAAGGCAAAGCTAATATGGTCGCTTGCAGGGCTAATTCAGTGCCTACTTGTCCATGACAACCAATGATTAGAATCACGCTAACTTACTCCGTAATGAGGCAAATCATTTTGGTATTTTAGGTGTGGATGCCGAGTATCTTTTTCGGACAAAAGGGGTTGGCTAACGATAGGCCACTCAATTGCAATGTCGGGGTCATTCCACAAAATCCCGCGATCTGATGGAGCATGATAATAGTCTGTGCATTTATAGAGAAAATCGGCGCTTTCGGATAACACACAAAATCCATGAGCAAAATTGGGCGGCACATAAAGCATTCGGTGATTTTCGTCGGTTAATACCGCGCCGTACCAGTGACCAAAAGTAGGCGAATTGCGGCGAATATCGACCGCCACATCAAAAACCGCACCCGTGGCGACGCGAACGAGTTTTCCCTGAGGCTGTACCAACTGGTAATGCAGACCGCGCAATACACCCTGTTTGGAACGGGAGTGGTTGTCTTGCACGAACTCAACCTCTAAACCCATCTCGCGAAACAGTTGTTTTCGATAGCTTTCAAGGAAAAAACCTCGGCTATCGCCAAATACAGTGGGTTCAAACAGCAAGACTTCGGGCAAAGTCGTCTCTATACATTTCATGGCATCTGGTTCCCCTGTTGCAGAACACGTAACAGATATTGACCATAGCTATTTTTCAGCAAGGGTTTGGCTAGTTTTTCGAGTTGCGCGGCGTCGATGTACCCCTGTCGATAGGCGATTTCTTCGGGGCAACAGATTCTTAACCCCTGTCGCTGCTCGACCACCGCGATAAATTTAGCCGCATCGAGCAGGGATTCATGGGTGCCCGTGTCCAGCCACGCATATCCCCTTCCCATCAGTTCTACCGTTAACTGCTGGCGTTCTAGATAAAGCCGATTGAGATCGGTGATTTCCAATTCACCTCGGGGGGAGGGCTTGACTTCTTTAGCTAATTCAACGACTTGCGCGTCGTAAAAGTACAGCCCCGTGACAGCGTAATTGGATGCAGGCACCTTGGGTTTCTCCTCAATCGAGGTCACTTTTCCCGCGGCATCAAACCCGACCACGCCGTAACGTTCGGGATCGCTGACGTAGTAACCGAACACCGTTGCGCCTGTGGAGCGATTTGTCGCTTGCTTGAGAAGTGCGGGGAGTCCGTGACCATAAAAAAGGTTATCGCCGAGAATTAAACAGGCGGGCTGCTGATTTAGGAAATTTTCGCCAATAATAAACGCCTGCGCTAATCCATCGGGACTGGGTTGAACGGCGTAACTCAGGTGAATTCCCCACTGATGACCATCGCTAAGCAGGTCGCGGAATGCCTGCTGATCGCGGGGGGTGGTAATAATCAAAATATCGCGAATCCCTGCGAGCATTAAAATCGACAGGGGATAATAAATCATCGGTTTATCGTAAACGGGCATTAACTGCTTACTGACCGAATAAGTGAGTGGGTAAAGTCGCGAACCCGACCCTCCCGCTAAAATGATGCCTTTGTATTGCATTTTGAAATGACCGCTTGACGTGTTGCGTCTTCAACTGAAGTGAGAAATCTCATTTTATTGTGCCATGGCCATTTGTGTTCATTTTAATGATCTCGTGGTTGTCGTCTTTGTGCGAAAAATGTGCAGTGCTGAGTCACTTTTTCTGCTTAGCCATCAAAAGCAGTTAAGCATATGATTTTACTGCGAATTTCATGCGTTCACACAACCTACTCAACCGTGACCGACTTCGCCAAATTGCGTGGCTGATCGACATCCGTACCCTTCAGCACGGCTACATGGTACGCCAACATCTGTAAGGGGATCGCAAAAGCGATGGGTGCGATAAAAGACGGAATTTCACCTAAATTCACGCCTTCATCCCCCTCACCGATCAACGCATCGACGCCGTTATCCGTAAACACAAAAAGCCGCCCATTCCGCGCTTTAATTTCGTGCAAATTGGATTGCATTTTGTCTCGCAAGGCATCGCTATTCACCAATGCAATGACGGGCATCTCACTATCAATAAGCGCTAATGGCCCATGTTTTAATTCGCCTGCTGGATAACCTTCGGCATGAATGTAAGAGATTTCCTTGAGCTTTAATGCACCTTCTAAAGCGATGGGAAACAAAATACCGCGGCCTAAAAATAAAGTGTGTTGTTTATCAACAAACTGTGTCGCTAACTCCGCAATGCGTTCATCTAATTCGAGTAGGCGTTCGATAAACTTCGGCAACGCTAATAATTCAACTAACTTAGTCGCCCTATCTTGGGCACTCATATTATTTGCAAATCGTACCGCTAATAACGCCAGTACGACTAATTGCGTCGTGAATGCTTTGGTGGACGCAACCCCGATCTCCCGACCTGCATAAGTTAATAAAGCGCTATCGGCTTCTCGCACAAGGGCACTGTTTGACACATTGCAGATAGCAAGCGTTTGTCGGTAATGCACTGCTTTTGCCTTACGCAGCGCCGCCAGCGTGTCGGCGGTCTCCCCCGACTGTGAAATCGCAATGAAGAGACTATCCGTTGATGGAACACTCTCGCGATACCGAAATTCACTGGCAATTTCGACTTGAGTAGGCATTCCCGACGCCTCAAACCAATAACGCGCCGTCAGTGCGGCGTGATAGCTCGTGCCGCAAGCGACGAGATGCACGGATTTAATCCTTGTTAAATCAATGGCTTGAATTTCTCCCACTAATTCATCATCGGCGATGTGATGGGCAAGCGTCGCAGCAATCGCTTTGGGCTGCTCAAAAATCTCCTTTTGCATGAAGTGGCGATAGTTACCCTTAGTTTGCACCTCAGCTTCTTGTTCATTCTGATGGATGGGACGTTCTACCCAATTTCCAAATTGGTCGAAGATCTGCAACCCCAAGCGACCAATAAATGCCACATCTCCTTCTTCGAGAACGGTAAACGACTGCGTTACATTCTCTAAAGCGTAAATATCCGATGCCACAAACTGTTCACCCACTCCCAAACCAATAACTAATGGACTCCCATGCCTCGCTGCAACCAATTGATTTGGCTGATTTTTATCCAAAACAACAAAGCTGAATGCGCCCTTTAACTGCGGAATAATCTGTTGAACCGCCCCCTGCAACGATACCCCCTGCCTCATCTGAAAATTGATCAGATGAACAATCACCTCTGAATCGGTTTCAGATTCAAATCCGAATCCTTGAGCTAACAGCATCGTCCGCAATTCTGCGTGATTTTCGATAATTCCATTGTGGACAAGGGCGAGCGCGTCACTAGTGTGGGGATGAGCATTGCGTTCATGGGGTTCACCATGGGTCGCCCAGCGCGTGTGTGCGATACCGATAGGGGCAATAAAATCCTTTCCATTCAATTGGTTAACTAAGTTCTGAACTTTGCCCACCCCCCGTACGCGATACAATTTTGCTTGCTGAACCAAGGCAATGCCTGCCGAATCGTAACCGCGATATTCGAGTTTTTTCAGACCCTCCAGCAGAATAGGCAGAATGGGTCGATTGGCGATAGCGCCGACAATTCCACACATTTAGGAAGCTTCTCCTGTCGATTTAGTAGATACGCCTAAACTATTTCCATAACGCTGCAAGTAGTCGCGGAACTGTTCCCCCAGCTCTGGATGTTGTAGGCCATACTCGACGGTCGCGATCAGATAGCCAATTTTACTGCCACAATCGTAGCGTTTTCCCATAAATTCGTAAGCTAACACCTGTTCCTCTTGTAGCAAGGTCGCGATGGCATCGGTCAACTGGATTTCTTCATTGGCTCCGGGCGAAGTTTTCTCCAACAGCTCAAAAATCCGTGGTGTGAGGATATATCGCCCCACTACCGCCAGATCGGAAGGCGCTTTCTCGGGTTGCGGCTTCTCAATAATGCCCTCGACATTAGAGAGTTGATGAGCAAAAGCGAGGGGTTTGACGATCCCATACTTATTCGCTTCAGAAATGGGTACCCGTTCAACCCCCAGAATAGAACTCTGATATTTTCTAAAATGAGTGACCATCTGGCTTAAGACCCCCCCCGCATCTCCCCCATCAATGAGGTCATCGGCCAGCAACACGGCGAAGGGATTTTCGCCCACAATAGATTTCGCACACAAAACGGCATGCCCCAATCCCAAGGCTTCTGCTTGGCGAATATAGACACAGTTCACATGATTCGGAACGATGTCTTGAACGACTTTTAAGAGCGCTATTTTCTTCTTGTTTTCCAGCACTGATTCGAGTTCGTAGGCCTTATCGAAATGATCTGCAATCGCATTTTTTGTCCGCCCAATGATAAAAATCATGGTATCAACGCCTGCCGCCACGGCCTCCTCGACGGCGTATTGAATCAACGGTTTATCGACTATCGGCAACATTTCCTTGGGACTCGCTTTAGTGGCGGGCAAAAAGCGGGTGCCGAGGCCTGCAACGGGAAAAACAGCTTTCGTGACTTTACGTTTCATCGAGACTTGACATGTTGAAATTAAGCGATCCGATTGTTCAGCAATTAAGAACTCGGCTCAACCGTCCCTTGCTGCTCATTGGGATTGCTGTGACGACTTTTTACTTGCCCTTTATTACTCAGACTTTTGCTTGGACAGACGATTTTGTATTTCTCAACTTTATTCGCTGTGGAAATGATGATTATTTTCGATTTTTAGATGTGGTAGGCCGTCCTTTACAAACGCCACTGTTATATTACGGATTTTGGTTTTCTCAGGAGACAGCATTAGGTAGTAATATTGGATTAATTATTTTAAGAGTCGTGAGTCTATTAGGTATTGTTATTTGTGCAGTACAATTTTTTAAATTAGCGATTGAATTAGGCTGGCAAAAACCGATCGCATTAGCATTAACGCTTTGGTTATTTGTGACGCCAAGCTGGTTAATTTTAGCTGCATGGGCGACCACATTTGTGGTGCCGTGGGCTTTTATTCCCGCATTATTTGCAGGTCAACATGCCTTAAAAAGTACAATTAATTCAAAAGTTTTTTCTATTTTAGCGCTCATCATCTCCCTTGCACTTTACCAACCCGCTGCTATGGCATTTTGGTTAGCGCCTTGTTTATTCATCAGCGCCCCTAATTCACCGCCGATTAAACCCGCAAAATTCATTCAAGTAGTCTTTTTATTTGGTTTAGGACTAGCGATTTACTATTTAGGACACCGTTATTTTTCAGCCCCGTTACTCAACGATCCGCTACTCAATTTATTATCTCAACGCGGCAATTTTATTACGGCTGATTTGGTGTTTTCTAAATTAACCTGGTTCATTTTTTATCCCCTTCCCGTTTCAATGAATTTCATAGGGGTAATACCCAATTTTACCATCGCGATTTTGATTTTTTTATTTGCATTCTACAAAATTAAACAAGACAAGTATTACTCCATTACTCCCTTTATTTTTGGCGGCCTGTACCTCCCCGTACTCGTGATCGCCGAGAACCCCGAAGCCTTGCGATTGCTAACTGCACCGACTATGGGCTGGTTAATTATTGCCGTCGGGGGATTAACTCAACTACTGCGGCAGTATCACTTAACTCATTGTTTTATAAGTCTAATTATACTCGGATTAACGCTCATCACAGCGTTAGTGAATGGCGCGAGACTACAAACCACATTGATTTGGCCCGCCCAATCCGATTATCAAACAGTAAGCGAACGACTAATTTTCCCTCCACCATCAGAAATTATTCTGCAACTTCCCGATTTCAGGAACCAGATTCCGAACGCTTCGCCTTACATCGAATATGGAATGCGTACACTGACGGTTCCCTATGCCGCTCCTTACCTGATCAGACAAATTTATGCCGATCAGAATTTCCATTCCTGTTCGATGACGATCTGCACAATTCAATGCGACGATGACTGGCGAAAGGTCGATTTGACGATCTATTGAACCGATTTAGCATCTGTTCCCTTCCCTTCCCTTCCGATCTTTGAAAATAACGGAATTCGCATTATGTCTTCCTTGAAACCCCCTCGCGACCCGCGTCTCGATTTTTTTCGTGGCATTGCCATGATGATCATTTTTATTGCCCACATGCCGCGCAACTTTTGGGCGCTATGGATTCCTTCGCGTTTTGGTTTTTCTGATGCGACCGAAATTTTCGTTTTTTGTTCTGGAATTGCATCTGCAATTGCCTTTGGCCAAACTTTCCAGAAACAAGGGTTTTGGATAGGAACCGCACGGGTGGGACTTCGCGTTTGGCAAATCTATTGGGCCCACATCGCACTTTTTATGACGATCACCGTGGCGATGATTGCACTAAATCGCTTGCTCGATACAGATTATTATCTGAGGCAGCTTAACTTGCTGATTTTCTTTGAAAATACGCCTATCAATCTGCTCGGTTTAATGACCCTTACTTACGTACCGAACTATTTCGATATTCTCCCCATGTATCTCGTCATCTTGATGCTGATTCCGATTGTGATGGGACTCTCTAAATGGCGCGTCGAAGCGGTATTCGTACTTATGATTTCGCTTTGGATTATGGCCAATTTGCGTTGGCTAAATTTACCTGCCGAACCTTGGTCGAATCGCCCTTGGTTCTTTAATCCTTTTGCTTGGCAACTCATTTTTTTCACGGGATTTGCCTTGAAAATGGGATGGTTGCCCACTCCCCCTGTACGTCGAAGCGGGTTAATTCTCGCTGCATTAATTATTCTGATTACCATTCCATTTGCGTGGTTTAGACTTCTGCAAGCAGAGCCTTTTCTTCGCGAAATCAACATGATACTGCGTCCCTACGCAAGTAAAACCCATTTTGGCATTCTGCAGTTGGTTCATTTTCTCGCGCTTGCCTACCTTGCTTATGGACTTGTTGGCGCAAATGGTCATCGGTTACGCGGATTTTTTGTTCAAGTAATCTGCAAAGTAGGCCAACAAACCTTACCCGTATTTCTTTTCGGAATGCTGTTATCACAACTTGGCGGGGCATTGCTGCACAATATTCCGCGCACCACACTCAATGTCAGCCTCGTCAACCTCACGGGAATACTGCTGTTGATCGGTGTTGCTTATTTTTGCGCGTGGTTTAAGTCAACCCCTTGGCGCAAAGAAACTGTGGATTCTCCCCGATCCGTCCCCGTAGGAGGGTGAAACATGTTGGGCACTTTATTTATAATTTCCGCTCCCTCTGGAGCAGGAAAAACCAGTCTCGTCAAAGCGTTACGCCAGCAACAGCCAGAGATTGCTTTATCAATTTCTCATACCACGCGGACGCCGAGACCCGGTGAACAAAACGGGATTCATTACCATTTCGTCGATGAATCACAGTTTCTTAAGCAACTACAAAACGAGGAATTTTTAGAATACGCTCGTGTCCATGACCATCTGTATGGCACAAGCCGTCGTTCTGTTCTCGATCAGATTGAAGCAGGAAAAGAAGTCATTTTGGAAATAGATTGGCAAGGCGCAAACCAAATTCGCAAGCAAATTCAAAATGTTATTAGTATTTTTATCTTACCCCCTTCGCTCGAAGTATTACGTCAACGATTACAAGCTCGGGGACAAGATCATCCAGAAATAATTGAGAAACGTCTGAAAAATGCCATTGCCGAAATTCATCACTGCACAGATTTTGACTATCTCATCATTAATCGCCAGTTTGAGACCGCTCTAGCTGAGTTAATGGCGATTTTTACGGCCAATCGGCTGCGTTACGACGCGCAATCCAAACGCCATGCTCAACTTATTAACGCTTTACTCGCTTAAATCGAAGTTCTAATCTCAGTCTATATCCCGCTTACAATAGGAAATAATGTCATGGCCCGCGTCACTGTTGAAGATTGTCTCGCCCGTGTTCCGAACCGCTTTCATTTGATCCTGGCGGCCGCTCGCCGAGCACGGCAACTGTCTATGGGTAGCGCTCCGTTCGTTCCCATGGACAATCATAAGGTTACGGTCGTCGCATTGAGAGAAATTGCAGAAGGTAAAGTCGATCCCAAAAAGCTCTTGCAGACGACGGGAGATGACCAACTCATTTCGCTTGAAGGACACGCAAACGAATTTTAAACGGATTTTCAATAAAACCACGTTGATTAAAACCGATGTCTATCGCGCACTCTGAATTAAATCTTCCCATGCTATCAGAAAGTGAGAAGCAGCTTTTCCAGGCGCGATTGGCCGAGTTCAGCGTGTGTTTACGCTATCTGCACCCTTCGCAAGCCGATGCCGTACGTCGTGCCTGCGAATTTGCGGCGCAGGCCCATGCGGGGGTACCACGCCAAAGTGGTGAACCTTATGTATTTCATCCGATGGCGGTTGCAGAAATTTTAGCAGAACGTCACCTCGATGCAGCGGTGTTAATTGCGGCGATCCTTCATGATGTCATTGAAGATACCCCATTCAGCAAACAAGACTTGATCGAATTATTCGATTTGGAAGTGGCTGAACTCGTTGATGGCGTTAGCAAATTAACGCAAACTGAATTTGCAAGTAAAATCACCGCCCAAGCCGAAAATGTCCGCAAAATGGTCCTCGCAATGGGGCGAGATCTGCGCGTTATTCTGATCAAGCTCGCCGATCGACTTCACAATATGCGCACTCTCCACGCTGTCCCACCCCATAAACGCGTGCGAATTGCAAGGGAAACTCTAGATTTATACGGCCCGATTGCACACCGTTTAGGGATGACCAACCTCGCCGATGAACTGGAATTGCTGGGCTTTCAATACGCTTACCCACTTCGTTACCGAGCGTTAGAAAAGGGGATGGCGGAGCGTAATAGTCAGCGACGCGAGTGGCTCAGTGCTTTAGAGGCACGTGTGCGGGCGAAACTTGCGGAAGTAGGAATTAACGCCAGCGTATCTGGAAAGGAGAGATCGCTCTGGTCGATTTATCGTCAGATGAATCAGAAACCCCGCTTATTACTGCGCGAAGTACACGATATTTATTGCTTGTCGATTTCTGTGGAACACGTCGATCATTGTTACCGTGTGATCGGATTTATACATGGATTGTATAAACCTTTGATTGGTCAGTTTTTTGATTACATTGCAACGCCCAAATCCAATGGCCATCAATTTCTGAAGTCCCTTATTTTTGGTCCACAAGGTCTCCCTGTAGAAATTTTAGTAACTACTCGTGAAATGCATCTTCAGAAAGAGGAAGGTGTTGCGGCTTATTGGTTACAACAAAGCGCTTTTTCTGAATGTCCGAAAGCGTTGGCGCAGCGTTGGATTGCCCAATTAATCGACATGCAGCGCCGTACCGATGACGCGCTTGATTTCTTTGAGACATTGAAAGATGACATCGCTCCCAAAGAAATGCTGCGCGTTTTCACGACACGGGGCGAACTCATAGAGCTTCCCAAAGGCGCAAAAGTCATTGATTTTGCTTACGCGATTCATCCAGATGTGGGCAACACTTGTTCGATGGCTCGTGTCAATCGCCGTCATGTCGCGCTCAGCCACGAACTTCAGAATGGTGAAACGGTTGATCTGATGCTTAATCCGTTGGCGCGTCCAAGTCCGCGATGGCTTGAATTTGCCGTGACGGCGAAAGCACGAGCCAGTATTCGTCACTACTTGCGCACGACGAGCCGAAGTGAAGCCATTGTTTTAGGAAAACATTTATTAGAACAAGCCTTGACGGGAACCCGATTTGATCGGCTCGGCCAAATTCCACCCGCCCAAATACAATCCTTTCTTGCAGAACTACAAGTTGCAAATTTTGAAACCATTTTATCGGAAATTGGTTTCGGTCAACGGCCTGCTCAACTCGTCGCACAACAAATTCTGATAGAGAACACCGAAGCATTAGATCCGCCTAAGCAACCCATTTTGATTTGTGGTAGCGAACGGACCGTAGTTCAATTCGCGAATTGTTGTCGTCCCATTCCTGGAGATACCATCGTTGGACATTTGATCACGGGTCGCGGTCTCGTGATTCATCGGGACTGTTGTCCTAATGTCATAGAACAACATAAACATCTTAGTCGTTGGCTAGAGGTTGATTGGGCCCCCAATTTAGGCAGCGAATTTTTAAGCGAGCTACATGCTCACTTAATCAACCGACGTGGGGCCTTAGCAGCGGTCGCCGGCGTTTTGGACGAGTTGGAATGCAATATCGAACATATTGAAACCCCTAAAACAGAAGGAGTAACCACGGCGGTTCACTTATCGCTTTATGTTCGCAATCGTAACCACTTAGCCCATATCCTTCGGCGATTAAGACAGCTCCCAGAAGTCATCCGTATTTCTCGTTACTGTGGTTAATTCAACTTCCCAAAAGAGGTTTAATCTATGGCTCATCGCGAAGTCATTCATACGCCCAACGCGCCGGCGGCTATCGGTAGTTATTCGCAAGCCATAAAAGTGGGTAATACCGTTTATCTGTCCGGACAGATTCCCCTTGACCCCGATACGCTAAGAGAAGTTGAGGGCGACGAATTAGTGCAAATTCGTCAAGCCTTTAATAATTTGGATGCCGTCATTAAAGCGGCGGGGGGCACCCTTAATGATTTAGTAAAATTAAACGTTTACTTAGTGGATTTAGCGCACTTCGCTAAGGTTAACGAAGTCATGAAAGAACGCTTTACCGAACCCTTTCCCGCCCGCGCCGCGATAGGTGTGGCCTCACTTCCCCGTGGGGCAATCGTCGAGGTGGACGGCATTTTAGTGCTACCGGAATAAGTGAGCGAATATCCCTCAATTACCGAGCTAAAAGGCGTTGGCCCACAAATCGCCAAGCGCCTCAACCAGTTTGGCATTAACACGATTGGCGATTTACTTTTTCATCTACCGCGTAATTACTTGGATAGAAGCCGTATTACCCCATTTGCTGAACTCATAAATGGTCAATACGCGGCTATTGAAGGCATTGTCGAAAATACAAAAATCACTTCCAAAAGCCGTCGCATGTTGTTAGTCCAATTGCGCGATTCAAGCGGTTCATTTCAACTGCGATTTATTTACTTTTCAGGCTATCACACTGCCAAATTTGCTATTGGCACGCTAATTCGTGCGTTTGGCGAAGTGCGTTTAAACGGGCTTCATTTAGAAATGGTGCATCCGGAATTTCATCTGGCGGAAGAGATCGACCAAAGTCAGCCTTCACTCACCCCCATTTATCCCAGTACCCAGGGCATTTCCCAGTCCAAATGGCGTGAATTGACGCAACAGGCCCTAAATTGGCTCGCGCAGCACCCTCTATCAGATGATTTGCCCCATGAGTGGCAACAACGGTTAGGTTGGCCAAAGTTGTCTGAATCATTAAATTACATGCACCGCCCTCCCCTTGATGCAGATCGCAATGCCCTACTCGAACGGGGCGATCATCCAGCGCGTCAACGTCTGGTATTTGATGAATTACTCGCCCATCAGTTGAGTTTGAGACAGATGCGCCAGAAGATTCAGGCGTGCGGTGCCCCGATTTTGGCTGGCGGGACAGAACTCATTCAGAAGTTTTTAGCCCAACTTCCCTTCGCACTGACGGGGGCCCAACAGCGGGTGTGCACTGAATTAGCTCACGATCTGCACCAAAATAAACCGATGTTGCGCCTCGTTCAGGGCGATGTCGGTTCGGGTAAAACGGTGGTCGCTTGTATCGCCGCATTGCGCGCAGTAGGTTCGGGTTATCAAGCCGCAATCATGGCACCAACAGAATTATTAGCCGAACAGCATCTACATAATTTTAGCAATTGGCTCAATAGCTTAGAAATTAAAGTTGTCGGCTTAACCGGTAGAAAACTCGGTCGCGCCCGACGGCGAATTTTGGAAGATATTGCCGCTGGCTTTGCACACATCACCGTTGGAACCCATGCTTTATTTCAGGACAAAGTAGAATTTGCCAAATTAGGCCTTGTCATCGTCGATGAGCAGCACCGTTTTGGGGTACATCAACGGCTAAGTTTGCGCGATAAAGGTGCAAACACAGGACAGCAGCCCCACCAGCTCATCATGACCGCTACCCCTATTCCGCGAACCCTTTACATGACGAGTTGTGCCCATCTTGATGTGTCGATCATCGACGAACTGCCGCCGGGTCGAACCCCCATTCAAACGGTGGTAATCACGGAAAGTCGTCGAGAAGAGGTCATTGAACGCTTAAGAACAAATTGTGCCGCAGGCCGACAAGCCTACTGGGTATGCCCACTTATCGAAGAATCCGAAGTACTGGACTGCCAAGCCGCTGAAGCCCTAGCAACAGATTTAACAGAACTTTTACCAGAACTCCGAATTGGGCTAATTCATGGAAAACTCAGCGGAACCGATAAACTCACCCTCATGGAGGCGTTTAAGAACCACAAATTAGACTTGCTCGTCGCGACAACGGTAATCGAAGTGGGAGTTGATGTGCCAAACGCTAGCATTATGGTCATTGACAATGCAGAACGTCTGGGACTCTCCCAACTGCATCAATTACGGGGACGAGTGGGGCGGGGTTCGACGGTAAGTCATTGTGTACTCATGTATAAACCTCCCCTGTCTTGGGCAGCGCACGCAAGATTGGCCACCATGCGCCAGACCACAGATGGCTTCTTAGTCGCCCAAAAAGATCTGGAATTGCGAGGCCCCGGCGAAGTTCTAGGGACCAAGCAGACGGGAGAGTTGCAGTTCAAAATCGTCGATTTGAATCGAGATAGTGACTTAGTCGATCGGGTACGGACAATTGCTGATGAAATTCTCACCGCCCATCCCGAGCGCGTGGAAGCCTTAATCAACCGTTGGATTGGTCAAGGTGTCCGTTACGGGCAGGTCTGAAGTCACTTTCAGAATTCTTTTGGGCTTAATGGACATGTCCACAAGGCGATAACTTGGCATTCGATTTCTTAGGTTGATCGGGATCGTAGTTCAGAACGGGAGCCAACCACTTTTCAGCAGTTTCTAACGACCAGTTTTTGCGGTTGGCATAGTCTGTAACTTGATCTTTCTCGATTTTTCCTATTCCGAAGTAAGTTGATTGCGGATGACTTAAATACCATCCCGATACGGCTGCCGTCGGCCACATCGCAAAACTCTCGGTAATTTGCAAGCCGATATTGCGTTCAACATCCAGAAGTTGCCACAAAGAGGCCTTTTCCGTGTGATCGGGACAGGCGGGATAGCCGGGGGCTGGACGAATGCCGCGATACTGCTCGCCGATCAACGCATCGTTGTTGAGCTGTTCATCAGAAGCGTACCCCCAAAATTCTTTACGCACCCGCTTGTGTAAATGTTCAGCAAAGGCTTCCGCTAAACGATCCGCCAGCGCTTTGAGCAAAATCGCTTGATAATCATCATGTTGCCGCTCAAATTCGGCGACTTTCTCATCGACGCCTACCCCCGCCGTCACCGCGAAAGCTCCTATGAAATCGGGAATGCCCATCGGTGCCATAAAGTCTGATAAGCATCGGTTAGGTTTATTATCGGGCTTACGATCTTGCTGTCGCAGATGGTGCAGCGTCATCAGAACTTCTTTACGCGAAAGATCGTTAAACAACCGAATGTCGTCATGTCCCAAGCGATTTGCAGGGAAAAATCCGAAAACCGCCCGCGCCTCAACCCAATTTTCTTCGATGATTTGCCGCAACATTTTTTGCGCATCCTGGAAAAGTTGAGTTGCCTGCTCTCCCACCTTGGCATCTTTCAGAATCTTCGGAAAGCGCCCGTGTAGCTCCCAACTCGCGAAGAAAGGTGTCCAATCAATAAACTCTGCAAGCGTCGCTAGAGGATAGTTCTGCAAAACCGTGACGCCCAATGTCTTAGGAAGGGGAGGCGTGTAGTTCTGCCAATCCAACAAAATCGCATTAGAGCGGGCTTCTTCCAGGGTTAATGCGGGTTGTCTTGGCTGCCGTTGACTATACTGAAACCGTTTTCTCTCGTAATCGTGATTGACTTCTGCTAGGTAAATTGGCTTCTTAGCTTCTGTAACCAGGTTCTGCGCAACCCCCACCGCCCGCGAGGCATCCTTCACGTAAATCACGCCATGATCGTATTGGGGAGAGATTTTAACCGCAGTGTGTAGAAGTGAGGTTGTTGCCCCGCCAATGAGCAATGGAACGGTAAAACCTTGTCTTTTCATCTCTTTCGCGACCGTCACCATCTCGTCCAATGAAGGCGTAATCAATCCCGATAACCCGATAATGTCTGCATCGACTTCTTTAGCTTTATCGAGAATTTTCTGAAACGGAACCATCACGCCTAAGTCAATCACCTCAAAATTATTACATTGCAGCACCACCCCAACAATATTCTTCCCAATGTCGTGCACATCGCCTTTAACCGTGGCCAATACAATTTTTCCATTATTTTTAATCACTTGGTTGTCACGGGCCTTTGCCGCTTCAATGTAAGGAATAAGATGCGCGACGGCTTTTTTCATGACCCTTGCCGACTTTACTACTTGTGGTAAGAACATTTTTCCCGCGCCAAATAAATCCCCAACCTTATTCATCCCCTCCATTAATGGGCCCTCGATAATCTGCAAAGGATGATCGAATTGCGGACGCAGTTCCTCCACATCATCCACCACAAATTCATCTAACCCCTTGACTAACGCATGAGAAATTCGCTCGGCGGGGTGCAATTGACGCCACCCCTGATCGTCAACTTTAGCTTCAGACTTACCTTGATGTCTGAATTGTTCGGCGATGTCTAACAACTTCTCGGTCGCGTCGCTGCGTCGGTTAAAGAGAACATCCTCAATAGCAGTCCGCAGATGTTCTGGAATCTCCTCATAAATCGCCAACTGGCCCGCATTCACAATCCCCATATCCATTCCTGCCTGAATGGCGTGGTACAAAAATACCGCGTGAATCGACTCGCGTACCGCATCGTTGCCGCGAAATGAGAACGAAACATTGCTGACGCCCCCCGAAATATGGGCATGAGGAAGGGTTTTCCGAATCTGCCGAACAGCATCAATGAACGCCACCCCATATTCGTTATGCTCTTCAATCCCGGTTGCCACAGCAAATATGTTGGGATCGAAAATAATATCTTCTGGCGGAAAATCTGCTTTGTCGATGAGCAGATGATAAGCACGACTACAGATTTCTACTTTGCGCTGAAGGGTATCGGCTTGACCAACCTCATCAAAAGCCATCACTACCACAGCAGCCCCATAATTGCGCACGAGCTTTGCCTGTTGCAGAAATTTCTCTTCGCCTTCTTTCAGACTAATCGAATTGACAATGGGTTTGCCCTGCACACATTGCAGACCCGCCTCAATTACCTCCCACTTCGATGAGTCAATCATTACGGGTACACGCGAAATATCGGGTTCTGACGCGATCAGATGCAGATATTCTGTCATCATCGCTTTTGAGTCGATCATCCCTTCATCCATATTGATGTCGATGATCTGCGCACCACTATCAACTTGCTGTCTAGCGACCTCCAATGCGGTGGGTAAGTCATTAGATTTAATCAGTTTTTTGAACTTTGCAGACCCTGTGACGTTAGTCCGCTCACCGATATTGGTAAATAGCGTTTCCGCACCTATGGTCATCGGCTCCAACCCTGCTAAACGGCAGGCGGGCGCAATTTCCGGTAATCGTCGTGGGGAAAACTCGCGCATCACTTCTGCAAGGGTCTGAATATGTTCTGGTGTAGTCCCGCAGCATCCCCCAATGATATTCAGATAACCTTCTCGTGCCCAATCGCTAATTTCCTTGGCCATTGCCTCAGGCCCCAAGTCATACCCCCCTAATTCGTTGGGTAACCCCGCGTTCGGATGAGCAGAAACCGAGGTTTCCGAAATTCTGGACAGTTCTGATACATAAGGCCGCAGTTCATAGGGACCTAACGCACAGTTTAACCCGAACGAAAGTGGCTTAATGTGGCGCAAGGAATTGTAAAAGGCTTCTGTCGTTTGCCCGGTCAGTGTACGGCCAGACGCATCGGTAATCGTTCCAGAAATCATGACCGGATACCGCTTCCCCAGCTCGTCAAATAGTTGACTAATCGCGAATAATGCAGCTTTTGCATTGAGCGTGTCGAAGATTGTTTCGACAAGCAGAATATCTGCTCCCCCGTCGAGTAATGCCTTTGCAGCTTCCCGATAAGTGGTTACCAGTTCTGAAAACTGGACATTTCTAAATTCTGGACGATTTACATCGGGCGACAAACTCGCTGTCCGACTTGTGGGGCCTAAAACCCCTGCCACAAATCGCGGAATTTGCGTTTTCTTTTCGATTTCGTTTGCGGTCTCACGCGCTAATTTAGCCGCATCAAAATTAAGCTCATAAACCAAGTGCTCCATTTGATAATCCGCTAACGAAACTGAAGTCGAATTAAATGAATTCGTTTCGATAATGTGTGCGCCCGCTTGGAGATATTGACGATGAATCTCGGCAATTAAATCGGGTTGCGTGATAGTAAGTAAATCGTTATTGCCTTTTAAGTCGGTGGGCCAATTGTGGAATCGTTGACCTCGATACCCCGATTCATCGAGTCGATGGCGTTGGATCATAGTACCCATCGCCCCGTCGAGAATCACAATTTGTTGATTTAAAAGGGAAATAAGATCTACATAACGGGAACTCATGATTAACTCCTAAAACAATAATTTTTAAGCGGTTAATAGGCTTATCGTCGGGATAATTACTTAATTAGCTTATTTGAGCAATCGAATGGTGTTAGAAGTCCTTATTGGATACTGCCCAAAAAGCAGTGTTATTCCCCTGTCGTTATCCACGATAAATAATTAAAAATGACGGTGACAAATATGCGCCAAAATAATCTTTTTAATCACCTCGATTACGACCCTATTGAAACTCAAGAATGGCGAGATTCATTAAACGCCGTTATTCAAATTGCAGGTCGTGAACGCGCCCAGTTTTTATTGGAAAACTTAGTCGAACTCGCCCACGCTCATGGGGCAGATTTACCGTTTTCTGCAAATACCCCCTATCTGAATACGCTCCCCGTAGAATGCCAACCAGACCTGCCTGGAGATGACGAGATCGAGTGGAAGTTGCGTTCGATTATTCGCTGGAATGCAATGGCAATGGTCGTCCGCGCTAATAAACACCCCGCAGAACCCGGCGGTCACATCGCAACCTTTGCCTCCAGCGCTACGCTTTACGATGTGGGTTTTAACCATTTTTGGCGGGCCCCTTCCGCTACTCATCCCGGAGATCTTATTTATTTTCAAGGACATGCAGCGCCAGGGATCTACGCCCGTGCCTTTCTGGAAGGCCGTATTTCAGAAGATCAACTCGACCATTTCCGTCGAGAACTCGAAGGTCATGGTTTATCGTCTTATCCTCATCCCTGGTTGATGCCCGATTTCTGGCAATTTCCCACGGTCTCCATGGGACTAGGCCCTATCATGGCCATTTATCAGGCTCGTTTTATGAAATATCTGGAGCATCGTGGCTTAATTCAGAAGTCTGATGCCAAGGTTTGGGCCTTTCTCGGCGACGGCGAAACCGATGAACCCGAATCGTTGGGGGCGATCAGTCTGGCCGCACGGGAAAAGCTCGACAATCTCATCTTCGTCATCAACTGCAATTTGCAACGCTTAGATGGGCCAGTACGGGGAAATGGTAAGATTATTCAAGAGCTTGAAGCCAATTTTCGCGGTGCGGGTTGGCATGTCATCAAGCTCATTTGGGGATCAAAATGGGACGATCTATTAGCCCGTGATACGCAAGGATGGCTCCGAAAACGCATGGAAGAATGTCTAGATGGTGAATATCAGAACTACAAGGCCAAGGGTGGCGCTTACACTCGCGAACATTTTTTCGGTAAATATCCCGAATTACAGGCTTTGGTAGCACATCTGAGCGACGAACAAATCTGGCGTCTCGATCGGGGCGGACACGATCCGCGTAAAATTTATGCCGCTTACCTATCTGCTGTGACTCATCCGCATCAACCCACCGTGATTTTGGCGAAAACCGTCAAAGGGTATGGCATGGGCGCATCAGGTGAAGGAATGAACATGACGCATCAGCAGAAAAAAATGGGGGAATCCGCGTTAAAGAGTTTCAGAGATCGCTTCCAGTTGCCTATTCCCGATGACGCGATTCACGAATTGCCACCCTTTTACCGACCTGCGCCCGATAGTGCCGAAATTCGTTATCTGCAACAGCGCAGATCAGAGCTAGGCGGTTATCTTCCTCAGCGTCGTAGAAACCTCGAATCTCCCCTAAAAACCCCTCCACTGAGCCAATTTGACCTCCTTTTACAATCAACGGGCGAACGGCAGATGTCTACGACGATGGCTATTGTCCGCATCATCGCGACTTTGGGGCGCGACCCGATTTTGGGGCCACGTCTAGTTCCCATTATTCCCGATGAAGCCCGAACCTTTGGCATGGAAGGCCTGTTTAAGCAATTAGGGATTTATGCCCACGAAGGTCAGAAGTACACCCCTCAGGATGCCGATCAGATCATGCCTTATCGAGAAGATCGGCGAGGTCAGATTCTGGAAGAAGGGATTAACGAAGCGGGGGCGATGTCCTCGTGGATTGCGGCCGCGACGGCTTACTCGAACTACGGCATTCAGATGATTCCGATTTATCTGTTTTATTCGATGTTTGGCTTTCAGCGCATAGGAGATCTGGCCTGGGCAGCGGGAGATGCCCGAGCACGGGGTTTTCTAATTGGCGGAACCTCAGGTCGAACGACCTTAAATGGAGAGGGTTTGCAACACCAAGATGGCCATAGTCAGGTGTTTGCGCAGTTTATTCCGAACTGCATCAGCTACGATCCGACCTTCCATTACGAAGTGGCAGTTCTATTCAGACATGGCCTCTTCAGAATGTTTGAACAGCAAGAGGATATTTATTTTTACATCACGACCCTTAACGAAAATTATGCTCACCCGAAAATGCCAGAAGGCGTTGAGTCGCAGATTATCAAGGGAATGTACCGTCTCCCCCTGGACACTCGCGCTGAAGGGCAAACCGTACAGTTATTGGGAAGCGGAGCCATTTTGCGCGAATGTATTGCCGCTGCAGAACTGTTAGCCCAGGATTTTGGCCTCAATGCAGAAGTCTGGAGCGTGACTAGTTTCAATGAATTGGCACGTGAGGGTCACGAAACTCATCGCTGGAACCTGCTCCATCCCGAAGATCCTCCACGAAAATCATTCGTCGAGACTCAATTACAGCATACGCAAGGCCCCGTGATCGCCAGTAGCGACTATCTGCATTTATTTGCAGAACAAATTCGCGCCTTTGTTCCACGCCCTTACATCACTTTAGGTACCGATGGCTTTGGCCGTTCGGATAGTCGTTCTGCATTGCGACATCATTTTGAGGTCGATCGGCATTACATCGCATTTACTGCCATTAAAGCGTTGTTCGATCAGCAAAAATTACCCGCCATACGGGTGAAGGAAGCGATTCACCGCTACGCTATTTGTCCCGAAAAAATTAGCCCGTTACAGAGTTAGGAACATTGCTTACACTCTGGTTTTTGGCTTCAGAAAGCGATTAATAGATGAACTGGCTCGAACTTACGATTACAGCGACTGAACAGAATGTTCCTGAAATTGAAGACATTCTGCTCGAACTCGGTGCCCAAGCAGTCACGCTGAAAAATGCGGGTGACCGTCAGTTATTCGAGCCAGCACCTGGGGAGATTCCGCTGTGGGAACAGGTATTTGTGACCGGGTTATTTCCGACCACGATTGATGTGAAGGCGCTGGAAACCGCCATTAATACCCATCTTCAATTCCCCTATCGCCTTGATCCTCTTGAAGAAAAAGATTGGGTCAGAGCCTGTCTTGCCGATTGGAAACCCCTTCAATTTGGGCGACGGTTATGGATTTGTCCCACAACAGGCGACCTGCCGATTGAAGCGCAACAGAATATTGTTTTACGTCTAGATCCTGGGCTTGCTTTCGGAACAGGGAGCCATCCGACCACGGCATTATGTCTGGAATGGCTTGACGGCGCTGAACTTCAGAATGAAACCGTACTTGATTACGGATGTGGTTCGGGGATTTTAGCATTAGCATCAAAATTATTAGGTGCATCAATTGTTTATGCGGTCGATATAGATCCGCAAGCGACTTACGCAACCCGCCGCAATGCCGAAGAAACCGGCTTACTCGTTGAGACCGCTTCCCCTCAAGAATTGCAAGCAAATCAACAATTTAGCATCGTATTAGCCAACATTTTAGCGCGACCGCTGATTATGCTTGCCCCTCTGCTTGCCATTCACTGCAAATGCGACGGACATCTCGTTTTAGCCGGTTTATTAGATGAGCAAGCGGACGAAGTAGAAGCCGCTTTTACCCCGTGGTTTCAATTTCTACCGCGCACGAGTCGGGAGGGATGGTGCCGCTTAGTAGGACGGCGCGTTTGCCCGTGATTCGATTTTATGACTACAATAAACGCCCTTTTCGTTGCCTAAACTAACTATTTTAACTGTGAATCCCCCTTTTTCCCGCGTTTCTGTCGTTCTCGCGCCCATGGCCGGGGTGAGCGATCGCGCTTTTCGTCATTTATGTCGAGAATGGGGTGCAGCGGCAACGACGACCGAAATGGCCGCGACGGATCCCCGCTTTTGGTCGAGTTCAGAAGTAAAACGACGTCTGAAATTTACTGATGAACCGACTCCCATCGCGCAGCTTATCGGTACAGATCCCCAATTGATGGCGACCGCCGCTCAAATCGCCGTGGATGCAGGCGCGACGACCATTGATCTAAACTTTGGTTGCCCGGCGAAACGGGTCTGTCGGCAGGCGGCGGGGTCAGCTTTGTTACAGTATCCAGAACGGATTTTTGCGATTGCAGAAGCGGTTGTTAATCAGGTGCAGACGCCCGTTACTGCCAAAATTCGCACGGGTTGGCATCCTCATCACCGAAATGCGCTGACCGTTGCGCAAGGTCTGCAAGCGGTGGGTGTCACGCGCCTAGCGATTCATGGACGAACCCGTGCTGAAGGCTATCAAGGCGCCGCAGAATACCAAACTATTCAACAAGTTAAGTCACAAGTCGCTTTTCCTGTAGTAGCAAATGGCGACATCGACAGCCCTCAAAAAGCGCTTGCCGTTTTGCAACAGACTCAAGCAGATAGTCTGATGATAGGTCGTGCTGCTCTAACTCGACCGTGGATATTTTGGCAAATCCATCGAGCATTATTGGGGCAAAATTCGGAGGAACGCCCCGATTTAAGTTTGATTATCAATCGGTTGCTGCAATATCTTGAAATGCTTTACAGCGAATTCGGGCCGCTGGCCGTTTTGCGGGCGCGGAAAGTACTGCGCGGCCTTGCAGAGATCCATCCAGACGGAAAAAATCTGTGGCGACACCTGAATCGGATCGAAGATTATCAGATGCAATACCGTTGCGTAGCCAACAGTTTTGCTGCGTAAACACAATCTCCCCAATCATCTTCAGATGATGAAAAAACTCCAACCAGCAATAGGACTTAGTCATGATGCAAGCCTACACCTTTACCTCTGAATCCGTATCTGAAGGTCATCCCGATAAAGTCGCGGACCAAATCTCTGATGCGATTCTGGATGCGATTTTATTCCAGGACAAGTACGCTCGCGTAGCCTGCGAAACGCTCGTGAAAACGGGGGTAGCGATCATCGCTGGCGAAGTAACGACAAGTGCGTGGGTGGATTTAGAAGAGTTGGTGCGGCGAGTAATTATCGACATCGGTTACGACAGCTCTTACGTCGGCTTCGATGGTGCCACCTGTGGTGTCCTGAATATCATTGGAAAACAATCGGTTGACATCGCACAAGGCGTAGATCGTTCCAAACCCGAAGACCAAGGCGCAGGTGACCAAGGCTTGATGTTTGGCTATGCGACCAACGAAACCGACGTTCTGATGCCAGCGCCCATCTGCTATGCCCATCGACTGGTTGAACGCCAAGCTGAAGCGCGTAAGTCGGGCCTGTTGCCGTGGCTTCGTCCAGATGCGAAAAGCCAAGTTTCCTGTCGCTATCAAGATGGCAAAGTGGTTGGCATCGACGCCATCGTGCTCTCCACACAGCATAATCCCGATGTAAAACAAAGCGATATTCGCGAAGCCGTGATAGAGCTGGTGGTTAAACACGTCATTCCAGCCGAATGGATCACGCGAGATACGAAAATCCATATCAATCCCACGGGTAGCTTTGTAATTGGCGGGCCGGTAGGAGATTGTGGTTTGACGGGGCGTAAGATCATCGTCGATAGCTACGGTGGCATGGCACGTCACGGGGGTGGGGCATTTTCGGGAAAAGACCCTTCAAAAGTGGATCGCTCGGCAGCCTATGCAGGACGTTATGTCGCCAAAAATATCGTTGCCGCAGGGTTAGCCGATAAATGTGAGATCCAAGTTTCTTACGCTATCGGCGTTGCAGAACCGACTTCTATCTGGGTAACGACTTTCGGAACGGGCAAAATCCCCGAAGAACGGATCCAAGAATTGGTCCGCGCACATTTTGATTTACGGCCTTATGGTCTGATGAAAATGCTCGATTTATTACATCCCATGTACCAAAAAACCGCAGCTTATGGTCACTTTGGACGGGAACCTTTTGAAATGACCTACACCGATAAATCGGGCAAATCGGAAACTTTCACCGCCTTCACCTGGGAACGCACCGATAAAGCCGATGAATTACGGTCGGCTGCGAACCTTTAAGACATTCTGAAACCGAGGAATTAGCGTAATGACTGATTATAAAGTTGCCGACATTGGGTTGGCAGACTGGGGCCGTAAAGAAATTCGAATCGCTGAAACCGAAATGCCGGGATTAATGGCTCTGCGGGAAGAGTATGGCGAAACTCAACCCTTGAAAGGGGCGCGAATTGGCGGCTGTCTGCACATGACCATTCAGACGGCGGTGCTCATCGAGACCTTGACTGCATTGGGTGCAGAAGTTCGTTGGTCATCCTGCAACATCTTTTCCACCCAAGATCATGCCGCTGCAGCAATTGCGGCCTCGGGCGTTCCCGTGTTTGCCTGGAAAGGGGAAACCGAAGAAGAATTCTGGTGGTGCATCGATCAGACGATTTTTGGCCCCAATAACTGGCGTCCTAACATGGTGCTGGACGATGGCGGTGATTTAACGCTAGTCCTCCATCAGAAGTACCCCGAACTTCTCAGCGAGATTCGCGGGATTTCTGAAGAGACGACCACAGGGGTTCATCGTCTGTACGAAATGGCCAAACGCAACGAATTGGCCTGTCCGGCAATCAACGTAAATGATTCCGTCACCAAATCGAAATTCGATAATCTCTACGGCTGTCGGGAATCGCTAGTCGATGGGATTAAACGTGCTACCGATGTGATGATTGCAGGAAAAGTCGCTGTAGTTTGCGGATTTGGCGATGTCGGTAAAGGTTCTGCACAGTCGTTGCGGGGATTGGGAGCAACCGTTTGGGTGACCGAAGTCGACCCGATTTGTGCGCTACAAGCCGCGATGGAAGGCTATCGGGTCGTGACCATGGAAGATGCAGCCCCCATCGCCGACATTTTCGTCACCGCGACGGGCAATTTAGATGTCATTACCCATGACCATCTGCGCAACATGAAGAATCAGGCGATTGTCTGCAATATCGGACATTTTGATTCTGAAATCGACATCGCTTCATTGCGGAACTACCGTTGGGAAAACATCAAACCGCAAGTCGATCATGTGATTTTTCCCGATGGAAAACGCATCATCGTGTTAGCCGAAGGCCGACTGGTTAACTTGGGCTGTGCCACCGGACATCCCAGCTTTGTCATGTCGAACTCCTTCACCAACCAAGTGTTAGCCCAAATCGAGCTGTGGCAACACGCAGAGCGTTATGAGAAGAAAGTTTATGTGTTGCCCAAACATTTAGACGAAAAAGTTGCGCGTTTACATCTCGAACGTATTGGCGTCAAACTCACAAAACTCTCTGAAAAACAAGCTGATTATCTTGGCTTAGCGGTTGACGGTCCCTACAAACCCGATACCTATCGCTACTAACTCTACTTAAATAACGCTTAGGACATTCAGATATGCAGTCACAATTAGCTTACAAACCGTCATTTAGCTGCGAATTTTTCCCCCCGACTGAACCCGAGGGATTTACGCAATTAAAGCAGGTTGCGGCGCGGCTGCATTCTGCAATGGATTTAGCTTATCTTTCCGTGACTTACGGTGCAGGTGGCAGCACGCAAGCCCGAACCCTAACCGCAGTTGAAACGCTTCATCAGAATCCGGTGGGCATCGCACCTCATCTAACCTGTGTAGGTTCGACGACAGAAGGAATTACCGCGCTATTAGATAAATATCAGACATTAGGTGTGAATCGAATAGTGGCGTTGCGTGGGGACCTCCCATCGGGCGCTTATGCCCCGGGAAAATTTCGCCATGCAGTTGATTTAGTTAGATTTATTCGAGAACACTACGGCAATACTTTTCATATTGAGGTTGCGGCCTACCCTGAAACGCATCCCCAGTCAGCCAACTTTGAAAATGAACTCCGTTACTTCAAAGAGAAAATCTCCGCCGGTGCAGATGCTGCTATCACGCAATATTTTTATAATGCCGAGGCGTATTTTCACTTCATTGATGAGTGCGAGAAGTTCGGAATTGACTTGCCCATCGTGCCCGGCATCATGCCCATCACAAATTACAAGCAATTGCAACGCTTTTCCGATTTGTGTGGGGCGGAAATTCCGCGTTGGTTAAGACGGCGATTAGAGAATTTTGGAGAAGACCAAAAGCAGGCACTCCAAGATTTTGGTACGGAAGTCGTCACCAATCTCTGCCAACGATTACTTGAACAAGGTTGTCCTGGGCTTCACTTTTACACCATGAACCGTTCAGGCCCGACCTTGGCCATCTGGCGCAATCTGAAGCCTTAGTCCTTCCGTTCCCCCCCCTCCAACAGAAGTTATCCACAGCACCCCATAAAATAACTGGGGTGTCAAGTGGATTTTGTTTCAATTTGATGAAACGCACTAAATTGATTAAAATCAGTGGGTTGCAAATACCAACCTTCGGTTTTGCGCGGCAGTCAACCTAGTTTCCTAGAAAAATCATCGCGCTCGCGTAAAAGTTATCCACAGACTTATCCACAGGCCCAAACGGAACTTTCAACCCCCTATTGGCCGTATTTTTCTGTTAAACTGGCGGGGACAACTCTTCAGTGCAGAGCGACCCATGGCAACCCAACAGCGTAGAGTGTTTTTCATTTCTGATCGCACAGCAATTACAGCAGAAACGCTGGGAAATAGTCTGTTAACCCAATTTGAAGATGTCTCGTTCATCACGCACACCGAACGTTATGTCGATAGCGTGGAGAAAGCTCGGGAAGTCGTGGCGAGAATTAACCGCTTTGCCGATGAAGATGCCCAGCCGCCGATCATCTTTTGCACACTTTTAGACACAGGCATACAGGGCATTTTGCGCACCAGTCGCGCCGTGTTATTGGATTTTTTTGAGGCCTTTATTGCGCCGTTAGAGAAAGAATTAAACGCTTGTTCCAATCATACGGTGGGGCGTTCGCATGGTCTGAATGACATCCGCGAGTATTCTGCACGCATCGAGGCAATTAATTTCACGCTCAACCACGATGACGGCAGCACCATCACTCATCTGCAAGATGCTGATATTATTCTGGTGGGTATTTCGCGTACGGGAAAAACCCCAACCTGTCTGTATTTAAGTCTCCATTACGGAATTCGGGCCGCCAATTTTCCGTTAACCGAGGACGATTTAGAACAGCTTCGGCTACCCAATTCGCTTCACCCCTTCAAAGAAAAGCTGTTTGGGTTGACGATTGATCCAAAACGTTTACAGCAAATCCGACAAGAACGGCTGCCCAACAGTCGTTATGCGTCGGCGGCGCAATGTGAATATGAAATCCGTCAAGCAGAAGCCTTATTCCGAAAATACAATGTCGCTTATGTTCTGAGCACCCTAAAATCAATTGAAGAAATTGCTACGGGAATCATTGATTTAGCGCATCTCCAACCTCGGCAAAATACTTACCGCCGAACCATTCCACTCCACAGCTAACCACATAAAGGAGTTTCTCTATGAAAACGCCCGTTCGCGTCACAATCACCGGTGCTGCCGGCAACATCGGTTACGCCTTAGCCTTTCGCATCGCCGCCGGTGACATGCTTGGCCCCGATCAGCCCGTCATTCTGCAATTGCTCGAAATTACGCCAGCCATGCAAGCACTTGAAGGCGTGTGCATGGAGCTGAACGACTGCGCATTCCCCACGCTGGCGGGTTTAGTCGCGACGGATCAGCTGGAGGTCGCGTTCAAGGACACGAATTATGCGCTACTGGTGGGGGCGCGTCCTCGGGGGCCGGGTATGGAACGTAAGGATTTATTAAGTGCCAACGGGGCTATTTTTGGCCCGCAAGGCAAAGCGATGAATGCCCACGCCGCCCGTGACATCAAGGTGGTTGTGGTCGGTAACCCCGCCAATACCAACGCACTCATTGCAGGCTGTAATGCCCCAGAGTTGTCGCTCGGCCAATTCACGGCGTTGACCCGTCTCGATCACAACCGCGCCTTGTCGCAGCTTGCCGAAAAAACCGGTAAACATGTAAATGACATCAAAAAATTGACCATCTGGGGCAATCACTCCTCGACCCAATACCCGGATTTAGCGCACTGCACAGTAGGCGATGCGCCGGCATTGTCGTTGCTCGAACGCGATTGGTATGAAAAAGACTTCATCCCCACCGTGGCCCAACGCGGCGCCGCCATCATTAAGGCCCGTGGTGCTTCGTCGGCAGCATCCGCAGCCTCTGCGGCCATCGACCACATGCGTTCGTGGGCATTGGGCACACCCGATGGCGATTGGGTTAGCATGGCGATTCCGTCTGACGGGAGCTATGGCATTGAGCCTGGCGTCATCTATTCCTACCCCGTCACCTGCAAAGATGGGCAGTATCAGATCGTTCAAGGGTTGGAAATCGACGCTTTCTCCCGCGAAAAAATGGCTGCGACCGAAAAAGAACTTCGCGAAGAACGCGCCGCTGTAGAAGATCTGTTAAAGCCGTAATGGCACCGTAGATTCACCCAATTTTGCACTTCAGAAGCCCCGCCAAGGGGCTTTTTCATTATTTCCGACGTCGCATGAGTTCATTTAGAACGGCGAGCGCATGGCCTGCAACTTTTACACCCCGCCACTCGGCACATAAGCGACCTTGCGGGTCGATTAGAAAAGTACTGCGTTCGATGCCCACATATTCGCGGCCAAAATTTTTCTTGGGGCGTAAAACATCGAATAATCGACAGAATTTTTCTTCTGTATCGGCGATTAGTGGAAAGGCGAGTTGGTGTTTTTCACAAAATCCTGCGTGACTTTTTTCACTATCTCGCGAAACCCCCACAATTTGAGCTTTTGCGGCTAAAAAATCCGCGTGCAAATCGCGAAATTCTTGTGCTTCCTGCGTACACCCAGGCGTGTTGTCCTTAGGATAGAAGTAGATCACAAACCAATGTTCTGCAAACTGATTAAAGGGAGGCGCATTACGCCATTCAGAAGGCAATAGATGACCGACTTGCATCGCTTAATACCCCTTCACCGGCTCAATAATCGCGTCGAGATTCAGGTCGTCGCAAAAGTCCATAAAATCCTCTCGCAATGTCGCAATGTGTTGATTGGCGGGAATTGAAATCACAAGATTGACCGCAAACATCGGCGCATTGGTATGGGGAGCGAGATAACCGCGCCCAACGAGCTCCTCGATGTTAATCGAGCGTCCATTAAAGAATGCAGCGAGCTTGGCGATCATGCCCGGTTGGTCAAGGGCGATGACTTCGACCGCGTAAGGGATTGAATTTTCAGGGCGAATCCGTCCCATCGTACGACGCAGATGCAAATGCAACTCTAATTGTCGCGCTAATTTTTCGAGTTGAGTTTCCAACTTCGCCAGCGTACTCCAGTTACCAAACACGAGAATTAGCGCAGAAAACTCCCCGCCCATCACCGTAATGCGGCAATCCTGGATGACGCCACTGCAATCCGCGATGGCCCGGGTAATCTGTTCGGCTAAACCAGCCCGATCACTCCCTAAAACGGAGATGACCAAATGGGTATTCACTAAAAGCCTCCAAGGGGCCACAAAAGGACGCAAAAAACCATAGCAGAACATCACTTGTCACGATGAATCCCGCGTGCGTAACATCATTTTTTACGACAAAATTTGCGTTATTTCGCGTCGTTTCGATCAAAAAAATGGGGAGTTACCCAATGTATTACGGCAGTCTCGTGGCACTCGTCACGCCTATGAACGAATCGGGTGAAGTTGAGTTCGATGTGTTAGCCGAATTAGTCGAATGGCACATTTCAGAAGGCACCCAAGCCATTATCGCTGTTGGCACCACAGGCGAATCGGCCACGCTCGATTTCGATGAGCATATCAAGGTGATTGAGCGTGTCGTTGCTGTAGCGAATCAACGACTTCCGATCATTGCTGGCACCGGCGCAAACTCAACTCGCGAAGCCCTTGAACTTACACAAGCCGCCAAAAATGCGGGGGCCGATGCTTGTTTACTCGTCACGCCTTATTACAATCGCCCTACCCAACTGGGGTTATATCGCCATTATCGGTTATTAGCCGAAAGCGTTTCCATTCCACAGATTTTATACAATGTCCCTAAGCGGACGGGTTGCGATCTATTGCCCGAAACCGTTGCACAGCTTTCCCAAATTCCGAACATTATCGGCATTAAGGAAGCGAGCACCCTAGAACGTCTTTACGAACTTCTGAAACTCGAAAAACCCCATAGTTTTCAAATCTATAGCGGAGACGATCCTTTTGTATTACCTGCGATGCAGGCGGGGGCAGCCGGCATTATTTCGGTCTCTGCCAATGTGGCCCCGCGAAAAATGCGCCAATTAATCGATGCCATTTCTCAGAACTTGCCTGAAGCCGCTTTACTCGATAGCGAATTACAATCACTCCATAACGCGCTTTTTGTCGAACCAAACCCCATTCCAACCAAGTGGGCTTTACACAGAATGGGCAAAATTGGACCCGGGATTCGTTTACCCTTAACGCCCCTATCTGAAACCCATCACGACGCGGTTACAAGCACACTTAAATCTTTGGATTTACTGTAAAATTGCAATCTGGAGCGATAATAATGTGCGATCTGAAGTATCTTAAATTATCGGCTTGGCTGATTCCGATATGGCTAGTGGGCTGTTCAAGTCTCGAAAGTTACCTGCCCACCGGACGCGTGGACTATCGCGCCAGCACCCCGACAGCGGGCCTTGAAGTCCCCCCCGATATTCGCAATTTGCCTTTGGAAGACCCGTTGGCCGTCCCCGTCACTACGGCGAATTTGTCGGATCAGCAGCGGTCGGTCAGTCGCGCTAATTTTGGATCAGCTGTTCTGCAAACGCCCGAAAATTTGCAGATCCAGCGTTTGGGGGATCGTCAGTGGTTAATTGCCAACCAATCTGCCGAAGTGTTATGGCCCCAGTTAAAAGCCTTTTGGACAGAAAAAGGGTTTGCCTTACAACGCGATGAACCGCAACTAGGGATTTTAGAAACCGAGTGGAAGGAAAATCGTGCGGATATTCCTCAAGATGCTGTACGTCGGTTACTGGGAAATGTACTGGATTTAGTTTATTCGGCAGCGACGCGGGATAAATATCGACTTCGTCTGGAGCGCATTTCAGAGAATCGTACAGAAATCTATTTAACCCACTATGGCATTGAAGAAGTACTGACTGGCGACACCGGACGCCGTTCACCCGACGCAGATGGCCCCATCATGTGGCAAAACCGCCCACGCGATCCCGAGCTGGAAATCGAAATGTTACGTCGTTTAATGGTGCATCTTGGCGTCACCGAACAGACGGCAAGTGCACAGCTGGTCTCGACAAACGACGCCGCCACAACGACTCGCACACGCCGTTCGACGATGGCCGGGACGGAAGGGTTGCTTATCGAGAAAGATTACAACCAGGCCTGGCGTTCTGTGGGATTGGCCCTGGATGGCAGTTCCTTTGTGGTACAGGACCAAAATCGGGGGGACGGTCGTTACACGGTCGAATTTTTTCCCGAAGGATCCCCCCGAAATAACGCAAATTCAGGTGGTTTTTGGTCGAACATGGCTTTCTGGCGAAGCAGACAACCTACAAGAGGAACCCTCTATTGGGTGAGACTTGCCGATTTGCAAGGTCAAACTTTTGTAGTGGTACAAACACCCGAGGGACAACCCGAAACTTCGCGTATTTCCGATCAACTCCTTGATACCATTGCAAAAAATCTCCCCTAACATTGTCAATCGCCGTATCCAGCGGCTATCTCCTCTACTCATCGGTCAAATCGCGGCCGGTGAAGCGGTGGAGCGCCCAGCCTCAGTCGTTAAAGAGCTACTCGAAAATAGCCTCGATGCAGGGGCTGACCATCTTGAACTCGACATCGACGGCGGCGGGATTAAGCGAATTCGGCTCCGCGATAATGGCTGTGGGATTCATCCCGACGATCTTTCACTAGCCTTTACCAGTCATGCCACTAGTAAAATCAATAGCTTAGATGAGCTTGAACAAGTTACGAGCTTAGGATTTCGGGGAGAGGCGTTAGCGAGTATTGCTGCTGTAGCGCCCATTTCGTTGACTTCTCGACAAGCCGATGCCGACAAAGGGTGGTTAGTGCAGTGCCAAAACGGGCAACTCTCCGCCCCACGTCCAGCGGCTCATGCGATAGGGACGACCGTTGATGTCAAAGAATTATTCATACAGGTACCCGCTCGACGTAAATTTCTGCGTAGTGAACGAACCGAATTTGGTCATTGTGACGAAGTTGTCCGCAAAATCGCCCTTAGCCATCCTCAGTTGACTTTATTATTTAGACACAACAGTCAGCCCGTTTTACGCCTAGTCGCTTCAAACGCCGATGCCCCCGCCACCGATCGCTTAGCGCTTTTGTGTGGCGATGCTTTTGCGGAAAATTCGCTCTACACCGAAGTGTCGCGGGGAGAACTTTTAATTCGAGGATGGTTTGGTAAACCCACTTTTGGGCGTCAACAGAGCGATATTCAATATTGCTTTGTGAATGGTCGGGCCATTCGCGATCGTCTGATTACCCATGCGATTCGGCAGGCTTATGGCGACACCCTCCATCGGCAACTGCAACCTGCTTTCGTGCTTTATCTGCAACTTCCGCCCGAAGCTGTAGATGTTAATGCCCATCCGACGAAGGCCGAGGTACGTTGGCGGGATTCGCAACAGATCTACAGCGCTTTATTATTTGCGCTACGGGATCTGTTCGCGACTAAAACGCCCGGTGAAACCCTCGGTTCTGTCGAGCCTCCCGTGCGGATTGAGACGGATTCGCGCCCTTCGCCGCCTAAGTCCCTCGCTTCTTCCTTGCCGCTTTCATTAGATCTCCACAAAACGCCGTCGCCCATTAAGACGACGCCCAACATATCGGCTCATCCCCGTTATCGTTCCCCACCAGCTATTAGCCGTAAAGAAATTGCTAAACAAGCGACGAATTACGCTAAATTGCTATCTCCTTCCACAGACGATTTACCTAATACTGACGCCCATCCATTAGGCCATGCGTTAGCCCAACTGCGGGGTATTTATTTAATTGCGGAGAATACCGAAGGCCTGATTTTAGTCGATATTCACGCTGCCCACGAGCGAATTGGTTACGAACGCTTGAAGCAACAAGTCGCCGAATGTCAAATTCCCCAACAGACCTTACTTCTTCCTGTGACAGTTCAGTTGACTGCTGACGAGGTCGCTGTGATGGAACAAGTAAACCCATTACTTGCGGATTTGGGGTTGACGGTCGAGTGGTTGGGCCCCAATCAAGTGGCGATTCGTGCGCTACCCACTTTGCTCAAAAACAGCGATAGTGCTTTGTTATTAAAAGAGATTTTAGGTGCTGCTTCGCCCGCTCAAGAACTCAATGCAAAAATCAACGAGGTTCTCGCGACAATGGCCTGTCATTATGCGGTGCGTGCGAATCGTCAACTCAGCAAATCAGAAATGGATGCTCTGTTACGCGATTTAGAAAACACCCCCGGCGGCGATCAATGCAATCACGGTCGCCCAACTTGGACGCGACTCGAATTAAGCGAATTAGACCGCTTATTTATGCGGGGACATTAAATGGATATTTCTAATATGGATGCCCATACTCCCCTCGCCATTGCGATTTTAGGTCCAACCGCTGCGGGCAAAACCGATTTGGCACTTGAATTAGCGCGCCAACTGCCCGTCGATCTCATTAGTATTGACTCCGCTATGGTATATCGCGGCATGAACATTGGTACCGCAAAGCCGACGCCTGATGTTCTGCAACAATTCCCCCATGCGCTGATCGACATTTGCGACCCTACAGAAATCTACTCAGCGGCAAGGTTTTCTCAGGAAGCGACCCAGGCAATTCATTGCGCTTTAGCTCACCACAAAATTCCGCTACTGGTGGGGGGAACCATGCTTTATTTCAAAGCTTTGGAATCGGGTATCGCGCTGCTTCCGCCTGCCGATCAGAACATTCGCGAACAGTTGAGAAGCTTTCAAGCCGAATTTGGGCTGTCGGTGATGCACCAGAGGTTACAACAGATTGATCCTGTAGCAGCGGCTCAGATTCATCCCAATGACCCGCAACGCCTCATGCGAGCACTCGAAGTCTATGAATTAACGGGGAAAAGTTT
>CAZTIH010000004.1:0-49921 GCA_964613675.1 uncultured Candidatus Competibacteraceae bacterium
CCCAGACGCAAGTGCAGTTCGCCCATCCAAACTCATTGCCAGCTTCACGCGCACAAAAGGCCGTTGACGGGTCATGCGTGAAATAAACCCCGGATTTAAGGCCCGAGCTTCCGACTCCAACACGCCCCACTCCACCGCAATGCCTGCCGCCCGTAATTGCGCAAATCCCTGTCCAGCCACCTTGGGATTGGGGTCTTCCATCGCGGCAATGACTTTATCGACGCCCGCCGCTATCAAGGCTTGGGTACAGGGCGGTGTACGACCAAAGTGACAACAGGGTTCTAAGGTGACGAAGACCGTGGCGTGACGCGCACGATCCCCCGCTTGTTGCAAGGCAATGGCCTCTGCGTGAGGTTCGCCGGCGCGCACATGGAACCCTTCTCCCACGATTTCTCCGTCGCGCACGATGACGCAGCCCACCCGAGGATTCGGATCCGTGGTCCACAACCCCTGTTCCGCAAGGACCAAGGCACGGGCCATGTAGTGGCTGGCAACTATCGGGGACATGAATCGGCAATCTCGCAACGGGGGAAGAAGGGCGGATGAAAAAGCCGCGCATCATAGTCAAGAGATTCAACCAGTTGAAGAGATTGCCGCCACTAACGCCGATAAAATTTCGCTGGCGGAGCCCCGCCAACAGTGATGAACCTTGCGACTGAGGGGCGTTTCACTCTTATTAATCTCAATCACCGTGGCGCCGGCGGCGAGGGCAATTTTGGGCAAATCTGCGGCCGGATAGACCTGAGATGACGTACCGATACTCAAGAAAATTTCGCAATTTTTCGCCGCGTCGTAAGCTGCATTTAAGGCGTTGGCGGGCAGGCGCTCATCGAACCACACCACGTCGGGTCGCAAATAGGCCCCACTACGGGGATTGCGGGGCGGGGTCTCGGTGTCGTCCCACTGCTCAAAGCGTTCCCCGGTTTCACTACACCGACACCATCGAATATTCCCATGAAGCTCAATCACATCGTGACTTCCCGCAAGCTGGTGAAGTCCATCCACATTTTGCGTAATCAGGGTGAGCTGAACGATTTTGGCCAGTTCCACGAGAGCTTTATGACCCGCATTGGGTTCGACCTGTTTGACGAGTTCGCGTCGATAGGCATACCAGTCCCACACCCGTTTGGGATCGCTCTGAAAAGCTTGTGGCGTGGCGAGTTCGAGGGGGGAAACGTTGTGCCACACCCCCTGAATCGCATCGCGAAAGGTGGGAACCCCGCTCTCTGCCGAAATCCCCGCGCCCGTCAACACCGTGACCAATGGGCCTCGACGCAGATAATTCAGCAAATCCGCCTCAAATTTCATAAAAGTTCCCCGTTTAGGTGTCATGGATGCCGTTAAGATAGGAGATCTTAATCGTTTTCTGCGTTGTACAAGGTGGCTAAACCTCCCGTGTCACGGCTCCTCACGTTTCTCCCCCTCTTCCTTCTCGTGTTCCCGAGCTGTTTATGGGCACAGGGATTGGGACTTACCCCGAATTTGTTGCCCAACTTTGGGGAACGGTCTCCCGAACCCCGTCCTACCCCGTCGGTGCCCGATCCCACACAGCTCACCGCGCAATGGTGGCGGTATTTTCAAGTCGATGATCTCGATGAACTGGGCCAACGGGTCAGTCTCCAGCGTGCGCGGTTAGACGAAATCAAAGCGACATTGCCCGCCGAGGTCGCTCAATCCGCACAGCCCCTATTTGAACTCCTCGATGCCCATTTGCGGGCGTTATTGATCGCCAAAGCCCAACGTGCGCCCGACCCTCCCCCTGCGTTAGTGTTCGCGGACCGTTATTCGTTGGGTGAGTTGCTCCAAATTCAACAGCAATTGCGGGCAGTACGCGGTCGTTTGCCCCAGGTGCGACGCGATGTCAACGATACCGATCAAACCGTGCGGGCCTTACAACGCCAAATCGACACCTCGATGTCGAGCTACAGCGGTTTGCCCGCTAACGATAGCCGTCGGCTACTTCTGGGTCTGGAAATGATGACGCGGCGCGTCGAAATGGCGGTGGGCGAGGAACGGTTACGGGTACGGCGGGCCCTTTTACGGGTGACCGAAGAGCAGTTGAAAAACTTAGAACGCGCCCTGGCCGAAGCCCGTCGGGGTCTCGTCGCCGATGAAACCGCGAAAGTCGATCTCGAAAATGCGATTCGCGAAGCCGAACGTACTGCGGTTCAAGCCCGCGATTTGGTGGTGCGGGAACACAGTACCCTGCTGGTGATGGAGGCCAACTCCGCCGTCGAACGCGCCAACGCCCGTTATCAACAACAGCGCGTGCTCGCCGCTCAAATTAGCGAAGTCATTGCCGAAATGACGCTGTTACAGCGGCTGGCCGAACAACAGCTCAATGCCCTATTGCGCAACGAGCGCCCCGAAAATCTCGTGCTTCTGCGGAGCCAACGACTGGCGTGGATTGCGTCATTGCAGAGTTGGCGCGAACAGCTCGATCAGTGGGGCTTGGAAAGCGAACGAGAACGCGGGCGATTGGGCGAGCTCCCCAGCGCCGAAACCGACTTAATCGAAGCCAATCGCTTAAATGCCATCGACCAGCGCCGTTTACGCCAAATTCAGGAAAATCTCACCGCCATCGAAAAGTTACGGGAACAGGTCGCAGCGGGGCTGTTGCTCATGGATCTGCTCGGCGACCAGCTGTTGCTATTGGAAGGGCGATTCAGTGATTGGTTAGAGCGCAGTCGGCAATGGCGCGAATCTGCGTGGAATGAGCTTCTGAGTTGGGCGTTGATGCCCCTCTTTCGGTCGGGCGATACGCCGGTTACGCCCGTTGGGCTTTTGCGCGTAATCCTGATTGTGATGATTGCGTGGTGGCTTTCGTACTGGTTGCGCAGAGGGTTACAGCGCTTCGCCGAGGGCAGCGATGAAGGGGAAAGCTCGGCGTACACGACCTTTGGACGGTTAGCGCAATACATCATCATTCCCTTAGGTATGGGGTTTGGGTTGATTTCGATTGGGGTGGATTTAACGAACTTCGCGTTAGTCGCCAGTGCGCTCGCCATTGGCATCGGTTTTGGGATGCAGTCCATCGTCAATAACTTTATTTCGGGCCTCATCCTGTTATTTGAACGCACATTGCGCGTGGGCGATTTTGTGGAACTGGCCTCGGGGATTGCCGGGGAAGTGCGTTACATCAATGTGCGCAGTACCGTCATTAACACCAATGACAACGTGGACATCGTGGTCCCCAATTCCGAGTTCGTGAACAGTAAAGTCACCAATTGGACCCTGCTTGAAAACTACCGTCGTATCCATTTGCCATTTCGCGTGGCCTACGGTTCGGACAAAGAGTTAGTTAAGCTGGCCGGACTGGAAGCCGCTGAAAAAGTCCCGCACACCCTTACAGGACTCCCCGGGAAAACCCCCAGTGTATGGCTCGTCAACTTGGGAGAAAACGCGATGGAGTTTGAGTTAGTGGTGTGGATTACCCATCGGGCGGTGAAACGACCTGCGGCGGTTCATGCCGCCTATTTGTGGGAAATCGAGAGCGCATTGCGTAAATACGGCTTACGTATCCCGCTGCCCCAACGGGATTTACATCTCAAAAGTGGTTTTGACGACCGCCCGATGAGCGCCGTCCATCTGGAAAAAACCCCCTTAGCCAAACCCCCCACTGTCGAAGACAGTTGACATTCTCACCGCCCGTCAGTCCGGGGCTTGTCGCGCATTTTGGTGGCGACGCTTATCGGGACATTTCCCTCGGCAGGGCGGGTGAGTCTGTCCCATTTCGGGCAGTAGGACGATCACCGCAAGTCCACCGCCTGAATATCCCGTTCAACTTGCAGCGGGGGAGGGGGTCAATAGGGCGAATGCTGCTCTTTCAACGGATCCTGCCATGGTCGCTCAAGACGAACGCCTCGTGCGTTACCAACGCCTCCTCGATGTTCTCGCGCAACGCGGTCTCGATGGCCTCCTCCTCCCTCACAACAATGCCTATTTCACCGAAGAGCTGCCCGTGGGGGACGAACAACTCGCGTGGTTGACCGGATTTACGGGTTCGGCAGGATTGGCCTTCGTTCATCGCCAAGGCTCCCATCTTTTTGTCGATGGTCGTTACACCCTCCAAGCCGCCGCTCAAGTTCATAGCGACCTATTTACCTGTCAGTCGCTCGTTCAACCGCCCCCCGCGCAGTGGTTCAAAACCTTTCCCGCACCCGGCAAAATCGGCTTCTATCCGTGGCGTCATACCCAACGGGCGTTTGAATCGCTGAAGCACAGCATTACGGCCAATGGCGGCGATCTTGTCCCCCTAGAACACGATTTGATCGACCGCCTCTGGACCGACAAACCCGTGCTGCGTCCCAAAGCAGCCTATTTGCAAAGCGTTGACTATGCTGGAGAGAGTGCACAACAAAAATGTCAACGGCTCGCCGCCCAACTCCACCAAGAAGGACTGGCGGGGGCCCTCATCACCGAACCCACCGCCGTTAACTGGCTCCTCAACTTGCGGGGAGGGGATGTAGCACATACTCCCCTGGTACTTTGTCGGGCGCTGTTGACGGCCGAGGGGACGGTGGAACTCTTTGTCGATGAACGGAAGGTCGATGGGGTGTTGGCGCGGGCGATGGGGAATTTTGTGCAAGTTAAACCCGAAGCGGCCCTCCTCAAGTCCTTGACACGGTTTCATCAGCAACGTTTGCGGATTCACGATCCTTCGGTGGGCCTCACCACCTATCTCGCCGAGCACGACATTATCGGTTCTGTGGGTGACGATCCGGCGATCCAGGCCCGCGTCATCAAAAATGAGACCGAGATCGAAGGGATGCGTCAGGCCCATCTCCGCGATGGCGTGGCGTTGGTGCAATTTTTAAGCTGGCTCGAACGTCAGTCGGTGGGTGAACTGAGCGAACTGGCGGTGGCGGAAAAGCTCCTCGAATTGCGACAACAACAGCCTTTGTTTGTCGAGCCTAGCTTTCCGACAATTGCAGGGTTTGGCCCAAACGGGGCGATTGTGCATTACCGCGCAACCCCCGACACCAACCGAAAGTTTGATCACGACAACCTGTTACTCCTGGACTCGGGCGGTCAATACCGCGATGGCACCACCGACATCACCCGTACCCTCGCGATTGGTGAACCGTCTCCTGAACAGCGGCGGCGATTTTCTCAAGTTTTGATGGCCCATATTGGGCTGGCTTCCGCTTGTTTCCCGCCCCAGACCTCGGGGGCTCAACTCGATGCCCTCGCACGCAGTCATCTTTGGCAGGTGGGATTGGACTACGAACATGGTACCGGTCACGGCGTGGGGTGTTTTTTAGGCGTTCACGAAGGCCCCATTGGACTATCGTCCCGTTCCACCTCCCCCCTCGACCAGCACATGATTTTGTCCAACGAACCGGGTTATTACGCGACCGGTCAGTACGGCATCCGCATTGAGAATTTACAATTAATTGTGGAAGCGGATCCCATCGGTGAACGCCCCATGTTGACCTTTGAACCGTTGTCGATGTGTCCGATTGACCGTCGCCTGATTGATTTAGGGGTTCTGACCTTACCAGCACGCCATTGGGTTAACGCCTACCATCGTCTGGTGTACCAAACCCTAGCCCCGCACCTCGTGGGAGATGCCCGTCACTGGCTGGATTGGGCCACCCGTAGCCTGTAGTAGTCAGATGCCCGTCGCTGGCAGGATTGGGCCACCCGTAGCCTGTAGTGGTCAGATGCCCGTCACTGGCTGGATTGGGCCACCCGTAGCCTTACGTTTCTCAGCGGCAAAATCGGGCGTGCCCGTCCCCCTCGGTACAACGATCGGTTCACGGATCCCGACGCCCTGGTCGGGCGTCTTGTGAAGGCGACCTTTCCCCGAGGGGACCGCTTCTTTCTTCATCTCCATCGGAATTGCTTCATGTCTGCGAGTAGCGCCCATCTTCTCCGTACCCCCGCCCCCAAACCGTTGTTAGCTGTTCATCACCTATGCGTTGCGTTTGGCGACATCCGCGTGGTGGACGACATCTCGTTTACGATTCACGAAGGCGAAACCCTTGCGATTGTGGGCGAAAGTGGTTCGGGCAAGTCGATGACGGCGTTGAGTTTGCTCAAGCTATTGCCCAGCGCCGCCACCCTATCCAGCGGGCAAATCCTGTACCGCAACTACGATTTAACTGCCGCCGACGACCGAACCTTGCGACAGATTCGCGGCAATCGGATTAGCTTAATCTTTCAAGAACCCATGACGTCGCTTAATCCCCTTCACAGCGTCGAAAAGCAAATTGGCGAAGCGTTATGGATTCACCAACGCCTCACGACGACGGCACTCAAACAGCGCGTAAAGCAGCTTTTAGATGAAGTGGGGTTAGGGCAGAAAATGACAGCGCTACCCCATGAACTGTCGGGGGGCGAACGGCAACGGGTGATGATCGCTATGGCCCTCGCCAACGAACCCGAACTCATCATTGCCGACGAACCCACGACCGCTTTAGATGTCCTGATTCAACGAGAAATTTTGTTGCTTCTCAAGAACTTACAGGAAAAATACGGGATGGCGATCCTGTTCATCAGTCACGACCTCATGCTGGTCAAGCGGCTCGCCGAGCGGGTATGTGTGATGCAACACGGCAAAATCGTCGAACAAGGCCCCACGGCGACTGTGTTTCAGCAGCCCCATCACATGTACACCCAAATGCTGATCGCTGCCCAACCCACAGGGCAGCCGCCAACCGTCCCAACCCAGGGGGATGTGCTACTTGAAGCGCGTCATCTACGGGTGTGGTTCCCCATTAAACAGGGCGTGATTCGGCGAACCGTCGGTTACCTTAAAGCGGTGGACGATGTGTCGTTGACGGTGTACAGCGGCCAAACCTTGGGGATTGTGGGAGCGAGTGGGTCGGGAAAGAGCACTTTGGGCTTGGCGTTACTGCACCTGATTTCGTACCAAGGGTCGGTAATTTTTGCGGGTCAACCCCTCGAAAAATGCACGAAATCCGCGCTCCGTAAACAGCGCAAGGCGTTACAGATCGTGTTTCAGGATCCCTACAGTTCCCTAAACCCCCGCATGACCATCGGCGATCTGATTGGAGAGGGGTTGCAGGTTCACGGGGTGGGAACGGCCAAAGAGCGCCTCATGAAAGTACGTAAAGGCTTAGAGGAGGTGGGGCTGGATCCGAATATGGTTCACCGTTATCCCCATGAATTCTCCGGGGGACAACGCCAACGGATCGCCATTGCCCGCGCCCTGGTGTTGGCACCGCGCCTAGTGGTGCTCGACGAACCGACCAGCGCCTTAGATGTGTCGGTGCAAGCGGAACTCATCAAGTTACTTAAGGCGTTGCAAGAGAAACGCGGGTTAACCTATCTGTTCATCAGTCACGATTTGCGGGTAGTTCGCGCACTCGCTCATGAGGTCATCGTGATGCAGCAAGGAAAAATCGTGGAACAGGGGCGCTGCGAAAAGATCTTCAGTTGCCCCGAATCGACTTACACCCAAGCGCTGTTGGCAGCGGCGTTCCTCTCGGACACCCTAGCAACATCGACCGCCGAAGCCAGTGAGGCCCCTTAAATGACTCGTGGCGCATTCATTGTGTTTGAAGGCATTGACGGATCGGGCAAAACCACCCATCTCAACGCCTTGGCAAAACGGTTACGGCAACGCGGAAAGACGGTCATCGAGACTCGCGAACCCGGCGGCACTCCCCGCGCAGAGGCCCTACGCAAGGCTTTGTGGAATGGCACGCCGCACGCCGTCGAAACAGCGTTGTTAATGTTGTTTGCGGCGCGAAAAGACCATTGGGACCAGAAAATTGCACCGGCTTTAAGCGCGGGTCATTGGGTGTTGTGCGACCGCTTTATCGATTCGACCTATGCCTACCAGGGTTACGGCGAAGGCGTTCCCTTGGCACGGATTGCGGCGCTCGAACAGTGGGTGGGGACGGCATGGCAACCCTCAGCGCTCGTGTGGTTAACCGTAGATCCGTCGGTGGCGCAAACCCGCCGTCGGGTTCGTCAGGCCGCCTTGGGGACGGACACAGCGGCCGTGACGGACTTCGTGGGATTTGATGGGGAAACGGTCGCCTTTTTTGAGCGAGTCACGGCGGGGTATCGGGAACGGGTGGCCCAACATCCCTGTGCCCTCACCTTGGATACCCGCCCCCCCACAGAACAGGTAGAGGCAACGCTCGATCTGTGGTTGGCACAGGCAGTATTTCCACGGTTTCCCCTGTGAGCCACCTCATCGCACGGGTGCGAAGGCCCACCCAAGGTTTTGCAGCGGATCGCTTTGCCGTTTTCCCCATCACGAGGGGTACGCTTTGGCGTGATTTGAAAGAGGTTTTCGATGTCGCTTCACCCCCTTCCTTGGCAGACCCGCGTTTGGTCTCACTTCCAACACGCCCAGCAACGAGAACAGATGGCCCATGCGTATCTCCTTGTGGGACCTTCGGGCGTGGGGAAATATCATCTCACCTGGGCCATGACGGCGGCGCGTCTCTGTGAAACCCCCAATGATTCACGAGTCAATGGCTTTGCGTGTGGTCATTGTCGCGCCTGTCGGTGGTTGGAGAGCGGATTTCATCCCGATCTCTGGTTACCGTCCTTCTCTACTGACCACGCCGTCGAAACTGCTCGCAAGGGCCCCGAGGTGCGTTTCAATATCACCGGCTCGTTGAATGTGGACGCCGTTCGTCAGCTCACCCACTTTTTGACTCAAACTCCTCAGGTGGGACGGCAAAAGCTGGCCATACTCCCCAATGTGGAACAGCTTCTCCCGGCGGCGGCCAACGCGCTGTTGAAAACCCTCGAAGAACCGCCTCCCAATACGATTTTATGGTTGACGACGGCGGCGCTTTCCCGCGTATTGGCGACCGTCCAAAGTCGCTGTCAACGTATGATGTGTGCTGCCCCACCGCTGACCCATGAATTGACCCAATCTTGGTTACGCGACGGCTGTCCCGAACGCGATCCCGTCGCTTTACTTCAGGTCAGTGAAGGCGCTCCCCTTGCGGCCCTGTTCCTTGCCCCACAATGGGACGAGCGTCAACGGTTCTTCGCGAGCCTACAAGCACTTCTCAACCAAGAAAGCGATCTGTTTTCGTTTGCCGAACAGTGGGGAAAATCGGCGCATCCCATTGTGGAATGGTTATTGATGTGGTGTGAGGACGCCTTGCGCTATCAACTCGCGGCCCGCACTAAACCTCATCCTTTTTGCGTCAAGCCCATAGATGCCTGGTGGACGTTGCGGGCGGCATTATTGGCGTTACGCGCTAATCTAAGCCGTTCGGTCAATGTTCCGTTGCACCTCGCCGCGCTTTTAGTCCCTTTCTTATGCTCTGGAGATGCTCATGTCTGATGTGAAAAGTGGTCGCTTTGTCAATATCGCCTTCAAAGACAAAAACGCGCTCTATATGGCCTACATGCCATTCCTCAAAAATGGCGGCCTCTTCGTCCAAACCACGCGCAAATATATGTTGGGGGAAGAACTCTTCTTAATGGCCACGCTCCCCGATGATACCGAACGCTACGGGTTTACCGGGGTTGTGGTGTGGGTCAATGCCAAACCCCAAGGCACTCGACCGCAAGGGGTGGGCATCCAGTTCAAGGGCGAAGAAGCGCAAGTGGTTCACAAAAAAATCGAAGCCATGATGGCTTCAACGCGGGCTTTAGAACGCCCCACCTACACGATGTAGCCCTGTGTTAGTCGATTCCCATTGTCATTTGGATCGCCTGAAACCCACATCAGGGGACGCTCAATCGTCGTTGGCGGGAGACGGCGTTCAACAGGCGATTGACGCGGCTCGTCATCAAGGGGTGCAGCATTTTTTGTGCGTGGCGGTGGATATGACGACCTTTCCCCACATGCAGCGAACCGTGGATCCCTTTCCCGACGTCTCGTTAACGGCGGGGGTTCATCCCTGCGATCTCCCTGCCGACGCCCTTGACCTCGCCACCTTACGGGATCAATTGCAACAGCCACGGGTGGTAGGGCTGGGAGAGACGGGATTGGATTATTTTCACGGGAAAACGGCGGTCGACCGCGCCCGTCAACAAGACGCCTTTGCCCAACAAATCGCCCTCGCACGGGAACTGGATTTGCCGATGGTGATTCACTGTCGTTCGGCGTGGGAAGACTGCGTGGGGATGTTGAAAAATCAAGGGGTGACCGGGGTATTTCACTGTTTTACCGGTGATGTCAACCAAGCGCGGGAGGCGTTGGATTTGGGGTTTTACGTCTCGTTTTCTGGGGTCGTCACCTTCAAAAGTGCCCAGGAAAATGCCAAAGCGGCGGCGTTTGTGCCGACCGATCGGTTTTTGGTGGAAACGGATTCGCCTTACCTCGCCCCCGTACCGTATCGAGGACAGCCCAATGTTCCGGCCTATGTGCGGGAGGTGGCGGCGTATGTTGCTTCACTGCGTGGGCAGTCGTTGACGGCGGTTGCTGAGGCCACGACAACCAATTTTGCCCGTCTATTTCCGCGTGCGGTGCTGTCCCCCCTGTGAACGGCAACTGGCTCGAACGGCTACGCCAACTGCCCGATGATCCCTGTACCCTGACGGGTGACGGCGTTTTAGACGGGGTACGTTGGCCCCTGACGGCCCCCGTGATACCGGCGGCGGTTCTCATTCCGCTCATCGCCCACGACACCCCTACGGTGCTGTTGACCCAACGGGCTTCTCATCTGCCCCATCACGCGGGCCAGGTGTGTTTTCCCGGGGGACGGGTCGATGAACGGGATGGAGATGCGGTCGCGACGGCATTGCGGGAGGCGTGGGAGGAAATTGGCTTGGCGTCGGAGCGGGTGGAGATTGTGGGACGTCGCCCGGATTATGTGATTGGCACGGGATTTCGGGTCACGCCGATTGTGGGCGTAATTCAACCGCCGTTGCATCTGACGCCCGATGCACGGGAGGTGGACGCGATTTTTGAAGTTCCGCTGGAGATCGCGCTCAACCCGTTGAATTATCAAGCAAAAGAACGGTGGTGGCGTGGGGAACGGCGGATTTTTTACGAGATGAACTATCAGGGCTATCTCATCTGGGGGGCGACGGCCGCCATGTTGCGACTGTTAGGCGAGGCAGTATTCCCGCCGCCGCCGTGAAACCTTCACCACGAGGGGGCATGTCACATAAAGTTCGCAGATTTGCCATAAAAACCCCTTATCGTGAGCATTTCTCCTTTATGTTGCGAAATCTACTCAATGAAAACCATTGCTTTTTGGCTACTCCTCCTCGGTTTGGGTTTGGTAAGCGCGCCCGTAGATGCGTTTGAAGTCGGGTTTGTTCAGGACGGCCAGTTACGAACTATGACGGCCCGTCAGGTAGGCCCTGGTCACTACCAATTTAACTCACATGGCCGCCAAGTCATTCACCTCGCCACCCTCGATTGGGCCCCTTACATCGGTGAAGGGATTTGTGGGCAGGGATGGGTGCAACAGTTTGTGGTAGGGGCGTTCTTGCAACTGGATTATGAGGTCAACGTGCGGTTTTATCCCTGGAAACGGGCGTTAAAAACCGTCGAAGACGGCAGCGCTGACGCCCTCTTTCCCGAATACTTCATCGACGACGCCATGATTTCCGAAATCCATCCAGATCGCCGTCGCCGCGATTTACTAGCGCTTTCCGATCCGTTTCCCGGGGGGGATTTAGCGTTGTGGAAGCGGCGAACAGACCCGTTCGACTTTAATGGCGATCTCTCCACGCTCGCGGGGATGACCATTGGGGTCGTGGCGGGCTATGTCAACACGGTTGAGTTTGATGCAATGGCGGCGCAAGGCGTGTTTAAGCTGGATACCTCAGCGGATGACTGGACTAATCTCCGCAAGTTGGAACGGGGGCGTGTCCCGCTAATTGTGGGCGACCCCGATGTCTTGAACTTTACGGTTCGTAGCCAACTTCCCCCTCGGGACGCCCAAACCTTTCTCAACCAAATCGAGATGATTGAACCCGTGTTGGAGGAAAAACCCCTGTATTTAGCCTTTTCACGGCGACGGGAGGGGTATCAAAATCATTTAAACGCCTTCGACACCGCCGTTCAGACGCGGTTAGCGAATGGGGAGCTAGCGCAGGTTCGCACCAAATACCTCGCCGCCGCCCATTTAGATCAAGCCTGTGAACGGGTTGCCCAACGGTGAGTTACAAACCCAGTTTCGACCAGAGCGCGTCCACTTTTTGTTTAACTGCCGCCGACATCTGAATGGGGCGGCCCCATTCGCGGGTGGTTTCGCCAGGCCACTTGTGCGTTGCGTCAAAGCCGATTTTGGACCCCAATCCCGAGACTGGCGAAGCGAAGTCCAGATAATCAATTGGCGTGTTGTCGATTAACGTGCAATCGCGAACTGGATCGAGACGAGTTGTGAGTGCCCACACCACCTCTTTCCAGTCGCGAATATTCACGTCGTCATCGGTCACAATCACCCATTTGGTGTACATAAACTGTCGTAAGAACGACCAAATGCCGAACATCACCCGTTTGGCGTGACCAGGATACTGTTTCCGAAGGGCTACAATCGCCAGTCGATAAGAACAACCTTCGGGGGGCAAATAGAAGTCGGTAATTTCGGGAAATTGCTTTTGCAGAATCGGGACGAAGACCTCATTTAGCGCCACTCCCAAAATCGCCGGTTCATCCGGCGGTTTGCCTGTATAGGTGCTGTGATAAATGGGATTTTTACGATGGGTAAGGTGGGTAATCGTAAACACGGGGAACGAATCGACCTCGTTGTAATACCCAGTGTGATCGCCAAACGGCCCCTCGGGGGCTACATCTCCCGCCTTCAGGTAGCCCTCCAAAATGATTTCGGCATAGGCCGGCACCTGGAGTTCGGACGACAGACAGTTCCCCAATTCCGTGCGTCCCCCACGCAACAGCCCAGCGAAGGCGTACTCGGAAAGGCTGTCTGGCACTGGCGTGACCGCGCCCAAAGTCGTGGCGGGATCGGCCCCAATCGCCACAGCAACGGGGAAGGGCGCATCACCGTGTAATCGTTGCCATTCCAAAAAATCCAACGCGCCCCCTCGATGGGCCAACCACCGCATAATCACGCGATTTTTGCCGATGACCTGTTGCCGATAGATCCCCAAATTTTGGCGGGACTTGTGCGGCCCTTTGGTAATCACCAACCCCCAAGTAATCAGAGGTCCCGCGTCTTCAGGCCAACAGGTTTGAATGGGCAATTTCGCCAAATCAATCTCATCCGCTTTGAGAATCACCTCTTGACAGGGGGGCCGACTGATCACCTTGGGGGCCATATCGAGCACTTTTTTGAAGATAGGTAATTTCTCCCACGCATCCTTCAACCCTTTTGGGGGATCGGGTTCTTTAAGGAATGCCAGCAACTTCCCGACCTCACGTAAGGCGCTGACCTCCTCTTCACCCATGCCCAACGCCACCCGTTCGGGGGTACCGAAGAGGTTGCACAACACGGGCATGTCGTAGCCTTGGGGGTGAGTAAACAGCAGTGCGGGGCCTTGTTGACGTAACACGCGGTCGGCAATTTCCGTCATTTCCCATGTCGGGCTGATGGGGAGATCAATCGTTTTGAGCTGATTTTTAGCGCGTAGCAACTCCAAAAACTCGCGCAAATCGCGGTATTTCACGGCATCTCCTAAGGCAAAGCCGATATAGGGAAAACTAAAAACACCCTCCTTCGACTAAGTAGCCGCGCAGTTGTCGGCAAAACCGAAGTCACATGTGCATTCCCCTTTTGTAACCCACCTATTGAGGAGAACGACGATGCAACGTCGCGAATTTTTAACGACGGCGGCGGTCGGTACCGCTTTAGCCCCGCCGGCCTTCGCCCAAACGCCTATTCGCTGGAAAATGGTCACGACTTGGCCCAAAAATTTCCCTGGATTAGGTACGGGGGCGGAATATCTCGCCAAGATCATCAATGAAATGAGCGGTGGACGGCTGGAAGTGCGGGTATTTGGGGCGGGCGAACTCGTGCCGGCCCTAGAATCCTTCGATGCCGTGATGAAAGGCACCGCCGAAATGGGCCATGGTGCGGCTTACTACTGGAAAGGAAAGTCCGAGGCGGCACAGTTTTTTGCGGCGGTGCCGTACGGGTTAACCGCTCAAGAGATGAATGCGTGGTTTTACCACGGAGGCGGACAAGCATTATGGGACGAGGTGTACGCCGAATTCGGTCTATTGGGGATGTCGGCGGGAAATACAGGTGTGCAGATGGCCGGGTGGTTTCGTAAGGAAATCAACAGCATCGAAGATCTAAAGGGACTCAAAATGCGCATTCCGGGGTTGGGCGGGGAAGTGTTACAACGGGCCGGAGGAACGCCCGTGTTGCTGGCCGGCGGGGAGATTTTCCAGGCGTTGCAGAGTGGAACTATTGATGCCACCGAGTGGGTGGGGCCGTACAACGATTTGGCGTTTGGGCTTCATCGGGCGGCGAAATTTTACTACTACCCCGGGTGGCACGAGCCTGGAACGACCTTAGAAACCTTTGTCAACAAAGCCGCGTTTGAAAAGTTGCCCGCCGATTTGCAAGCGGTTGTGCGTTATGCCGCCCAAGCCGCGACCCTCGACATGCTGTCGGACCTGACCCATCAAAACAATCAAGCCCTCACCACCCTCGTCACGCAACACGAGGTGCAGCTACGTAAGCTCCCCGACGATGTGTTGAAAACACTGCGCGATCTCTCGGATGCCGTGGTGGCCGAGGTAGCGGAAAAAGATGCCCTGAGTCGCAAGGTTTATGAGGCCTATTTAGCGTTTCGCGAACAGGCGATTGCTTGGCACGATGTTTCTGAACGGGCCTACCTCAATGCGCGAGCGATGACCTAGAATTGCCCGAAATGCGCGACAAGCCCCGTCCTTTAGGGCGGGGAGGATGTCAAGAAGCTATTGATATTTTAATAATTCGAGTATTATCGAAATATGAAACACTCACAGGCCGTTCAAGCCTTCGCAGCACTGGCTCACGATCACCGCTTAGCCATAATTCGGCAATTGATGCGGGCGGGTCGAGGGGGCGTGAGTGCGGGAACATTGTCGAGTGAGTTGCAGTTGCCTCCTGCAACCGCGTCATTTCACCTGAACTATCTCGTTGACGCGGGCTTAATTCAGCGATGTCGGGTAGGCCGTTCGCAGATGTATTGCCTTGAGATACCCGTGGTTCGGACCTTAATCGCTTACTTAACAGAACACTGTTGCCTTGATGAATCACCGTTTTGTGAACTTTCTCAACCCCCCTTGGAGTGTGCCGTGAGCGACCACCTCTTTAATGTGCTGTTTTTGTGTACGGGTAACTCGGCCCGCAGCGTGATGGCCGAAGTATTGATGAACCATTGGGGAAAAGAACGCTTTCGGGCGTTTAGTGCGGGGAGCCAGCCCAAAGGCGCCATCCACCCCATGACCCTCCGATTGCTCGAACGCTTAAAGTTTTCGACGGAAGGATTACGGAGCAAATCATGGGACGAATTTGCCCAATCCGACTCCCCGCCGCTGCATTTCGTATTCACCGTCTGCGATAATGCCCGTGGGGAAGCCTGTCCCATTTGGCCCGGTCAACCCGTCAGCGCACATTGGGGTGTGGATGACCCCGCTGCTGCCGAAGGAACCGAAGCGCAAAAAATGCAGGCCTTCCGCGAAGTCTTTCGGTTGTTAGAAGCCCGCATCAAAGCCTTTGCGAGTTTGCGCCCTGCCTCGTTGGAGCGAGTGGCGTTGCAAAAACAAGTGGACGACATCGGCAAACTTCAGGAATAAACGCCGTACTTATGATCGCGGGTTGGATAATGACCCGCCTACTTTGAAGCCCTTAAAGTCCAACGCGGGTTCGATCATGACCCACCTGCTTTGAAGCCCTTAAAGTCCAACGCGGGTTCGATCATGACCCGCAGATTTCACTCACGTCCCCGCAGTTTAATGGCCAAAACGGCCCGTCGCCTGCAAATCCGCGTGATAGGACGAGCGCACCATCGGCGCCGACGCCACCTGAGAAAATCCCATCTCCAATCCCAACCGTCTCAATCGCTCAAATTCGTCGGGGTGAATGAACTCCAATACGGGTAAATGATGTTTGCTGGGTTGCAGATACTGGCCCAAGGTCAGCATATCGACGCCATGTTCCCGTAAATCCCCCATCACCGCTTCCACTTCCGCGCTCGTCTCCCCCACCCCCAACATTAGCCCGGATTTCGTCGGAACCCCGTTATGGTGAGACTTGAACGCCTTCAGCAACGCCAAAGACCCCGCATAATCCGCACCGGGTCGCACCGCTCGATACAACCGTGGCACCGTCTCCAAATTGTGATTGAACACATCGGGCGGATGCTTGACGAGTTCGGTTAACGCTAAGGATTCTCGTCCGCGAAAATCCGGCACCAAAACTTCGATTTGAATGCCTGGCACGGCGTCGCGAATGGCGCGAATACAGTCCGCAAAATGCGCCGCCCCCCCATCAAGTAAGTCATCTCGATCCACCGAGGTAATCACCACATAACGCAATGCCATCGCCCGAATCACCTCCGCTAAATGACGGGGTTCCTCGGGATCGAGGGGGTTAGGACGACCGTGGGCTACATCGCAAAACGGACAACGACGGGTGCAGATGTCGCCCATAATCATGAAGGTGGCCGTTCCATGCTTAAAACATTCCCCCAAATTGGGACAGCTCGCTTCCTCACACACCGAATGAAGTTTGTGATCGCGCATGATTTGTTTGAGCTGCTCGACCTTCGCCCCCCCCGGAATCGGGGCACGAATCCAATGAGGTTTTTTAGGCGGCGCTGTGGTGGGTGCGATTTTAATGGGGATACGGGCCATTTTTTCGGCCCCCCGCAGTTTTTCACCGACCACCAGCGAAGGTTGACGGGGCGGAAGTGAGGGGGTTTTGTCGTTCATTGAGACGGTTCCTAGTGGATTTTCACGGTGCAGTCGTTCGACGAAGACTTCAGTTTACTTATGGCAGTGCAGTCGTTCGGCGAGGGATCACAGTTTACTTACTACTTACGGTCGTTCGGCGAAGACTTCAGTTTACTTATGGTGGTGCAGTCGTTCGGCGAAGACTTCAGTTTACTTATGGCAGTGCAGTCATTCGGCGAAGACTTCAGTTTACTTACGGCAGTGCAGTCATTCGGCAAAGAACCACCGTTTACTTATGGTGGTGCAGTCGTTCGGCGAAGGATCACAGTTTACTTATGGTGGTGCAGTCGTTCGACGAAATACCTAGTTTACCGCGTTGTCCGAAAGACATTCGTTGAGCCGAGTCGCTAACTTCACGCCGAGTTCCGACAGCGACAAAGATAGCCCTAAATCACAGAGTTGCGTCATGCGCAATCCCTCGTAACCACAGGGATTAATTCGAGAAAAGGGGTGTAGGTCCATCGCCACATTGACCGCTATTCCGTGATAACAGCCCTGTCGCCGCAGCCGTAACCCAATCGAGGCCAATTTTGCATCCCCCACATACACGCCCGGCGCATCACGACGCGCCATCGCCCTCACCTCCTGAGAGGCCAACCAGTCAATCAACAGCGTTTCGAGCGCACTCACCAACGGTCGAGCCTGAAGTTGTCGTCGTCGCCAATCCAGCAGCAGATACATCACTAGTTGCCCAGGCCCGTGGTACGTAATTTGGCCCCCGCGATCCGTCGCAATGACGGGAATGTTTCCCGAATCTCGCAAATGTTCGGGCTTACCCTGCATCCCCTGGGTAAAGACGGGTTCGTGTTCGAGTAACCAAATTTCGTCTGCCGTCGTCGCGTCGCGTTGTTGTGTGAACTGCTGCATCGCGTGATAGATGGGGAGATAGGGTTGAGGTACCGTGAATTGTCGATACCCCGTAAAGTCGTCCAACAACACAAACGGCGGCCAATCCCTTGGGGTCACGGTTCCTGACCGATAATCTAGGGCAGTCATAGCACAAACCGAATCCGTGGATGTTGTGATAATGAACGGTAAATCGCATCGAGTTGACGGCGATTCTCAACCCAAACGGTCGCGCTAATCGCGAGATATTTGCCATGTTTACTGGGCCGTTCGGTGAGCTGTTGCTCGGTGAGATCGGGGGCATGTTGCTGAATGAGCGTCAACACGAGATGGCGTACACCTTCGCCTTCCCCGACGGCCTTAATTAAGAAGTCACAGGGATATTCGATGAGACTTTCGTCCTGGGAAACCTCGTTCACAACACGATCCCCGCGCTGGGGCCACATTCGTCGATTTTGCGCTGTTGGTAATGCGTGAATAACGTACGCCAACTCGGCCCAGGCGTTCCCTCCCCAATCTCCAGCCCATCGACCCGCACAATAGGAACCAACTCCTTGGTCGAACTCAACATCATGAGTTCATCCGCTTGATCGAGGAAATCCTCGGGTAAGGGCCGTTCTTCAAAGGGGATACCGTGTTGCTGGGCCAGTTCGAGGACAATTAAGCGCGTGATGCCCGATAAAATGTGAGGGGTACAGGGTGGGGTCAGGAGCACGCCGTCTCGAATCAACATGAGATTACCCGCACTGGTTTCGAGGAGATGGCCGTCGCGCACCATCAACGCATCCTGGGCCCCCGCGACCTGAGCCTCCCGTAACCCCAGGATATTCGCCAGGAGAGACACGCTTTTAATGTCACAGCGTTGCCAGCGTGAGTCCGTCACCGTATTCACCGCAATGCCTTCCCGCCACAGCGACAGGTTATGGCGTAACGGAGTGGCCATCGCAAAGACCGTGGGGGTGATGGTCGGGTCAATCTTATGTTCGCGTTTGGGGGGCGCCCCTCGGGTCACCTGCAAGTACAGTGACAAATCCCCGCCGCCATTGTGGGCGATTAGATCGCGAAAGAGCGCTGACCACTCCAGGACACAGGTGAGATGGAGTGCCGCCAAACTGCATTGGAGTCGTTCCAGATGGGGGACTAGACCAAAGGGCGTACCTTGGTAAACGGGGATCACTTCGTAAATGCCATCGGCAAATAAAAACCCCCGATCCAGGGGCGAAATTCGGGCGGCAGAAAGGGGTAACCAGTCCCCATTGAGATAGACGATAGGATCAGTAGGGGTCAAAGCGGATTCAGGATTCATGGGTTTGAGGTCTCATGGACGGCGCCACCCCGTCAAGGCGGGTACGGCAGATGATTATTCAAACCAACTGTACACCCAACGCAAAGCACCGTCGTAAATTTGCCCGCCCCATCCGGAAACATTGACCGATTGCAGCGCCACGAGGGGAACTTCGGCAAAGGTTTCCTTACCCAGCGCAATCCTAAGCGAACCATAACGCTCGCCCGCCCGAATGGGGGCATCGAGACTGGACGGCACTTGAGGAAGGGTCAGGACATCGCCCCCCCGTCCACGAGGTAAGGTTAGGGAAATCGGATGAGTGACCCCCAATGTCACGCGATTCGTCTCCCCAAACCACACCCGTGTTTCCGCGATGGGTTGTTGGCTGTCAAATAGTTTACGGGTTTCAAAGTGACGAAATCCGTGATTTAACAGTATTTGCGAGGTTTCAAAGCGACTTCTCTCGGTTTCCGCTCCAAATACCACCGCAATTAATCTCATGCCGTCTCGAATCGCCGACGAGGCTAAACAGTATCCTGCGGATGAGGTGTGTCCCGTTTTCACGCCGTCCACCGTAGGGTCAAGCTGTAACAGTTGGTTGCGATTGAGTTGATGAATGTTGTTGTAAGTAAATTCGCGTACCGAATAGCGGGCGTATTGTTCCGGGTAATCGCGAATGAGCGCCCGAACTAGTAACGCAATATCGCGTACCGTGGTGAGGTGTTCGGGATGAGGTAAGCCCGAAGCGTTCATAAAATTACTGTGCCGCAGCCCAATTTCCCCCGCGACTTGATTCATCAACACGGCAAAGGCTTCTTCATTCCCCGCCACGTGTTCTGCGAGGGCCACCGCCGCGTCATTGCCTGACTGCACTACCAGTCCCATTAACAAATCATCGACCGCCACCCGCGTCCCCACTTCGATAAACATTCGCGATCCCCTAGTTCGCCACGCTTTTTCGCTGACAATCGCTTGATCGGTTTCTTTAATATCGTTACGGGAAATAGCGCGATACACCACATAGGCCGTCATGATTTTCGTGATGCTGGCGGGTTCCATCGGTTCATCGGGCAGGCTTTCGGCGAGGTTTTGGCCACTGGCAAAGTCCATGAGAATGTAGGCGCGTACCGGCAAACTCGGTGATTCTGGCGCGACTTGGGCCAATAGCACACTGGGGAGTAGAAGCCAGCAGCCTACCTTGCCAAGCGGTAAAAGCATTTGGATGAATGTCATTAAACTAGTCCTCAAATCAATAGAAAATGCTTAGTGGGGTGCCGTCGCCACGCGCCGATCTTCCGAGGAACGCACCCGCTGTTGGTAAGGCGGTAACGCGACGACTTCTACGGGCACAATACCCTGATTCACCATCCCCAGTGCCCGTGCTGCCCCGTAGGACAGGTCAATAATCCGTTCATCGCCCACAAAGGGGCCTCGGTCATTGATCCGTACCACCACCTGTCGCCCATTTTGGAGATTGGTGACCTGGGCATAAGTCGGGATCGGCAATGAACGGTGGGCCGCGCTGAGATCGTGCATGTCGTAAGGTTGACCGCTGGCCGTGGGACGCCCGTGAAATCCAGGGCCGTACCACGAGGCAAGTCCCCGTTGGCGATACCCGGCGCTGGTTTCCCACACCGCGTATTCCCGTCCACGAACCCGATAGAAGGCCCGATTGCCGCTGCGACTAGGGGGTTCTGGGGGGCGTTGCTCACGAGGCACCGTTTCACGCGAAAATAACGAAATCGACGCAGGTGGGGGGGGAGCAACCGTGCTACAGGCGGTAAGTCCCACCGCAAAGCACGACGATAAAAGGGCACGCACAACCATAAAACGGTCTCATTTAAGAATGTCAACATAAATACAACAATATGTTGTATATTTGCTACATTTTTCAAAAATTCGCACCCCAAACGCCGTTAAGAATGAGTAAACTTTTGTGTGCTCACCCTCCGAATGTTAGTGAAATTAAAGCGTCGAAATTTTGCTTTCCCCCAATTCTCAAAACAGGCAAATCTTCAATGAAAATTACGCGGCGTCATGCCCTACATCTCGGGGTTGCCCTTGGTTCCAGCGTGGCTACGGCGACGAGTTATGGGCAAGCGAGAACGGCAAATCCGATTAAAGTCGGCATTCTGCATTCGTTGACGGGCACAATGGCGGTGAGTGAGCTTCCCGTGGTGGAAGTGACCCGAATGGCCATCGACGAAATCAACCGTCGGGGTGGATTGCTGGAAGGTCGTCTCATTGAACCCGTCATTGCCGACGGCCAATCCGATGAAACGATATTTGCGGCGGAAGCGCGTCGCTTAATCACTGAAGAAAAGGTGTCGGTGATTTTTGGGTGCTGGACCTCCGCTAGCCGTAAAGCCGTCAAGCCCGTGATGGAAGAACTCGAACAACTGCTGTTTTACCCTGTGCAGTACGAGGGATTGGAGTCCTCACCGGTCATCATTTATACCGGGGCGGCGCCCAATCAGCAGATTTTGCCTGCCGTGACCTGGTCATTGGCGAATTTGGGCAATCGGCCGTATTTAGTGGGTTCAGACTATGTGTTTCCTCGCACGGCCAATGCGCTGATCAAGCATTTTTTAGAGAGTTACAGCGTGTCGTGGTTGGGGGAGGATTACATACGGTTGGGGAGTACGGAGGTCGCGTCCATCATCGAACGCATCAAACAAGTTCGGCCTTCGTTCATCCTCAACACCATTAACGGCGATAGCAATGTGGCACTCATGGCTGGGCTACGCGAGGCTGGGCTGACGTCTGATGTGTTGCCAACGATGTCGTTTAGTGTGGAAGAAGGGACGTTGGCGTCGATGGATCGACAACTCGTCGCCGGAGACTTTGCCGCGTGGAACTACTTCCAAAGCCTCGATTCCTCCGCCAATCGCCAGTTTGTCGCGAACTTCCAACGGCGTTATGGGAATGACCGCGTGTTATCCGATCCGATGGAAGCGGCGTATATCGGGGTTAATTTGTGGGCACAGGCCGTGACAAGGGCCCGCAGTCTCGAACCCATCGAGGTCATCGGGGGGCTGGATGGACAACAATTCAATGGGCCAGGGGGACAAATTCGGTTCGATAACGATTCCCAGCACATTTGGAAAACCGTGCGCATCGGGCGAATTCGCGACGATGGTCAATTCGACATTCGTTGGGATGCGGGAATGCCCACACGCCCGGAGCCTTATCCAGATTTTCGGAGCCGTGCCGCGTGGGAGACTTTTTTGTCGGATTTATATCGCGGCTGGGGGAATCGCTGGTCGGCCCCGCCCGCGTAACGCTCAATGGTTGTGATCACACGCATATAGAAACGATAAGAGACTTTCGCGTAACGGATAGTAGTCGGGATGGGCGAGGAGTTGGGCACGGGTTCTGGGGCGAAGTACTACTGGTCGGCCCCGCCCGCGTAACGCTCAATGGTTGTGATCACACGCATATAGAAACGATAAGAGACTTTCACGTAACGGATAGTAGTCGGGATGGGCGAGAAGTTGGGCACGGGTTCGAGGACGGGGTAAGGGGATGTCCAAAATTTTGCCAATCTTCGCGTTGGGGCCGTTGGTCATCATCACGACGCGATCGGCTAACAAAATCGCTTCGTCCACATCGTGGGTGACCAACATCGCCGTCACTTGCGTGCGGGTCCACACCTCCATCAACACCTCCTGTAACTCCCAGCGAGTCAGGGCGTCCAGCATCCCGAAGGGTTCGTCGAGGAGCAGCATTTTGGGACTCAACGCAAATGCCCGCGCAATTCCCACCCGTTGCTTCATTCCATTGGACAGCGCGACCGCTTTTTGATGACGCGCCTCAGCTAATCCCACGCGTTCTAAATAGTGATTCACAATACTGCGTCGTTCGGCGGGGGAGAGATGGGGATAGACGCGATTGACGCCCAATTCCACATTCTCAAACGCGGTCAGCCACGGATACAGACTAGGGGCCTGAAAGACGATGCCGCGATCGGGGCCCGCCGCCTTTACTTCCTTTTCATCCAACACAATCCCGCCATCGGAAATCGCCGTGAGGCCCGCCACCATTGACAGCACCGTCGATTTGCCACAGCCCGAGTGCCCAATGACGGCCACAAACTCGCCTTTGCGGATCCGTAAATCAAAGCCATCGACCACGGTCACGGGGCCTTTTTTCGTCGGGTACACCTTCTTTACCCGATGAAACTCTACGTAGCGCTCATCGTGGGCGGTTTGTAGCGGGTTACGGGAACGGGTGTTGGGGTGCAAATCGGGGGGGAGTGCGAACTGGGCGGCGGCGGCCGTAGTCGGGGTGCGCACTTGTCCAATGGTCAATAGGGTGTCGGTAATTTGCTTGCGTAACGCAATAAAAGCAGCATCGTGGTTCATCGCTTGGCGGTCGCGGGGACGGGAGAGATTCACCGAAAACGCAGGACTCAAGGTCGCTTTGGGGCCAAGGGTCAGCGGAATAATGCGATCGGCCATGATAAGTCCTTCGTCCACATCGTTAGTAATCATCACTACCGTCGTGCGCTGTTGCTCCCAAATGCGCAGAATTTCGTCCTGCAATTTGGCACGGGTCAGGGCGTCGAGGGCAGAGAGGGGTTCGTCGAGGAGGAGGATGTCGGGGTTGAGCGCTAAGGCCCGCGCCACAGCGACCCGTTGCCGCATCCCCCCTGACAATTCCGCCGGTTTTTTCTCCAAGGCCGCACCGAGATTGACGAGATTGACATAGCGTTCCACCCACGCCCGTTGTTCGGCACGGGAGAGATGACGATGAACGGCGTTCACTGCGAGGGCGACGTTGTCCCGAACCGAACACCACGGCAACAGCGAGTAGTTTTGAAACACTACGCCCCGATCGGGTCCAGGCCCCGTGAGCGGTTGACCGTTTTTCAAGATTTGGCCCTGATCGGGACGCGTTAACCCCGCAATTAAACTCATTAAGGTTGATTTGCCACTTCCGGAGAACCCCACAATCGCCACAAATTCCCCCGGTTGAATGGCGAGGTTAATGTCGTGCAACACGGGATGGTCGCCGTAGCGTTTGGAGACTTGGCGCAGTTCGAGGATGGGTTTGATGTCGAGAGGCACTTGAATGGTTGGGGGGACGGTGGGCGCGAGATGGACGACGGCATTCATGGACAATTCCTCAGCGACGTTCGTGGGAAACGAGTTTTTCAAGGGTGAACATTAGGCGGTCGAGGAAAAATCCCACTAAACCAATGACGATGACGGCGACCATAATTCGGCTTAAAGAATCGGAACTACCGTTCTGAAACTCGTCCCAGACAAATTTTCCGAGACCCGGATTCTGCGCGAGCATTTCCGCCGCAATTAAGACCATCCAACCCACCCCCAGCGACAGTCGTAACCCCGTAAAAATCAAAGGCAATGAAGCGGGTAACACGATTTTCCAGATTTGCGTAAACCAGTTCAGCCGTAAAACTTTAGCGACATTCAGCAGATCGCGATCTAGGGAACTGACGCCCAATGCCGTGTTAATTAGGGTGGGCCATAGCGAACAGAGCATGACGGTGATGGCCGAGATTAAAAACGACCGCGCAAACCAGCCCTCCGTGGCGTACACCGCACTTACCACCAGCGTCACGATGGGAAGCCAAGCCAAGGGCGAGACGGGTTTGAAAATCTGAATCAAGGGATTGAGTGCCGCCATCGCCCAAGGACTCAAGCCGCAGAGAATCCCCAAGGGAATCGCGACCGCACTGGCCAACAGAAAGGCGGTAAAGACCGTTTGTAAACTCGTCAAAATCTGGTCGAAAAAGGTGGATTGACCGACATAGGGGCGAATGCGCACTTCGGCTTGCGGATTTTCGGCGAGACGCTGGCGATTGCGTTCGACTTGGCGGTCGTAAAAATCGCGGGCGCGTTGTTGTTCGGCGAGATGGTCGGCGTATAGGCCCTGGGTGGCTTGCCAGACCTGCGCCGGCCCGGGGAGGGTTCCTAAACTCGTGTTGACCTGGGCGGCCAAGGTGCCCCATAGCCATAAGAACACCAGAATGGAGACTAAGGGGATGAGGATTTGGCGGCTAATTTCTCGGAGCTGAGTGGGAATGTCGTCGCCCCATGCCAGACGAATTACGGGGGCAAACAGATTTAATCCAACTTTTTCGCAAAAATGGGCGGCGTTTGACATGAAAATTTTCTCCTAAGTGACGGGACGTTATTCGACGCGCATCGTGCCTTTGAGGCCGATGGGGAACTGTTCTAAGTAGGCATTGGGTTGACGACCATCGAAGCGAATGCCGTCGATGAAGGCATCGGTGGGATCGCGATAACCGTCGGAGTTGAAAGGCACGTCGGCAGCGTCAATCGTGCCCCGTTGCACCAACACACGCGCAGCTTCGACATAGAGATCAGGGCGATACACCTGTTGGGCGACCGTGTGATACCACTCGTCGGGTTGGGCGTCGGCAATTTGGCCCCAACGGCGCATCTGCGTGAGGTACCAGACGGCATCCGAGTAAAACGGATAGGTGGCGTAGTGTTTGAAGAAGATATTGAACTCAGGGGCAGGGCGCACATCGCCTCTTTCAAACTCAAATGTGCCGGTCATGCTATTGGCGATGACGGCTTCGTCCGCACCGACATACTGGGGTTGACTTAATAAACGCACGGCTTCAGGACGGTTTTGCGGATCATCCAACCACTGTCCCGCCCGAATTAAGGCGCGAATCACGGCCAAATGGGTTTGCGGATGGCGTTCGGCCCATTCGCGGGACACCCCAAAGACTTTTTCGGGGTTGTAGGCCCAAATCTGATGATCGGTCACAACGGGTACGCCAATGCCTTTGAACACGGCCTGTTGGTTCCACGGTTCCCCGACGGCATACCCAAAAATTGTACCGGCCTCCAGGGTCGCGGGCATTTGTGGGGGGGGGGTAACGGAGAGCAGGACTTCGGCATGGATTTGGCCTCCGACCGGATCGTTGGGGGTGTAAAACCCGGGATGTAACCCCCCGGCCGCGAGCCAGTAACGCAATTCGTAGTTGTGGGTCGAGAACGGAAACACCATGCCCATGTTGAAAGCACGGCCCTGGTTGCGAAAATCGGTGACGACGGGTTGAAGCGCTGCCGCACTGATGGGATGTTGTGGGCGTCCTGTTTCGTCGCTGGGAATATGAGGGCGCATCGCTTCCCACACGGCATTAGAAACCGTGATGGCGTTGCCGTTGAGATCCATGCTAAAGGCCGTGATGATGTCGGCTTGGGTACCGAGACCGAGGGTGGCTGCGAGGGGTTGGCCCGCCAGCATGTGGGCACCATCGAGTTCGCCGCCAATAACGCGATCCAGTAACACTTTCCAATTCGATTGCGCTTCGAGGGTGACAAATAAATCTTCATCCTCGAAAAACCGTTTTTCGTAGGCCACCATGAGCGGGGCCATGTCGGTGAGTTTGATGAAACCGAGTTTTAGGTCTTCTTTTTCAAGGGCAAGGGCGGTCAAGACGGGGGCGGTGAGCAAACACATGAGGGGTATCGTTAGCGTGCGCATGAAAGAACTCCAAAATCGCGAGGCAAAAAAAAGCGTCCAGTGAGGGAATCACTGGACGCCGATGTCCGGGGGGCAACTCGTCACCGAATTGCGAGTTGTACGCCTTCGTTGGCCTACACGGGAAAGCATCGCAAACCGTCGATGGTGTGCATGGAGCGCTTGCAGCAAATTTGTGGCCAACCGAAGTGAAGGGGAAAATTCGTGACAAAATCCGAATGGATCGTCGGTTTAGGGGCGAAATTGCGCACTAAAAAAGGGCGTTACGCGCTAAAACAACGCGAACTTGCATCCTTTCTCCCAAGGCAGTAGGAATAGTTTTTTGGGTTACTCACTGTTTTTTGGTCCCTATAGGAGAGTCATGAATCAACCATTGCGCGTACTGGTGGTGGATAGCGATTGGGGGCGTTCGGTGATCCTCGAACAGGCCCTAACCGATGCGGGACATGTGGTGGTCGCTCGGGTGGAACGATGTACCGAACTCCTCAACTGCGCCAAAACCGTGGAATCCGATGTCATTTTGGTGGATATGGAGTGTCCTGATCGGGATGCGTTGGACAGCCTAAGTCTATTGCACCGCGATCAGCCGCAACCTGTGGTGTTATTTGCCCAACGTAGCGATCCCGAAACGACCACAAAGGCTATTCGGGCGGGGGTGAGCGCGTATGTGGTGGATGGCTTGAACCCCCATCGGCTCCAACCGATTTTGGAGGTGGCGATTGCACGCTTTCGGGAATTTCAGGCGTTACGCACCGAACTCGACGATGCGAAAACCAAGCTTGCTGAACGTAAAATTGTCGAAAAAGCCAAGGGATTGCTCATGGAACGTAAGGGGTTAACGGAAGATGCGGCCTATCAAAAGTTGCGAAAATTGGCGATGGATCGCGGGCAAAAGTTGGTTGAAGTGGCCAAAAGTGTGATTGCGGTCTTAGCGTTACTGGAGGATTGAGTGGGAATGTGCTTGCCCTCAGACCCCCGTTTGCTGGCATCAAAGCTGCTCGACAAACAATGAATTAGCGCCCCGAACCAACGGCGGTAAGGCGCGTTAACCCTTAAATTGTCTAAAAATAAATCTGGCAAAGGCGTCAGCGAGTTTTCGTTGATGCTTTTTTATTTGGAGGAAGCTATGACCATTCACTTAGGGTATTTACCCCTCACCGATTGTTTGCCCTTGTTAGTCGCGCAACAGCAAGGTTTTTTTGCGGCACAGGGCCTAGAGGTATCGTTATGTCAGGAGCTTTCGTGGGCCAATTTGCGAGATAAGATCGGCGTGGGGATTTTGCAAGGGGGTCACTGTCTTGCCCCGCTTCCTTTGGCGGCACAGCTCGCGATTGGGACCCCTAAAATGCCTTTGGTGACCGCGTTGGGACTGTCGTTAAATGGCAATGGCATTACGGTGAGTCAACGCCTTTTTGAGGCAATGTGCGAAATTAACCCACATAGTGAAACGCAACCGCAAGTGGCTTCAGATGCACTTTTCAATTTGATACAAAAAGAGCGTGCGAAGGGCGCTCCCCCGCGACGCTTTGCGGCGGTATTACCCATTTCCTCCCACTTTTATTTGTTAAATCGGTGGTTGGGACCAAGCGTGCATCATGTGGAACGGGTGATTGTGACACCCCCGTTGATGGTTTCGCAGCTTAGAGCGGGACTGATTGATGGTTATTGTGTGGGTGAACCGTGGAATAGTCTTGCGGTGGCGGAGGGGATTGGGGCGGTCGTTGCAACGAGTGAGCAGCTGTGGCCCGATCATTGGGAAAAAGTGTTTGCGGTGAATGCGTTGTGGCTAGAAAACCATCTGGGTGACCATCAAAAATTGCTCGTGGCGTTGCTACAGGCGGCGAGCTGGTTGGCCACCCCAGACCACCGCGCTTTGGGCGCCGATTATTTAGCGACGGTGATGCCGGAGGTCCCGTTAGCGGTGATTCAAGCCAGTTTAGTGGGGCCGTGGCGTGCGCATCGTGCGGATCCTGGCAAGGTACGCCCCCGATTTCATGTTTTCAGCGAGTTAGCGGCGACCGATCCGCACCCGCAACAGGCCGCAGTGTGGTTACAGGAGATGCGGGCGTTAGGCCAATTTGATGAACAGGTTCCCTTGGTGACGGGGATTTATCGCCAAGATTTGTACGCACAGGCGGTGGCGGCATGGCAACAGTGGACCTCAATTCACGGAACTTAACGAGAATGCTTCGGGGTTGACAGGCGACCATGGATTGCCGGGTTCACGCACAAAATCGTTAAAAATCATGATATTAGGCTGATTAAGTGGCGATAAATCGGGCAAACACAGGCCTAGGCTATGAAGGGCGATGGGGGAGGTTTGGGCAATGTGTTGCAGCAAGCTTGTGGGGTCTTGCGCGGTGAAAAACTGACCATCGCTTACAATGACGAGATGATATTCTCCAAATCCCCCTTGAGATTCAGCCTGTTGAGTCAATCGACGGTAGGCCAATTCGATGCCATCCTTGAGGGGAAGCGCCGCTTGTGAGACGGAAAAATCATCGAGCAACGCCAACAACTCTGCATCGTCATAGCGCCCCAGAGGCCGTATTTCCCGCAGACCCTGTCGATCAAACTGCACCATGCCCACCTGACTTTCGGGGGGACGATGGCGTAACCACGCACCCAAGTGTTGCTGAGCGCGTTTTAGCCCAGAGATCTGCCCTAAACAGTTACCGTGTTCCATCAGAGTTGAGGGCAAAAATGCAATCATGATATTGATTTGCAATGCTTTTTCGTCGAGGGCCACGATGCCTTCGCGATGCGGCCAATTCGGGGTCGTTGGCGTTGCCCACGGTTCGAGGGAGGTCGTCAGCGGAAGCGGGGGTTGATACGACTGAGGCGACGACGGCGGATTCGGTTCACAAGCGGTTAGCCCACCCAACATCACGCCTGTCTTGAGAAGGAAAGAAAAATTGCGCTTCATGGGGTGATCTGCGGTATGCGGATTGAGAGATGATCTGCGCTGATGAGCTGAAACTCACCGCGTAGATTGCTTAGCCAAGCAGCTTCATCGGCAATTCGACAGGGCCAATCGTGGCACAACCCCGTTTTCGGATCACTTATCCCTTGACCCCACACCTGTAATCGAGTGCTCACCAAGGGTAAATGATGGCGGTTCGCCAGGTGAGTGAGTTGATTTTGCAGAGAAAAAGCGCGTTGCAGACTGAGATTACGGGCTTGTTGACGTAACCGGTTGAGTTGCCAGGCAGGAGAACCGTCATTTTTCATTTCCAGCAACGGCGAAGGATCGCTATGGCCCTCAATTCTCAGCAAAGTCCCCTCGTAAGCGGCCATGAGGTCGAGAATTCTTAACAGCTCATTTTGATAATGTTCGGCGTCAAAAGTCGTTTCATTTGCATTAAAGGGGATTTCTAACCGAAATAGCATATCGCCCTCCCCGCGTTGAGTACTCCAAGTAACTTCGCTTTGCTGAACCGGTCGTTCGTCGGGCAGTTGTTGTTGTAAGGCATTGAAATCTAGGTCCGCGACAACAATTGAGGCGAGTTCCCCAATCATGCCCAATTGCTGCAATCCCTCCGCGATGCGAGGCCATAAGCGTTCGAGACGGCGCGGGAAATTATTGGTCGTTAAGAATTTGCGATTGCCTTCTAATAGAACGATGTCTGCATCGTGATAGAGAGCCAGTAAATCTTCATAGAGCGCAGCATCGTCCAAAAATACGGTGGCGGCTTGTGGCCAGAAGTGGGAATCGGGCTGATGTGCGAGTTGAGCGACGGCGTGTTGCCCCTGTAATAAACCCACAATAAGTTTCTGAATCGCTTCGTGATTGCGTTCGTAGAAGTCCCGCCGAACGACATAGACATCGGCAATCAGACGGTTAGCGACCTGTGTAGAAAGCAACACCCGTGGCGGCGTGGGTAGATCGGCGTTAGCGATGAGGGACGGCGCGTCCGATGAAATGATGAACGCCGCATTCAGCTCTTGATCGCGGAAGGCAGCGGCGGGACTGTTTTCCGTGCCCGTTAAATCGGGAAGCCAACGCACCGTCACGCTGTCTAGAGGCAATAGCGCATCTTTCAGCAATTGGATGAAATAATCGCTATGGGGACCATAGGCCTGTAAGCCAATTGTTTTGCCTTGAAGATCATCGAGTTGCCGAATTCCTCCCCCAACAATCAAGGCATCTCCGCCAGCCGACCAGCTCAGTTGGAGAAATACGAGCGGTTCTGTTCGGGGATCTTGCAGAAGTTTAGGCATCGCTTGCGCAATCATGCCGAGGGTACCGCGCAAAAAGGGCGTGTCCCCCCGTAGATAAGCCGCGACCTGTTCTCGAAAATCGTCTTGTCGCACCAAGGTAAGATTCAACCCTAAATTATTGAATAAGCTATCTTTTTGCGTGCTTAGGGCTTGGCCATTGGCGTAAAAGGCGGCCAAATCGCCTCCCCAAGTGATCATCGGCAGTTGAAGCGAATTTGCGTCGGAAACCTCCCCGACGCTTGGCCAATCTTGGGCAATGAACGGGAGTGGCGTGAGGTAGCGTTCCATCCCGTGAAGGGAGAAACTCCCCATAAAAACCAATAAAAACAAAATCTTATGCTTCATGTTAATTACTCAAATACTCGAAGATTCCCTAGTTAGAGGCATCGCGGGTTTTTAGGTTGTACGCCAAAGGGGCGATCTAATGGCGTGGGTGATAGAGGGAACAGGAATAGGCGCACGCATTGTCTATGAAATCGCGATATTTCTATACCCAACCGAGGTCTGCTGTTATGGAATATCTCCACACTATGGTGCGCGTTCGCGATTTAACGAAGTCACTCGAATTTTATTGCCAACATCTGGGGTTGGTCGAAACCCGTCGTTATGAAAACGAAACAGGGCGTTTTACCTTGGTTTTTTTGTGTGCCCCTGGAGATTTGGCCCTCGCCCAAGAACGCAAAGCGCCGCTAATCGAACTGACCTTCAATTGGGACGATGAGGAATATGTCGGTGGACGCAACTTCGGACATTTGGCCTATCGGGTCGATCATATTTATGAGACTTGTCAACGGCTTATGAATGCTGGGGTGACGATCAATCGCCCCCCGCGAGATGGCTACATGGCCTTTATTCGTTCACCCGATGGGATTTCGATTGAGTTGTTACAGCGCGGCGAAGCCCTAAAACCCGCCGAACCGTGGACATCAATGCCCAATATCGGGACTTGGTAATCGACATTAGCCCCCACACCGCATGATGTGATGGTCAAACTCGTCGAGTAGCACTTTGGCTTCTTCTTCGGTGTAGTCGATGAATTTGAAGGTGATTTCTTCCATCGGCAGATTCAATGAGCCTAAATGTTTGATTGGTTCGTCGCGAATGAGGATGTGAATTTCGCGCTTCTGATCGTGAACAATCACCTTGTCTCCGATAATTTCAAAGGGACGATGTCCCACCGCCAACGGTAGCTCCCGCAAAAATTCGGCATGGGTGCATTGCATTTCGCGCACAATCGTTGGATTCATGGGTGAACTCCTCGTGTTTTAGTGGTGGAAACAGCCAAAAAGGGCCTCGCGGATGAGGCCCTAAATTATTGAATTAAATGCGGTTGGTATGGCAAGCCACCTCCATCCGCCTAGCGCCACGGCAACGCATGTTTGATTGGAGGTGTGGGTTCTGATGACGACGCATGTTCCTCAGCTTTGGCTTCTGGCAGCTTGGCGTACCATAAATCGTGATGCTGCTTCGCCCAGTTGACATCGACTTTCCCCGTAATCATCGACTCCAATGATCCCTCCGATCCGGCCGTCCCCATGTAGATATGTCCGAACGAGAAGGCGATCAGTCCTACAGCCAACACCGCATGGATGAGATGGGCGATCTGCATTTCGTTGCGCGTAAGCCCAAATAGGGGGAAATCGAGAATCAATCCGGTCACGATCACCACGCCCCCCATCAAAATCACCACCCAGTACCAAGTTTTCTCCCCAAAATTGAAGCGGCCCGCCGACGGGTGACCTTTCCCAATAATCCCCCCGCCTGCCAGTAACCAACTCATGTCTTCCTTGGGATTGAAAATGTTGTCGCGCATCCACAACAGCGCCATGCCCAAAATGCCCAGGGTGAAGAACGGTCCCAAATAGTTGTGAAATTCCTTCGCCCAAAACGCATAACCTGCAAAGGTTTCGTGACCGATGATCGGGATTAATAGAGTGCGTCCCAAGAGCAACGACAGCCCCGTCACCGCCAGGACGAGAAATAAAATCGCCGTGTACCAATGCACAAACCGCGACAACACCCCCCAGCGCACCACCGTTTGGCCACTACGCCCATGTTCGAGCTTGACGCCGCCAACAATCAGATAAAACACGCCAATGGCCACAATTACGCCCAGCAATAACCAGCCGCTGTAGGCCACGAGCCAATTTTGCCGCAGTTGGCGCCAGGTTTCGCCTTGGGCGTTGATGAGCACATTGCGCTCGTCACCAGGCGCATTTTGCAATGCCGAATAGCCCGCCTCGCCCTGTCGTACCGCTCGCCACAGTTCCGAACGGGGATTGACCGTCTGTTGTGCTTCGTTGACCTGCCAACCGTTATCGATTTTTTCGGGCGCGAGGGTTTCCGCTTGCGACGGCATCCCCCATAACACCGCGATGATTAAAAGAATTAACCCGTTGATTTTCATGACGAATAGGCCTTATCCCATCCCCAGGTTTGTGGACGGCCACCCCGCTGCAAGATGCGGTCGCGATAAATATCCGCCACCTCTGCGCCGTCCCCCGCAATGAGGGCTTTCGTCGAACACATTTCGGCACAGATGGGCAATTTGCCTTCGCTTAACCGATCAGTGCCGTACTTCTCCTTCATCGCGACCGCATCGGTTTCCGGACCTCCCGCGCAGAAGGTGCATTTGTCCATTTTGCCGCGTACCCCAAACGCTTCTTGTTGTGGATATTGGGGCGCCCCAAACGGACAGGCGAAGAAGCAATAACCACAGCCAATACACATATCTTTGTTGTGCAGCACGACGCCATCGGTCGTCTGATAGAAACAGTCGGTGGGGCACACGGCCATGCAAGGTGCATCTGAACAGTGCATACATGCCACGGAAATCGACTTTTCGCCCGGTTGACCGTCGTTGAGCGTCACGACTCGACGCCGATTGATGCCCCACGGTACTTCGTGTTCGTTTTTGCACGCCGTAACACAGCCGTTGCACTCGATACACCGTTCGGTATCACATAAAAATTTCATTCTAGCCATGAGTAAGCTCCTGAATTCTCTTGATTTTGGGGTTAGGCCGGCAGGATGCGGCACAGCGAACATTTGGTTTCTTGCATCGCAGTCACCGAGTCGTAACCATAGGTAAAGGCGATGTTGCAGGACTCACCCAAAACCACCGGATCTGCCCCTTGAGGGTAATTGGGTCGTAAATCGCGCCCTTGGAAGTGGCCCCCGAAATGGAACGGCGTGAACGCCACCCCCCGACCTACGCGCCGCGTCACCAGGGCTTTCACCTTGATGCGACCGCCCTCAGGTCCTTCCACCCACACCATTTGGCCATCCCGCACACCGGCGTTGTTGGCATCAAAGGGGTTGATTTCCACAAACATGTGCTGTTGCAACTCGGCCAACCACGGATTGGAACGGGTTTCGTCGCCGCCCCCTTCGTACTCCACCAAACGGCCCGAGGTCAGGATGATGGGAAAATCTTGACTGAAATCCGTTGCTTGAATGGATTCATAGCGCGTGGGCAACCGCCAAAATGCCTTGCGATCCGCGTAGGTGGGATATTCCGCCACCAGTTCGTGACGGCTGGTGTAGAGCGGTTCGCGGTGAATCGGTACATGATCGGGGAAGTTCCACACCACACAACGCGCTTTGGCGTTTCCAAAGGGGGCGCACCCATGTTCGATAATGACCCGCTGCATCCCCCCAGAGAGGTCGATTTTCCAGTTCATGTCTTCAACCTTATCGCCCCCAATCGCCTGTATTGACGCGAGTTCTTCAGGGGTTAGGTCTTTGTCCCAACCGAGCTTCTGCATGAGACCGAATGTAAATTCGGGATACCCCATTTCGAGTTCAGATTCCTTGCTCCACGATCCCTCGGCCAAAAGCGACACCCCCTCCCGTTCCACACCGAAGTTGGCGCGGAAAGTCAACCCACCGTCTTTCACGGGCAGACTGGTATCGTAGAGGTTCGCGGTGCCGGGGTGCTTCATCTCTGGCGTTCCCCAACAGGGCCACGGCAAGCCATAAAACTCGTTATCGAGGGGACCACCTTCTGCCCGCAAATTCACGATGTCGAAGGTGTGCCAGTTCTGTTGATGCTCCTTCAGCCGTTCGGGACTTTGACCGGTGTAGCCAATCGTCCACATCCCCCGATTGTACTCGCGCACGATGTCCTCAATGAGCGGCTCGTCGTTAATCACCTGGATGTTTCGGGTCAATTCCGCTGCAAAGCCGAATTTTTTGGCGAACAGATAAATAATCGTGTGATCGGGCTTCGATTCAAAGAGCGGTTCGATGAGTTTATCGCGCCATTGAATCGAACGATTGGACGCCGTGACCGAGCCGTAGGTCTCGAACTGCGTAGTGGCGGGTAACAAATAAGTATCATTCTGACGGTCGTTCATGACTGCGGCCACCGTTGGATGGGGATCGACAATCACTAATAAATCCAGCTTCTCCATAGCTTGCTTCATTTCGGGGCCGCGCACCTGGCTATTGGGCGCGTGTCCCCAAAAAATCATGGCCTTCAGATTGGTTTTTTGAGAGATGAGGTCGGGTTGTTCCAACACGCCGTCAATCCAGCGCGATACGGGGATGCCCGTGAGATTCATGGGTTTGGTGGGGGTGCCGCGACCGTCGTCGTATTCGCCTTGATCGAAACGCCCCTGAATCCAGTCAAAATCTACATTCCACACCCGCGCCCAGTGTTTCCACGAACCGTCCGCCAACCCGTAGTAACCCGGTAAACTCTCGGATAACACGCCAAAATCCGTGGCGCCCTGTACGTTGTCGTGACCTCGGAAGATGTTGGTGCCTCCCCCCGCCACGCCCATGTTGCCCAGCGCCAATTGGAAAATGCAGTAGGCACGGGTGTTGTTGTTGCCGATGGTGTGCTGTGTCCCGCCCATGCACCACACGAAGGTGCCGGGTTTGTGTTCAGCCATGTACTGCGCGGCCTGTTTGCAGGTCGCTTCATCGACCCCCGTGACGCGCTCAACCTCGGATGGAGGCCATTTAGCGACTTCTTTGCGCACCTCTTCCATGCCGTACACGCGCTGTTGAATAAAGGTGTCGTCTTGCCAGTTGTTCTCAAAAATATGCCACAACAGTCCCCAAATCAGCGGCACATCGGTACCCGGCCGAATCCGCAAATAATGGTCGGCGTGGGCGGCGGTGCGGGTGAAACGCGGATCGACCACGATGAGTTTGGCGCCCTTTTCCTTCGCTTTGAGGATGTGCTGCATGGCGATGGGATGCGCTTCGGCGGCGTTGCTGCCAATCATGAAAATGGCTTTAGCATTCACCATATCGTTATACGAATTGGTCATCGCGCCATAGCCCCAGGTATTCGCCACGCCTGCCACGGTGGTGGAATGGCAGATACGGGCCTGGTGATCGACGTTATTGGTGCCCCAAAACGCGGCAAATTTGCGGAACAAATAGGCTTGTTCGTTGTTGTGCTTGGCGGATCCCAACCAGTACGCCGAATCGGGGCCATGGGCTTCGCGCAGGGTTAAGAGACGGTCGCCGATTTCGTCGATGGCTTGATCCCAAGAGATGCGCACCCACTCACCATCGACTTTTTTCATCGGATAGCGGAGACGCCGTTCATTTGAACCGTGGTGACGAATCGACGCGCCTTTTGCGCAGTGACCGCCTAGGTTGAAGGGGTGATCGAGGGCGGGTTCTTGACCGACCCAGATGCCATTTTGCACTTCTGCATAAATACCGCAGCCGACAGAGCAGTGCGTGCAGATGGTGCGTTTGACTTCGATGGAGTTCGGAACGGGGCGGGTCGTCGCTTCGGCGCGTTCCATCAAGCGTGGGGCAAATAAACTGGCACTAGCCCCTAGTCCCGCACCGATCCCGGCGTTTTGCAAGAATGTACGGCGGTCGATCACCGTACCGCTGAACGCATCCGAATTAGGTGTGAGTTGACCTTTTTTAGTTAATTTCATAGTGCATCTCCTTTAGCGGCACGAGCGGTAATAAGCCCGAATATGATCGGTTTCTCGGTAGCCCGATTTAACCGATGTTTCGGTGGCTTTTGCGGTGGGCGTCGGTGTTAGCGAAATAGCGGTTGCCGCTACCCCGGCACCTGTACCCAATCCAAGCCACTGCATAAAGCGGCGGCGATTAAATATAGTTTTCATTTATGACTCTCCCCGAGTGGGCTTAGGTTAATCGGCCGGTAGTGATAAATATCGGCATTCAAATTGGTAAATCGTGTTCCCTAAATGACCCACCGCACGATAAAATTCCTGGGTGGTTAAGGTGGTTAAATCGGTGAAAAAGCGCGGGATCCAAGGTGACAGATGTTGGTGAAAAAACCGCGCCTCATCAGTATGTTGGTCGCGGATCAGCATGGCCATGACCTCGGTCAAGGCAGTGATATGATCTTCGGGTTCGTGAATCTCGGCGCGTCGGCGAAACCCTAAATTTTGCAAATCCTGTCGCAAATCGCGTAGCGGTTCATCCATTAGCGATCCTTTTAAATAAAACGAGGCATAAGGCAGTAATTCTCCACGCCCTACCCCAATAAATAAACGGTGAAATTCCCGAGTTAAAGCCGTTAATTCCGCAGCTAATGCCGCTTGTTTTAAGCGACTAAACGCAGGGGCTAATTCACCTTGCCATTCGGGCAATTGCGTAAGCCCCGTTAAATGATCTTGCGAAAGGGGCGCTCGCAATAGCGTTCCTAATAATTCCCATAAATGACTACGGGCTAACTCGGGTTGACTTGCCGTCTCATTCATCTCGTATGCCCTGCCCCTATTTAATTTTTGTTCAGTCTAGGTGAGCAAACCAAATGCCAAATTTTTTAGGGCTTTATGCAGATAATACCCTTCAGTTGACGGAACAAATTGTGAATTAAGCGGGACAATTTGTGCCGCACAAAGGTTACGGTGATGACGCGACGCTCAAGGGGCGGGGGGCTGTCCCAATCCCTCACTGCGATAAAGATCAGTGACGCGGCAGTCGCTACACATCTGCAAACGTCTCAACGCTTCAGGCGTACCAAACATCGGATGATCCGCTAACTTTTCCAAAATTTTCTCGATAGTCGAGGGGGTTGCGAAGGGTTTGCCACAGGCAACACAACAAAATGGCGGTTCCTCGTGAAGGCGCACGGGGGTTTGGCGAACTGCCGCAGGAAAGCGAATGCGGGCGTGTAACGTAATGTCTCGCTCAGGACAGGCACTGGCACACAATCCACACTGTAAGCAATTGTTTTCGATGAATTTTAATGCCGGAACCTGGCCGCCATCTCGCAACGCCTGTGCTGGACAAACCGCGACACACGACAGACATAAGGTGCAGGTGTCACGATTGACCTGCACTTCGCCCAGAGGCGCACCGGGCGGCAAATCAAATGTCGTTTTGGGGTTAACCGCTTGATCAAACAGGAAATCCAGCGCCGTAAATAGCATGGGGCGCTTCTGATCATTGGCGAGATGCGTGGCGGCGGTCATTTTAGGCATCGTGCAACGGTAGTCGGGATCTTCGGCCCACCAACCAATGGCCTCCGGATAACCTAACCCATTGAGTAAGCTCGAAATAATGTCGAGTTGACGCTGCATCGCCGCACGAACGGCAGGTGGGAGCTGGGGGTAATCCACGAGCCGTACCGCTTTCGCCCCGTAAGCAATTGTATTTAAGAGACTTTCAATGCCGATACACCCCATTTCCTCAATTTTGATCGGAATGACGGCATCGGGAACCGTTATCGGATCAAAGAGGCTGCATTCGTCATACAGCACGATGATTGGCCCCTCATCAGTTGCGTCGATAAAAGTATGACAAAGCAACCGCATACGGTTGAGCCAGTCAGCGGTGCTGGGATAGCGATAACGCAGTGCGCCACTTGGGCAAACCGTTGTACAGATGCCACCTCCTTGACAAAGCATTGGATTGACTTGGATTTTTTCGCCAATCGAGATAATTGCTTCCGCAGGACACGCATCGAGACAGCGGCGACAGGCCGGAATTCCACGGGAATTGTGGGCGCAAATCAGTGGATCGTAATTAAAAAATTTTGGTTTCTCGTATTTACCAACTAAATCGATCCACTCGTCGAGCTGGGCATCTACTGTCTCATCGTCGGGCGCGTGGTAGTACCCCAACGGCGGCCAAGGCTGTTTCATCAGGGGGTGTTGATGTAAATCAATGACAATATCGAAGACGGTTTGGGCATCGGGCCACGGTGTCTGCTCCAGGGCGACGTGAAATGCGCCAAAGTGTCCCGTCACCCCAAGGTCATCGTGACACAGCGCCGTGACCCGATGAGACGGCAATCGGGGGGCAACTGCGTCGAGCCGCGCTTGAGGGCCGAGGAGGAGTAAACGACCTTGGGAAGAAAATTCCACCACATCAGTGGGTTGAATGGGCCATTGGTTTGCGGCCTGCAACGCGCGGTCACGCGGAGACAGCGGGGAATTCATCGTGAGTTTCGCTCTCGGTAGAAGTTGAAGTGATCGCTTCAGAATCAGAAATTGGAGATTTCACCGCCATTTGAGGCACTTCAGAATCAGAAATTGGAGATTTCACCGCCATTCGAGGTGCTTCAGAATCAGAAATTGGAGATTTCACCGCCATTTGAGGTGCTTCAGAATCAGAAATTGGAGATTTCACCGCCATTTGAGGCACTTCAGAATCAGAAATTGGGGGCGTCATCGCGTTATACCCTCCCTCTGCTGAAGGGGTTGATGTCTGGATTTGGGGGGGATTTTCTGCATTTTCGACCAGCGCGGCCGCTTTTCGGGCGATTTGGAACCGCTGGTCGGCCGTCAAAACATCGCCCAGCGGCGTAAATTGGGTGTAATCGCCGAGATAGTCGTTGAGGGCGTCGATGACATTGTACTTGGGATCGTGAAAGAGCTTCTGTAACGCCAACTTGCGCAATTGAGGTGACACCTGTTCTGCCATGAACGGGAGAAAATCACTATTGGCATCAAGTGTTTCAATGTCGGGTAAAATTTGGGGGTCTAAAGGGGCCTTTTTAAGGGGAATAGTCGCAGTGGATTGCGCTAATTCGTTCTCCTGCGTATTTGCCCACTCAAGTGTGCTGGATTGGGTTAATTCGTTCTCCTGCGAATTTGCCCACTCAAGTGCAGTGGATTGGGCTAATTTGTTTTCCTGTGTACCTGTGGACTGGGCGGCGGTAATTTCTGTGAATGATCGCGCTTCAACGGCGGTTAATTCCCCCGCTTTGGGCATCGATTTAGCCGCGTGTTTGCGTGCCGACCAACGAGATAAAAAGGAAAATTTTTCTGTAGATTCGCTCATTTCCATGCTTCCCGTTCGCGCTTTTTACGGGGTTCTGGACGATAGTGAACTTGAATAAAATCGAGTAACCACGGCGCTAAAGTCCCGAGGAGGGGAGTTTGGTAATGGGGCATGTCGATTTCCCCCCAACTACTCGCTAAGTGACCACAGACCGTAATAATTTGGGGCGTTGGAATGCGATCCTGATTTAGGGGGGCCGCAATAAATAAACTAGGGGAGTTACTATTCAAATTGTGATAATAACTTTCGGCTTCATCGGGCCATAATTCGAGTGCCATGGGCCAGAAAAATAATTCAATGAGTTCATCAACTTGCAGACGACTTGCCGCCCGCGGTTCCCCTTCGATGAGCACGCTGTGACATTGCCAACGACAGTCGAGCCACGGGTGATGGGGAAGCGTTTCACGACGCATAATGACGGTGAGCCGTTGCCGAGTAGGGGACATGGGACGCTCCTTTGGACTTTTCTTTGCATTTCAATGCGTTACTTTTGAACGCTTTCCAAACGCACTCCAGCAATTGTTATTCCAAACAGGTTTTTTATGCAGCCACAGTTAAGTCAAGCCGCGATTGCCGTGATCCACCGCACGACGGTGCTCGATGAGTGCGGTCGCCCAAAGGAAATTCATGTCCCTGGCGAACAGCCCTTAACGTTGTATGTGGATCGTCGCGAAATTGTCACTCTCATGACGCTGGGGTTAGCGCCCGAACTGCTGATCCTCGGTTATCTGCGCAATCAGAATCTGATGACGGAACTGGCGACCATTGCCACGGTGCAGGTGGATTGGGAAACGCAATCGGCGGCGGTCATGACCCGAACCCAAAACACCGACGATTGGACCCATAAGCTAGCGCGTCGTACCGTGACGACGGGCTGCGGTCAGGGGACGGTGTTTGGCGATTTAACAGCCGATTTAGCCCAGCTCCGCTTTAACCCACCGATTTTCAAACAGTCGGAGTTGATGAAATTGAGTGAACGGCTGCGACAGCGGGATTCGCTTTATAAAACAACGGGTTCAATTCACGGTTGTGCGCTATGTCGCGGGACGGATGTGCTCTTCTTTATTGAAGATGTGGGGCGTCACAACGCCGTCGATGCGATTAGTGGCTGGATGTGGCTCAATGAGGTCACGGGGAACGATCTCATTTTCTATACGACGGGGCGGTTGACTTCTGAAATGGTGATCAAGACTGCCAAGATGGGAATTCCGATTCTGATCTCTCGGTCGGGAACCACGCAGATGGGCCTCGAACTCGCCCAATCCCTCAATCTGATGCTGATCGGACGGCTACGAGGACGACATTTTGTGGTGTATCACGGAGGCGAGCAGATGGTTTTTGAGGCGGAATCATCGTCCCAACAGACGACGGGGGGGCCACCACAACAGATTTGACCAGAATTAGGGCAATCTCTGCGATCATCGTCCCGACCGACAGCGAGGGACTACAACGCGGTGCGAATCGCCAAGTTTCCACAAGCCGACGACCGCTCAAATCGCCAAGTTTCCACAAGCCGACGACCGCTCAAATCGCCAAGTTTCCACAAGCCGACGCCCCTTCAAATCGCCAAGTTTCCACAGGCCGACGCCCCTTCAAATCGCCGTTACGAGACTTCGAGGGAAGGAATTGAACTCGGCCTCGCTTTTCGCGCCAACTGCCATTCCATCAAGACAAATCCAAAGGGTAGAACCGATGTGATGAGTGCGAGTAACCACAACCCCAGCGACCACCCCTTGAAATGGCTCACGATTACCGAAAATCCCACGTAAAACAGCCATAAAAAGCCATGTGACCAGCCCACGGGGGCCATGAGCAGGGGAAAGTCAAAGTAATACTTCAGGGGCATCGCCACAAACAGTAATAACAGTAAGGATAGCCCCTCAATCACACTGAAAATTCGGAATGACAACAGCATTTCATGACCTCAACTAAAAGAAAGGATTAGCCCCAAAGCCTCGAACCCCGTCGCCACCCGTGGAATTTCGCAAGCCACGCCAAGGTTTTGGGCGAAGTATGAGCTTGCTTCCATCGTCCCGCCGCGTACTTATTGGCTTCACTCCAGGTTGGGTAGGGATGGATGGTGGACAAAATCTGGTTCAAGGTCAGCCCATGTCGCATAGCCTGCGTAAACTCGGTCAACATCTCCCCCGCATGAGCCGCCACCACGGTTGCGCCTAAAATCTTCGGGCGACCGGGCACCGTCAGTACCTTGACAAATCCCTGAGTTTCCCCATCGGCAATGGCGCGATCCAAATCGTCGAGGGGGTACACCGTCACTTCGTAGGCTATCCCCTGGGCTTGGGCGTCCCGCTCATTCAATCCCACCCGTGCCACTTCCGGCGTGGTGAAGGTGCAATGGGGCACGGCGCGGTAATCCGCACCATATTGAATCGGCGCAAATAACGCATTGACCGCCGCATACCACGCTTGATGGGCCGCAGCGTGGGTGAGCTGGAACGGTCCTGCGACATCGCCCACCGCGTAGATATTCGGAAATAGTGTCTGCAAATAGGCGTTGGTTTCGACGGTTTGGGGGGCGGGAATGCCGAGGGCTTCCAAACCAAATCCCGTCACATTCGGGACGCGCCCCAACGCAATCAGCAATTCATCACAAGCCAAGGTCTCTCCATTGCTCACCGTGACCTGCTTGGTTTCTCCCGTGCCCGCAACCGCCGTCACCGTGTGGCCCAGCCGCAGGTCGATGTTTAGCGCCAAAAATTGCGCCTTCAACAGGGCACTGACCTCGACATCCTCGCGGGGGAGGAGGCGTTCATTGCGCTCAATCAGCACCACCTCGCTACCGAGTTGGGCAAACGCCTGGGCCAGTTCACACCCAATCGGCCCGCCCCCCCACACCACGAGTCGCGAGGGCAATGTGGTCCGTTCCCAAAGGGTGTCCGATGTGCGAAAGCCCGCAGTCTCCAGGCCGGGTACTTCGGGAACTCTTGGATGGGCACCGGTAGCGATCACGATATTGCGCGTCGTCAACACGCGGTCGTTCACCTCCACCGTAAAGGGAGAGGTGATTTTGGCGTACCCCGCGACGACCTCCACGCCCAGCGCGGTATAACGTTCCACCGAATCATGAGGTTCAATCGCTTGAATCGCCCCATGAACCCGCTGCATCACGGCGGGAAAATCCACTTCTGCCGTCCCACACCGCAGACCAAAGGCGGCAGCGCGGTCGATTTCGTCCTTGAGTCGCGCAATCCGAATCAGGGCTTTCGACGGTACGCACCCAAAATTCAAGCAATCTCCCCCCATCTTATGGGCTTCAATCAACGCTACCTTGGCCTGAACTGCGGCGCCGATGTAGGCCGTTACTAGTCCACCTGCTCCCGCCCCAATGACGATGAGGTTGTAATCCACGGTGCGCGGACGCGGGAACGGGGCATAGTGGCGACGTCGCTGTAAAATCTGTAAACCGCGACGGGCCAGTAACGGGAAGGCGGCCAGTAACCCAAAGGACAGCAGTAAACTCGGCGACACGATGCCTTGTAGCGAATCGAGTTGGGCCAGTTGGGTGCCCGCGTTCACATAAACCATGGTTCCGGCCAACATTCCGAGTTGGCTCACCCACGCAAAGGTGAAGGGGTTAAATTTCGTCACGCCCATGACCAAATTAATTGCGAAAAAGGGGACGATGGGCACCAAGCGCAGGGCAAATAAATAAAACGCGCCCTCTCGTTTAATGCCTTCGTCGATGAGGGCGAGTCGGTCACTGAAATTCCGTTCTACGACGTCGCGCAACAAAAATCGGGCGATGAGAAAAGCGCCCGTCGCCCCCAAAGTCGAGGCGAAAGACACCACCAGCGTCCCCACCCCCAGGCCAAATAACGCCCCGGCCAACAGCGTCATGAGGGCCGCCCCAGGCAACGAGAGCGCCGTCACCAGTACATAAAAAAAGAAAAACCCCGTGATAAAGGGAACGGGGTGTTGTTGGTAATAACTGTTGAGAAGGTGTTGTTGGGTTTTTATCGCATCGAGACTAAAAAACTGCGGTAGATCAAAAATGAAAAATAGTCCGATCAAGAACGCAATCGCGACTACCAAAGAAGTTTTGCGCATGATGAGGGGTCCGTTGAGGAGAGCGCCTACAGCCTAAGCGCTCGAAACCCGAAGTGACCACCTCACAAATCGCTCACACCGCAATTTGCGCCTGCATCATATCCACAACCACTTGATATTTACGGCGATTTTCTTCGCTGATATTGCACAAACATTCATGGGCTTCCCCGACCGTTTTCGCAAGATCGTCGGGGGTAGGCTCGGCAATTTGCAGGGGTTCACTGGCGGCGGGGGATTGGGAGCGATCGGCAACAATGGGAAAGATTTTGTCGAAATTGGCACTTTCAAGGGTGCGTTTTAACTCTTCGTTGGGGCCAAACAAAACCACATTGGCTTTGTGCCCCGTACGGGTCATCAGGCGCGGAATTTTGGCCAGTAACCCTAAGTTAGTACTGTCAAAACTCGCCGCATCGGTGAGATCGACGAGAACGCCCTCAATATCCGGCGTATCGTTAAATAGTTTTTCGAGAAATCCATTTAACGAACAACTCATCGTGTAATGGATTTCGCCGACATACTTCAAAACGAAGATATTGTCTTGTTTGGTATGTAGAACTTGGCCCGTGTTCATGATTGCGGCTCTCGGCGAATGAGAAGAAAGGAAATATCGTCTTTTAACTGCGAGGGGGTGAAGTCGAGGCCCATGCGTTGTTGAATGACGGCGATATCGTTGTCCACGATATGTGGCGTGTTTTGCAAAAAGTCGAGTTTGGCTTGAAATTTCCAACTTTTAGGCAGCGCTTCCAATATTCCATCAGAAATCATAAGTAATCCAAAGTGCGCCGGTAAGATGAGCTGTTCGTTACGGTATTCGGCAAAATCGAACAGTCCCACGGGGTAACTGTTATCGCCAATAAACGCATTGCCTTGGGGATCAAACAGAATCGGTAAGGGAAACTGTCCCCCATTCGCGTAGGTTAACCGATTCTCCATCACCTCAATCACGCCGTAAAACATCGTGAGGTGCTTGTCCATGTCGCCATCCAGCACATTGCGATTCAAGCGCGTTAAAATCCGTGCGGGGTCAATCAAACTCTGGCTTTTGCCCTGACGATAGAGTTCGAGATAGCGGCTCATGTAGCTTTTGAGCAATACCGTGACGAATGCCGACGAGATGCCATGTCCAGAAACATCGGCGATGTAAAACCCTAAATGACGTTCGTCAATGTAAAAGTAATCGATGAAGTCCCCACTTAAACTCAGCGGCGTCAGCAACTGCCGTTGAAAATGGTACGCACCGTAATGTTGGTTATTGGGCGGGAGGAGCTTGAATTGCAGACGGCGGCCCGCTTCTTCGTCCTCGCGCATTTGGGCAATCTTGCGTTGTAGCTCTCGATTTTTGTCGGCCAATTCCTGGTAAGCGCGACAGCGTTCCCGCGCATCCAACACCGCTCGATACACCAACGCGGGCAACAGCGGTTTAGCGAGATAATCCGTCGCCCCCGCTTTGAAGGCCTCCACCGCTTCCCCCAAAGAGGCGGGTTCATCGGCGGATTCGCGAGAGGCCAGAGCAATAATCGGCAACTGAGGATAGGTCGAAGCTAGGCGGCGTAATCCCTCAAACCCTAAGTGATCTAAGTCGAATAAAGCGACTTCGGCGCCCGTCTCTGGCGGAAGATGATCCACCTGACCCGCCTCAAACACTCGCATTGCGCCAGCCTGTAACATATCGGCCAAGGCTTGACGGCGACTCGTATGGCCATCCACGAGGAGCACATTCATCAAAGCATTCATGGGGAGGGTTTGCACCACGTGATCCTTAGCGTTCGCACTTTAGACAAGTCATCCCATCGACAAAATGCAAATTCATAGTGCAGTTTCACTTGGCAAGGTGGGAAGAAATGGCGGTTCAGATACTTTTGCCTATCCTAATAATTCTATTGGTGAATTGCCTAGAGCATCGCCCGCATTTACGGGGAACTTTTGAAGCACACCTAAGAAGAGTTTCTTAGGCAAAGCGTACAGTGCTAGGCTAACTAGCGATGCTTAACCATGTGATATTCCCGCAAAAATAGGTCGTGAGATTAAATGAGTGAATTACCAACCGCCTTATGTTTAGCGGACTACGGAGCGACCGCCAACGAGCGCGTAGAAGGGGCAATACGGGCCTTGCAGGCTCAACGAGGCGTGCTGCTCATCGACGATGCGGACCGCGAAAATGAAGCGGACATCATCTATCCCGCCGAAACGATTACCGTCGAACAGATGGCGTTATTAATTCGTTACTGTAGTGGCATTGTATGTCTCTGTCTGACCCCCGAAAAAGTCGCCCAACTCGAGTTGCCCATGATGGTGGAAACCAACACCAGTCGGTATGGCACGGGGTTTACGGTGTCGATTGAGGCGCGGGAAGGGGTGACGACGGGGGTGTCGGCGGCGGATCGCGTGACAACCATTCGAGCCGCTGTCGCTGCTCAGGCCAAACCCAGTGATTTAGCGCGCCCAGGCCACATGTTCCCCTTGCGGGCAGCGGCGGGTGGGGTGTTGGAGCGTATGGGACACACGGAGGGGTCGATTGATTTAGTGGCGTTAGCGGGCTTTCAATCGGCGGCGGTATTGTGTGAGTTAATGAATGACGACGGCACCATGCAGCGAGGCGGTCAAATCGCAGCGTTTTCGCAACAACATCAAATGCCCGTGGTGGCCATTGCAGATTTGGTGGCTTACCGACAGGCCCATGCGCGTAAATGGGGCTAGTTGAGGTTTAATTTTTTACTCGTGGGGGGATTGCCCTGTTTTGGACGAAGAATGACTGCTTTCGGCAATGGTATCCATCCACGCGAGCAGTACCCCCGAGACCACAAAGGTGAGATGAATCCCCGTTTTCCACGCGAGTTGCTCATTCGTAAACTCTTGTACGTTGACGAAGGCTTTGAGTAGCTCGATGCCCGAGATCGCTACAATTGAAGCAATTAACTTAATTTTCAGTCCCGAATAGCTCACTTTTCCCATCCATTCGGGACGGTCTAAATTATCTGCAAAGTCGATTTTTGAGACAAAATTCTCGTAGCCGGCAAAAATCACCATCAGCAACAAATTCGCGACCAACGAAATGTCCACAAGCGTTAAAACCATCAAGATAATCTCACTATCCGAACTCGTCGGCACCTGCGGCAGGAGGTAAATCAGTTTTTGGATGAATTTAAATAATAAAACCGCAATCGCCAGAATGAGGCCCACATAAAAGGGTGCCAACAACCAACGGCTTTGGAAAATCAAATATTCAAGCCCGTGCTCAAGTCGTTTCATTGCATCGTCCAAAGGAATAAAGAATCTGTTAAATAAGCGGCAACCCGTAAATTATGAAGCGTTTTGGGCGCTCGCATAGTTATTAATTGATTTTTGGTGAGGTTCATCTCGTATGAGTCGTCAGTTGCCTTTGCCCATGTGGCTTAGCTTTTCTCATCCCTGTAGCTACTTAGCGCAGCAAACCGCACGCACCTTGATGGTGGACGGGGCAGTGACCAATCAACGTGTTTACGATCAACTCGCCCAAGAAGGATTTCGCCGCAACGGACCCATGATTTACCGCCCGCATTGTGCTAATTGCCAACAATGTCAATCGTTGCGCATCGACGTCAAAAATTTTGTGCCCAACCGGAGCCAAACGCGGTGTTTACGGCGCAATCAGCGATTACGGCTGACGATCAAACCTTTTCATTTCGACGAAACGCATTACCAATTATTTTTGCGTTATCTTAAAAGTCGGCACATTGACGGAACCATGAGCCAGATGGATCGCACGGAGTACACCGAATTTCTCGCCACGAGTTGGAGTCGCACCCAAATCTGGCAGTGGCTCGACGACCATTCCGTTCTACGCATTATCGCGATTGTCGATGAACTAAAGGATGGGCTATCTGCCGTTTACACTTTTTTCGACCCCGATTTCGCCCATGAGGGCCTCGGTAATTTCGCGATTCTGCAACAAATCACTGAAGTTCACCGACGGGGATTGCCGTGGCTATACTTAGGCTACTGGATTCGGGAAAGCGAAAAAATGGCCTACAAAAGCCGTTTCCACCCCCACCAATTATTTGTCGTCAATCACGGGTGGGTATGGGCAAATTCTTGATTCTGGTAATGTCTGAGCAATTTTATCCCTTGTTTTAGGAGTGTCGATGTCGAAAGAAGATCATCTTGAAATGGAAGGTACCGTTGTGGATACCTTGCCCAATACGATGTTTCGCGTGGAGTTGGAGAATGGGCACATGGTCACCGCCCATATTTCGGGAAGAATGCGCAAAAACTACATTCGTATTCTCACAGGCGACAAAGTCCGCGTTGAGCTGACGCCTTACGATCTCACTAAGGCCCGTATCGTCTATCGAGGAAAGTGATCGAAGCGCACGCCATGAAAGAGTAGGGGAGGATCTGCGGATGGGGTGCAGAAAAAACCCCGCTTTCACGGGGATTTAAGACGTCACTTTGAAAATTAAGGCGTGAATACTTACTCAACTGCTGGTGTTATCCGTGGCGACCGCTTCTTCGATAATCTCTAAATCGAGTTTTCCGTTGCGGATGTCGATGATGACCCGACCGCCATTGACGAGCTTGCCAAACAGCAGTTCGTCGGCGAGAAGCCGTTTCACTTGATCTTGAATCAAGCGACCCATAGGGCGGGCTCCCATTTTGCGGTCGTAGCCTTTGTCCGCCATCCACTGTTTTGCCGCCGTCGAAACCTCCAAAGAGACATGCTTGGCTTCTAATTGCGCTTCAAGTTCGATCAAGAATTTATCGACCACCTGAAGAATTACCTCGCCACTCAGCGGGGCAAATTGAATAATCGAGTCCAACCGATTGCGAAACTCGGGGGAGAACGATTTTTTAATGACTTCCAGCGCGTCTGTGCTGTGATCGTCGGTCGTGAACCCAATGGCTGTACGGTCGATTTGATCGGCCCCCGCATTCGTCGTCATCACCAAAATTACGTTGCGGAAGTCGGTTTTACGGCCGTTATTATCGGTCAAGGTGCCGTGGTCCATCACTTGTAACAGCAAGTTGAACACATCGGGATGGGCTTTTTCGATCTCGTCGAGGAGCAACACCGCATGGGGATGTTTACTAACTGCATCCGTCAACAGGCCGCCTTGGTCAAATCCCACATACCCCGGGGGCGCCCCAATGAGACGCGAGACCGTGTGCCGCTCCATGTATTCCGACATGTCAAAGCGGAGCAGCTCAATCCCCAACACTTTCGCCAACTGGCGCGTCACTTCCGTTTTACCAACCCCCGTCGGCCCCGAGAACAGGAAGCAACCGATGGGTTTCTGCTCGTTTCCTAAGCCAGCGCGAGCCATTTTAATGGCGTTCGCCAAAGCGCCAATCGCCTCGTCTTGGCCAAAGACCACGAGTTTGAGGTCGCGATCCAAGTTCTTTAACGCATCGCGATCCGAGGCCGAGACACTTTTCGGCGGAATGCGTGCAATTTTGGCGACGACCGCCTCGATTTCGGGCACGCCAATGGTTTTCTTGCGCTTGGAGACGGGCAGCAATCGCTGACTGGCCCCGGCTTCGTCGATGACATCAATGGCTTTGTCGGGCAAATGACGGTCATTGATATAGCGGGCGGCCAACTCCGCAGCAACCCGCAACGCTTTCGTCGAATACTTGAGATCGTGATGGTCTTCAAATCGAGTCTTTAAGCCTTTCAGAATCTGATAGGTCTCTTCAACTGTGGGTTCAACGACGTCGATTTTCTGAAAACGCCGTGCCAAAGCCCGATCTTTCTCAAAAATGCCCCGATATTCTTGATAGGTCGTCGAGCCGATACATTTCAACTCGCCCGAAGCCAACACGGGTTTAATCAGGTTTGACGCATCCATCACTCCCCCCGATGCCGCGCCCGCACCAATAATCGTGTGAATTTCGTCGATGAATAACACCGCGTTGGTGTCCTTGCGCAACTGGTTCAGAATGGCTTTCAGCCGGAGCAGCTCGAGACCGGCAAACATGGTGAGGAT
>CAZTIH010000005.1:0-5318 GCA_964613675.1 uncultured Candidatus Competibacteraceae bacterium
ACCCCCGACCCTCGCCTTGTAAGGGCGATGCTCTCCCAGCTGAGCTAAGCACCCGCAAACGAGCCATCTAATTTACTGCATCTTTTAACGCTTTACCAGCCTTAAATGCAGGAATTCGGCTCGATTTAATGTCGATTTCCTCTTTAGTGCGAGGATTACGCCCTTTACGGGCAGCGCGTTCCTTGACGGAGAAGGTACCAAATCCCAGTAACGAGACTTGTTTGCCTTCTTTGAGGGCCACAGTCAGCACATCGACGAGTGCATCTAGGATACGCCCAACATCGGCTTGTGTCTGCCCAGAATGGCCGGCAATGGCCCGCACCAAATCGGATTTATTCATCTTTTCGGCAGACGGACTGGATACTGCATTATCGGGGTGAATAGGTTCTTCCACGACGAATTCCTAGAGAAAAAGGATAGGGACGGTTAACCATAATGGCGGTTGCGACCGCCAAATATGGGGAAAATCAACACACTAAGTCTAGTGTGCGCGAATTGCATCATTGCTTTCGTCATCTCCTACAGAAACAGGCGTGCTACTAGCAGATTCTCGTGGCTCAGGTTGACGTTGCAATGCAATTTCCAGCACCTCGTCAATCCAGCGCACGGGGCGTACTTCGATTTTCTCTAAGATATTTTTAGGAATATCGGCTAAATCCTTGCGGTTGTCTTCGGGAATAACGACAGTCGTGATCCCGCCGCGATGAGCTGCGAGAAGTTTCTCCTTCAACCCTCCAATAGGTAATACCTGGCCTCGCAATGTAATTTCACCGGTCATAGCCACATTGGCTCTCACGGGAATTCGCGTCAAAGAGGACACGATTGCAACGCACATTGTGATACCGGCACTTGGGCCGTCTTTGGGGGTTGCGCCCTCGGGAACATGAATGTGCAAGTCATACTTCTGATAGAAGTCAGGTTCCACGCCCAGTGAAGCGGAACGGCTTCGTACCACGGTAACCGCTGCTTGAATGGATTCTTGCATGACATCGCCGAGCTGTCCGGTATAGGTCAGTTTCCCCTTTCCAGGAACGGGTGCAGCCTCGACAGTCAACAATTCCCCACCAACTTCGGTCCACGCCAACCCAGTGACTTGACCAATCTGATCTTGTTCTTCTGCAAGACCGTAACGGAATTTGCGAACCCCTAAGTACTCATCGAGATTATCGCTCTGGATAGTTGCCGGGTTAGCTAGTTGTTTTCCCATGACCACATGTTTAACGACTTTACGAGCCACCTTAGAAATTTCGCGCTCCAGACTACGCACGCCCGCTTCTCTTGTGTAGAAACGGATGATGTCGCGAACAGCTTCTTCCTTAATAATAGCCTCTTCATCTCTTAAGCCATTCTGTTCGCGCTGCTTCGGAATAAGATAGCGGGTCGCAATATTGAGCTTCTCATCCTCTGTATAACCCGGAATACGAATCACTTCCATGCGGTCGAGAAGTGGCCCCGGGATATTTAGCGAATTTGCTGTTGCGACAAACATCACTTCAGATAAATTGAAATCGACTTCTAAATAATGATCGCTAAAAGTGGAATTCTGCTCTGGATCAAGCACCTCTAAAAGTGCACTTGATGGGTCACCCCGAAAATCCATCGACATCTTATCGATTTCATCGAGTAAAAAGAGGGGATTTCGCGTTCCGACCTTCGTCAGATTTTGCACAATTTTTCCCGGCAGCGAACCGATGTAAGTACGACGATGACCGCGAATCTCCGCCTCGTCGCGAACTCCTCCTAAAGACATGCGCGTAAATTTGCGATTTGTCGCTCGCGCAATCGAACGCCCTAAGGAAGTCTTTCCCACCCCTGGCGGCCCAACTAAACACAAAATCGGCCCTTTCGGTTTTTTTGCTCGCTGTTGAACGGCAAGATATTCCAGTATGCGTTCTTTCACTGTCTCCAAACCGTAGTGATCGGCTTCGAGAATTGCTTCGGCTTTAACCAGATCATGACGGATTTTGCTGCGCGGACGCCAAGGCAAGTTCACTAAACAGTCGATATAATTTCGCACGACAGTCGCTTCCGCCGACATGGGCGACATCATTTTGAGCTTATTCAGCTCAGCCATCGCTTTAGTCTTTGCTTCTTTGGACATGCCGCACTTTTCAATGCGCTGCCCTAACTCTTCGATTTCATTGCTCGGTGCATCATCTAAATCGCCGAGTTCCTTCTGAATTGCTTTCATCTGCTCATTCAGATAGTACTCTCGCTGGCTTTTTTCCATTTGCTGCTTCACGCGACTACGGATGCGTTTCTCGACTTGTAAAACGTCGTTCTCGCCTTCGATCAACCCCAACAGGTGAGTCAATCGGTCTTTCCAATCAATCAATTCTAAAATGTGCTGTTTAGCGACCAATTTTAACGCCATGTGTGCTGCAATGGTGTCTGCTAAACGGCCTGGTGCATCAATGCCCGCAAGTGATGCAAGCACCTCGCGAGGAATTCGTTTATTGAGTTTTACATACTGCTCGAAGGCCGCCAGCACCGAGCGCATCAACACCTCAAGCTCTTGATCAACTTGGGGTTCGGTATCATTCATGGGAGTGACTTCAGCCAGAAAGTAGCTTTCTTCCTCGCTGTAACGATGGATAATTGCACGCTGCTGGCCTTCCACTAACACCTTGACCGTGTCATCGGGCAATTTCAGAAGCTGTAGAATGTTAGCGACAGTACCGACTTCATGTAGATCTTCTGTCGTTGGGTCATCAATATCCGCTCCCTTCTGAGCGACGAGTAAGAGTCGCTTACCTCGCGCCATTGCGCCGTCTAGCGCATTGATCGATTTTTCACGCCCAACAAATAACGGAATCACCATGTGCGGATACACCACCACGTCCCGCAAGGGCAAAGCGGGTAATGCAAGGGCGACTTCTTTGGGATTCGGCATAAAAAACCTCACACGGCGGTTAATTGTGAAGGCGGCGATACACCGCCCGTTCGCTTTATGTTTGTTGAGATCAGAAAGAATAGAATGACTAAAGTGCGCGCAAGCCCCGATTTAGTCGGACGAAGCGGCTCGGCGAGGTTCTGATTCGTAGATCAGATAGGGCTTAGCTTCCCCATTAATTGTGGCTTCATCGATCACGGTTTTGCGGACATTCTCCAAACTCGGCAAATCGTACATCGTGTCGAGGAGCACCTGTTCCAAGATAGTGCGCAACCCCCGAGCGCCAGTCTTTCGATCTAATGCTTTCTTCGCAACGGCATGGAGTGCGTCAGGACGAAACTCTAGTTCACAGCCCTCCATCTCAAACAACCGTGCAAACTGCTTGGTAATTGCATTTTTGGGTTCATTCAAGATGCGCACTAAGGCGGCTTCATTGAGTTCTTCAAGCGTTGCAACTACTGGCAAACGTCCAACAAATTCGGGAATCAACCCAAATTTTACTAAATCATCTGGTTCAACTTCACTAAACCAGTGCCCTGTCGGCTTGTCTTGTTCTGAACTTTTGACTTCTGCAGAAAAGCCAATTCCGCCTTTCGTGGAACGATTGCGGATAATTTTTTCCAGTCCCGAAAACGCTCCCCCGCAAATAAATAGGATATTTGAAGTGTCGACTTGCAAAAATTCCTGCTGCGGGTGTTTACGTCCCCCTTGAGGGGGCACAGAAGCAACGGTTCCTTCGATGAGCTTCAAAAGTGCTTGTTGCACCCCTTCGCCTGATACATCCCGTGTGATGGAAGGATTGTCGGATTTGCGCGAGATTTTGTCGATTTCGTCGATGTAAACGATACCCGTCTGCGCCTTCTCCACATCGTAGTCGCACTTCTGCAACAACTTCTGAATGATGTTCTCAACATCCTCACCGACATAGCCTGCTTCGGTCAAAGTCGTGGCGTCGGCGATGGTGAATGGGACATTTAAAAGACGCGCTAAGGTTTCTGCTAACAGCGTTTTGCCCGAACCCGTTGGACCAATGAGCAATATATTGCTCTTGCTGATCTCAACATCGCCTTTGGCACCAAAATGGTGAGATTCCAAACGCTTATAGTGGTTGTAAACAGCCACGGACAAAACCTTTTTGGCCCGCTCTTGACCAATAACATACTCATCGAGCACCGCAGCGATATCCCGGGGTTTGGGCAGCTTACTTTTTGCGGAAGGGGTACGCTCTTCCATTTCTTCGCGAATAATGTCGTTGCAAAGCTCGACGCATTCATCGCAAATGAACACATTGGGGCCCGCTATGAGTTTGCGAACTTCATGCTGGCTTTTGCCGCAAAACGAGCAGTAAAGCAGTTTACCGTCGTCTTTATCACTGCGATCTCTTGTCATGGTTATCCTCAGGAGGCCAATGCGGGCGAATAAACAAGATTTCGCCCCTACGCACTGGGTTGTAACTCAGTTGTTGTGAGCGAGACAAGGCCAAATATCGCGTTTACAGGGAATTTAGACCGTTCCAACAGCTCACATCTGCAAAAAATGGCTAGGTCATTAAGTCGTTTTAGCCATGGGAACCAAGCCCGTGCGCTGTGTAAGTACTTGATCTACCAAGCCATATTCTAAAGCCGCTTGAGCACTCATAAAATTATCGCGGTCGGTATCCTTCGCGACACGTTCAATCGGTTGCCCTGTGTGGTCAGCGAGAACTTTATTGAGTTTTTCGCGAATCGACAGGATTTCCCGCGCGTGAATCTCAAAATCGCTGGCTTGACCTTGGAACCCACCTAAAGGTTGGTGAATCATCACTCGCGAGTTGGGTAACGAAAACCGTTTGCCCTTCGCCCCCCCAGCCAACAGCACAGCCCCCATGCTTGCTGCCTGCCCCACGCAGAGGGTCGAAACATCGGGTTTAATAAACTGCATGGTGTCGTAAATCGCCATTCCCGCCGTCACCGATCCACCGGGGGAATTGATGTAAAAATAGATGTCTTTATCGGGGTTTTCGGCTTCGAGAAACAGTAATTGGGCGACAACGACGTTGGCTGTGTAATCTTCTACAGGCCCCACCAAAAAGACAACGCGCTCTTTTAACAGGCGCGAGTAAATATCATAGGCGCGTTCCCCCCGCGATGTCTGTTCAACGACCATCGGGACGAGGTTTAAGGCTTTGATTTCGTTATTCATTGTGGTTGCTCTGCGTTGAGGGGCAAGCCGAATTTGTGGGCTTTAATGATGTCGTCAAAGCTCATGGGTTGCACGGTAATCTGTGCTTGGGACAAATACCATTCGACGATCTGAGACTCCATTAAATCCGTCCGCACTCGATCGACTAACTTGGGTTCCGAACGCATCCAGTGTTGTGCTGCGGCTTGCACATCTGCCACGCCTTGCAGCGAAGCGTATTCGGCTAACTTCGCCAACACCATCT
>CAZTIH010000005.1:5328-44464 GCA_964613675.1 uncultured Candidatus Competibacteraceae bacterium
GCCATCGCTTGGGAAAGCACTAATCCAAATAATACGCGCTGCCGCGACATCAACTGCAATACTTCCGGCGCAGGCAAATGGTTGTTATTGCGTTCCATCGACTGCTGCAATGACTTTATTTGTTCTTCGATGAGCGGATTTGGAATCGGCGTCTGTTCATGTAGCTTACAGACTTGATCAAATAACTGATTGCGAACCAGCGCCTTCTGCGCATTGGATAATTCCATGCTCATCGTTTGGCGCAATGCCTTCTGCAATCCCTCTAATGATGTGTCCTCTAGCTCAAAACCCGCGATAAATGCTTCATCCAACGGCGGTAACTCGGGTTCTGAAATGGCTTGCACCTGCACCGAGAAATCGACTGTTTTACCCGCTAGTTCCGCTCGACCGTAATCCGCCGGGAAAGTGAGCGAAAATTGGTGATGCTGATTGGCTGTAAGCCCAACAAGATTGCGTTCAAAATCAGGGAGTAATGATTCTTCCCCAATCACGATAGGGACAGATTCAGAACGATTATTGGCGAAGGGCTGACCCTCAATCGTCCCCTCGTAAGTAATGACTATCTGGTCACCCGACGCTGCTGGTCGATCCACGGAATTCCATTTCACCTGCTGTTTGCGCAAACGATCAATCATAGCGGTTACATCGGTTTCGGTGATCTCCGCTTCGGGACGAATCACGCGAATCTGTGCGGGATCCGCCAACTCAATTTGCGGATACACCTCAAACGTAGCACTAAATTTGATCGAATCGTCGTTTTGGGGTTGTTCGCCAAAGGAGATTTCTGGGGTACCTGCGGGTTGCAGTTTTGCTTTATCCAGCGCTTCCCCCAAGCTATCCCGTACCAAATCCTCTAAAACCTCTTGATTAACCTGTGCGCCGTACATCTTCTCCACCATCTTTGGCGGCACCTTACCTGGTCGAAATCCATCGAGTTTGATGGTTTTAGCGAGCTTGCTTAAGCGCTTCTGCACCTCGTTTTTGAGTTGCGAAAGCGGTAATTCAACAGTGAGACGGCGTTCTAGCGCAGTCAATTCTTCAACGGAAACCTGCATTACAGGATGACTCCTCGACCCAAAAAATTATGCGAAAGGAGAGACTCGAACTCTCACGGGGAAACCCGCTGGAACCTAAATCCAGTGCGTCTACCAATTCCGCCACTTTCGCTGATGAGAAAAGGGAGTGATTGTGCCCTTGAGGAGGGAGAGGGACAAGAGAAATTGGGGTGAGTGATGGGACTCGAACCCACGACAACCGGAATCACAATCCGGGACTCTAACCAACTGAGCTACACCCACCAGAAAACGGATTAGTCCTCTAGTGTCACTAGGGATTGTTTCATTGTCAACTCTCCCAGCTCCTTTTGCGTTATCCGATCAATAAAAATTCCATGAGGGCTTTCTGCGCATGTAAACGATTTTCGGCTTGTTCCCATACAACACTCTGTGGTCCATCAATCACGTCCGCAGTCACTTCTTCCCCTCGATGCGCGGGTAAGCAATGCAAAAAAATCGCTTTACGATCAGCAACATCCATGAGCTGTTGATTCACCTGAAATGGCTCAAATGCAGCTTCCCGTTTAGCCTGTTCTTCTTCTTGCCCCATGCTCGCCCAGACATCTGTAGTAATCAGTTGGGCGTTGGCCGCCGCGTCTGAAGGGTTACGGACTAGCGTTACGCAATGACGGTATTTTTCTAACCATTCGGCTTGCGGGTCGTAACCTTCAGGACACGCAATTTTAAGCGAAAACCCAAATAAATCCGCCGCTTGCATGTAGGTGTTGCACATATTATTGCCGTCGCCAATCCATGCCACCGTCGCTCCTTGAATGCTACCGCGATTCTCTACAAATGTCTGAATATCGGCTAACACTTGGCAAGGATGACTCAAATCTGTGAGGGCATTAATGACAGGCACCCGAGAATAAGCCGCAAACCGCGTTAATTTTTCATGGGCAAAAGTTCGCAATGCAATGATGTCCACCATGCTCGACAGCACCCGTGCCGTATCCTCAATCGGTTCCCCTCGCCCCAACTGGCTGTCCCGATGAGAAATAAACATCGTGCTCCCCCCCAGTTGAATCATTCCCGCTTCAAACGATACCCGTGTTCGCGTCGAGGGTTTCTCGAACACCAAGGCTAAGATTTTGTCAGGAAACGGTGCATGCGCTTCTCCCCAGCGACGGCGGTGCTTAAGCTCAATCGCTCGCTGTACAAGCGATTGTAACTCGGCAGGCGAGGCATCGTTTAAGTTGAGGAAATGTCTAGGATTTTTCATAAAATAGAGGAAGTGGTTGAAATAATTACCCTAGCGAAAGCCCCTAAGCGGATCAACGACGCATGTTATGTTTGCAGCGTGACCCAACCTTTAGGTGTGAAATCGGTGCTCAACCTTTCTTTGCTGGCTCTGCTTTTGTTGACAGCCTGTGCCACGGTTCCCAACGTCGAATCGACCGCGACAACTTCTACCTCGCCTGGCGTGAATGCAACTGATGACCGTAGTTTAATCCGCGCCGTTGAAACAGCCATCGCCCAAGATCCCTCATTAGAAGGGGCCCGCGTACAAGTCGCAGCCGACGGTGGCCGTATCACGCTAACCGGACAGGTACGCAACGCACGCGACTTTTTGCGTATCCAAAGTGTTGTGCGGAGCGTGCCCGGCGTTCGCCCCCCTGTGAATGTCGAAGCGGTCTCCTACAATCCCTAACTTTTATCCCAACGAGGTTTCCCGTGGACGTCATCCAACGCATTGAAGAACAACTCAAAAGCCATTCGATTCTGCTGTACATGAAAGGCACCCCCCAATTTCCACAGTGCGGTTTTTCGGGCCAAGTTGTGCAGTTGCTCAAAGCCTCCGGGGCCGAAGAATTTGCCTATGTCAACATTCTAGAAGATCAAGAATTGCGGGAAAATTTGAAGAAATACTCCAACTGGCCCACGTTTCCACAGCTTTATGTCAATGGCGAACTCGTCGGCGGTTGCGACATTTTGATCGAGATGTATCAGAAGGGCGAACTCAAACCTTTACTCTCCCAAGCTAAATCAGCGACTTAAGATCAATGAGTTCTGCAACGCTCGAACGGGTAATGCAGATCATATCTTCGTCCACGACGATGTGACGAAAACCACAACGGTACAACGCACCTCGTTCGCGGGGGCGTCCTAAAATCCGTAAGGTTTCTCGACGACACCCCTCTGAATCTGCAAATAACAGAATCTCATCGCGGTTTTCAGGTTGACCATTCAACATTTTTTCTAACGCTCGAATGGTCAGCGGACTATGACGTCGCTCCTGCAAAACCTCGTTTAACGCCAACCGCACGATGATGTGTTGCGAACTTTGAGGATGTCGTAGATCTACGCCCCTCACTCCCTGCATTAACAACGCCCGCCGCAATGCGTGCTGACCGCGCCCGGCGATATTCTCCGCTACCCGCTGGTACGCTGCCGCATTTGGACACAAAATCGTCAGATCCGCCTTGCGCAAGAACTGACCATCGGTCGTTTTGAGGGGGTTTTCCGTGGGGGAAAAAAGTTTGAGTTGGGCAAAACTCATTTTCTCAAGCGCTGAAATCAAATCAATCTCAACCGCTTCCTGAACTTCATTGGGCACTAGATCGCTGTAAAACAGTTGGTGCGTCAGGTTGACTAGATCCAGTGCTAACGGATCGTCTGCAAAGGGGGGATGGATTTTCAGAATCTCCACAATGGCACTCCTTAATGTGAATTGGCACAAAATAATAACTAAGTTGAGCAACGCTAAAATCAACAAAATCAATTTACTACATACCATGTACACCGCAGGCAAATTAAGTCGCTTAACCCCTTCAGTGTCGCCATCCCCCTAATTTTCTATAACGATTTACGATTCTGCAAAATAATTCAGCCGTATTTTCCGCATCGTAACGCGCTGAATGAGCATCTTCTTTGCGCCACCGAATTCCCGCTGCGTTGAGTGCCCGTGCCAACACCGTTTGTCCGTACGCCAATCCCGCTAATGTCGCCGTGTCAAAGCTCGAAAACCGATGAAATGGGTTCGATTTACTCAGCCCCGTCCGTTCAATCGCCGCATTCATGACCATGAGATCAAAAAATGCGTTGTGTCCCACCAAGATGGCCCGCGAACACTTCGTCTGATTTAGGGCTTCATGGACTTCCGAAAATAACGCCTCCAATGCCTGCTTTTCGGGAACGGCAATTTCCTTGCGAAAGGGGTTGTCGGGTCGAATTCCATTGATTGCCATCGAGTCTGGATCCAATCGCGATCCCTCAAACGGTTCGATGTGATAATCAAAAGTCTCTGCCGCAAATAAATCCCCGTTTTCATCCATGTCAGTCAACACGGCAGCGATTTCAAGTAACGCATCAGTGGCTGGATTTAATCCCCCCGTCTCCACATCGACGACCACCGGTAAATAACCGCGAAACCGTTGAGAAATCAAAGCACTAGTCTGTTTCATCGAAAAACCATCATGTCGAGCTAAAGTTCTATTGGGCAAGCGGTTAGGGTGATTTGCCAAATTTAGGCTCAACGGACTAGCTGGTTTAGCTCAAATAACGGCAATAACACAGCCAGCACAATTACTAGCACCACGCCCCCCATGGTCAAAATCAACAAAGGCTCAAACAAACCGAGGAGAGCGGCCATTCGCGTTTCGCTTTCCCGTTCCTGTTGCACCGCCGCCCGCTCCAACAACGCCTCTAACCGTCCGCTCGCTCCACCACTCGCAATTAGTTGCAACACCATCGGCGGCAACACGCTCCCGCGCAACGCATTCGCCAAGCTCCGTCCCTGCCGTACCTGCTCCTCGGCCATCCGCAACGGTTCCCGAATGGCTTCATTAATCACCACCGTCGCGGCAATCCGCAAGCTGTCCAAAATAGGCACCCCACTCGCCAATAAAATACTCAGTGTGCGCGTGTAACGAGCGCCGTCCAGGGCCGTGAGCAAGGGACCCACTACGGGTAACCGCAACATTCCGCCCGCCATTGCACGCTGCACACGCGGTCGCTGCCACAACTGCCGTACGCCCCACAACGCAATGCCAATACCCCCGAGGAGGAGTCCCCCGTAGTGCTGTAAAAAATCGCTGGTTTGAATCAACCATCGCGTTAAAAGGGGCAGCTCCTGGCGCAAACTCACGAAAATTTGGGTCACCTGCGGCACGACGTAAGTCAGCAACCCCACCACAATCGCCGCCGCTACCCCCGTCAGCAGTAACGGGTAAAACAGCGCTAACAACACTCTCTGTTGTAACGCCTGTCGCCCCTCCGTGTAGTCCGCCAACCGCTCCAGTACGGGGGCTAAATGTCCCGCCTGCTCCCCCGCCGCCACCGTCGCGCGATACAAAGAGGGAAACGCACGGGGAAATTCGTCCAGGGCGGCGGCCAAACTGTGTCCCTCCATCACCTTCGCCCGAACAGCGGCCAGTAAACGCCCGCTTTTCGTCGTCTCTGACTGTCGCGCAACCCCGCCAACCGCTTCTTCTACAGGCAACCCGGCACTAATCAATGTCGCCATCTGACGGGTCACCAACGCCAATGCGGTTGCCGATAAGGTTTCTCGATGTAACGGCGAATGTAACGGGCTCGACGGCCCCACAACCGCCCACACCTCCACAGGCAGTAACCCCTGTTCGCGCAAATGCTGACGAGCCTGTCGTGGACTATCCCCCTCGACGACCCCCCGTTGAGTCGCCCCCTGGGCCGTTAACGCACGATACTGGAACGCCGCCATTTAACGCTCCCGTCCCACGCGAACGATTTCTTCAAGACTCGTATGCCCCGCCAACACCTGTCGCACTCCGTCATTCCACATTGCCGTGGAGGTCTGGCGGGCATGACGCAGTAACGCTGCCTCCGACGCCCCTTCGTGAATTAAATGTTGCAGTTCTTCGTCCACTTCGATCACCTCAAACATCCCCCGTCGCCCTCGATAGCCGCGCTGGTGACACGTATTACAACCCGTGGGAGCGTAAATCGTCGGGGGATTGTGAGGATCGACTTGCAGCCACTCGCATTCTGTAACTGTCGCTTCATGAGGTCGCTTGCACTCATCGCAGAGCCGTCGCACCAGTCGTTGCGCCACCAGCCCCACCAAGCTCGACGCCAATAAAAATGGCTCCACGCCCATGTCCCGTAGGCGTGTCACGGCTCCAATCGCCGAATTCGTGTGCAGGGTGGAAAGGACGAGATGGCCCGTGAGACTGGCTTGCACCGCAATATCGGCGGTCTCGCGATCCCGAATCTCCCCGACCATAACGACGTCCGGATCCTGTCGCAGAATGGCCCGCAAACCCCGTGCAAACGATAAATCCACTTTGCTATTGACCTGGGTTTGGTTGATGCCATCGAGGAAATACTCAATAGGGTCTTCCACCGTCATGAGGTTGCGAGAACGGTCATTTAAGCGATTCAACGCGGCGTATAACGTGGTTGTCTTGCCTGACCCGGTCGGACCGGTCACCAAAATGATGCCGTGAGGTCGCTGAACCAGTCGATCTAAACGGGTCTCGTCCGCCGTGGCCATCCCCAAATGCCCCAGATCTAAGCGGCCTGCTTGTTTGTCGAGGAGTCGCAGGACTACCCGTTCCCCGCCCCCGGTAGGCAAAGTTGACACCCGCACATCTACGGCCCGCCCCGCCAGTCGCAATGAAATCCGCCCGTCTTGCGGCAACCGCTTTTCGGCAATGTCGAGTTTGGCCATCACCTTGATTCGCGACACCAGCAGCGGCGCGATGCCTCGGGGCGGCTGAATCGTCTCCCGTAAACTGCCGTCCACACGAAGCCGTACGCTCAAACGGTGCTCAAAACTCTCAATATGGATGTCGGAGGCATTTTCACGAACCGCCTCTGCGAGTAACGCATTGATTAAACGAATAATAGGGGCATCATCGGCTTGATCGAGCAGGTCTTGGGGCTGCGGTAAATCGGCGGCGATTTGCGCTAAATCGAGTTCATCGCCTAAATCTTCCATCGCCTGCGCAGCGCCGTGACGTTCGTCATATTGCTGCTGCAAAAGTTGGTCGAACTTCGCAGGTTCCAACAGGTGTAGTTGCAGGGGCCGTCGAAAATGGCGGTGCAACTCGGCAATCAGCAGAGGCGAAAGGGGACGACAATGGGCCAGCGCTACCCCGTGGTCGCTCATCGCCTGAACCACGATGTGGTGGCGACGGGCAAAGTGGTAGGGAAGCCGTTCGGGGGGGGCAAGAGGGGTCACACAACACGCTCCACGACAATCGTCTTTCGTTAGGGACGACAGAATAATGCAAGGGGGTGTGGCTGCTCCGAAAGACGGGGCTTGTCGCGCATTTTGGTCACAGAATTATGCGAACGAAGTCAAAAATCTCGCGTCTGCGTGAAAATCGTTCACTAGAGATGCTTCAATGAAACTCACGATCTGTCTCGTAATCAACCTACTTCTCTTAGGGCCACTCTGGGCAACGACCGTGGAAAAAAGTCCGAATGATCGGCGGGACTATGCCGCAATTACCCTCGAAAATGGTTTATTGGTGCTGCTTATTTCTGATCCCGATACGGATCAAGCCGCGGCAGCCATGGATATTAGTCATGGCAGTTGGAGCGAACCTGCTGAGTTTGCGGGACTCGCGCATTTACTCGAACACATGCTGTTTCTAGGAACAGAACCCTTTCCAGAATCCGATGCGTATCAAGGGTTTATCAGTCGTCACGGGGGCAGTCACAATGCCTACACCAGTGCGCTCAACACGAATTATTTCTTCTCAATTGATCCGCGTCACTTGCGTGGGGCATTAGCGCGGTTTGCGCCCTTTTTTTATGCCCCTTTATTGGATGAACGGTTTGTCGAACAGGAAACACAGGTCGTCGATGCCGAATTTCGCTCGAAATTGCAGGACGAAAACTGGCGCTTTTGGAGCTTGGAACAGGTGATGGCCAATCCGATGCACCCAGCGTCGCGGTTTACGATAGGCAATTCCGACACTTTGCAGAATCGTCCCGAACAGACATTACAAGCTGCGTTAAGAGAATTTTTCGACCAGCATTATTCGACAAATCACATGGCGTTAGTCATTTTGGGACGCGAAACCACGGAAGAATTAGCGATGTGGGCGACCGAATTATTTGCGCCATTGGTGAATCGCGAAACCCCCGCATTCACCCTGGAGATGCCTCGTTATGTCCCGCCTAAAATGGTTAAAGCGCAAGCCCTTAAGGAAACGCATCGTCTAAGCTTGCGATTTCCCTTGCCACCTTTGGGCGATACACAGTTTCACCGTCCGGGCGCATTCATTTCGTCTTTATTAGGAGACGAAGGGCCGGGAAGTTTGTTGTCGCTTTTGAAAGCGCAGGGGTGGGCTGAGTCGTTGAGTGCGGGCGTTAACGAAAATGAGTTGGAATCTATGTTTTCCGTCAACCTCACATTGACTCCTGAAGGGGTGACGCAAGTGACAGAGATCGTCGATCTTGTGTTTCAGACCTTAGATCTGATTGAAAAACAAGGGATTGAAGCATGGCGTTACGATGAAATGGCACAGCTTTCAGACATCGCATTTCAATTTCAGGAAGCGATGAACCCGATGCGGTATGTCAGTGCTTTAGCGGCGAATTTACGGCGTTATGGCTCGGAACAAATTCTGCGCGTGCCATTTATTTATGCGCCTTTTGACGAACAGATTATCCGTGATTATCTCGCTCAGTTGACCCCAGACAATCTGATTGTCGTTTTACAGACGCCGATGAACGGTTTAACCGATAAAACGCCCTTTTTTGAAGTGGCTTATCAGATTGCAGACGCACCGTTGGCGATTACGCGCCATCCGATTCACGAGGCTCTGGCGCTTCCAAGGCCGAACGCATTTATTCCAGAAAATCTCACGGTGCGGGATGCCAAACCCGATGATTTGCCTGTCAAAATGCCCCGAGAGATCGCGAGTTCGGTGCTGTGGTATCTCCATGACAACGAATTTCAGATTCCCCGAGGCGACTTTTTCTTGAGCATCCGTTCACCGGTAACGCGCACCAGTGCAGCGGCGGCGACGCTTACGCAATTGTATGCAGAGATGGTTGAGGATGAATTATCAGAACTTACCTATCCAGCGAGTTTAGCGGGGTTAAACTTTCGATTAACGCCACATGGTCGCGGTTTAACGCTACAACTTTCGGGTTTTGACGAGAAGCAACCGATATTACTAGAACGGATTATTGAAACGCTTATCTCCCCTGAGATGGACGCCCAACGGTTTTCTCGCATTCAACAGGACCTCATGCGGCGTTGGCGAAATAGTTCGAGAGAATCCCCGCATAATCAAGCAATTAGCGAACTTTATGATCTGCTACTGGTGCCGCGTTGGTCGGATCGGGAACGGTTGCGACATCTGCAACAATTGACCCTCAATGAGTTTGCCGAATTTGTAGAACAGTTTCAGCAATCTTTAGAGCTTGTGCAGTTTGTGCACGGCAACTTTGCCCCTGAACAGGCGAAGAAACTAGCGACTATTGCAGAACAAAAGCTGTTGCATAACGCGAAGGCTACCAAAGTGGGGCGTTCAGAACTCATTGAATTAGCAGAAGAATCGGTGATTCATCTCCTGCCTGTCGATCACAATGATGGTGCTGTTGTGGTGTATTACCAGGGTTCTGATCGTAGTCATCAGAGTCGCGCTAAGATGGGAATGTTAGCGCAGATTTTGGAAACGCCCTTTTATCAGTCGTTGCGCACCGAGCAGCAGTTGGGATACGTGGTATTTGCGGTCGCGTTGCCGATTCTGGAAGTGCCCGGTATGGCGTTTATCATTCAATCTCCCCATGCCGATGGTGCCGTTTTACAACAGAAAATTGACTTATTTCTGCAAAATTTTGCCGAACATATCGAGAAAATCACACCCGAAGAATTTGCGGCTTACCAGTCCGGGTTAACCAACCAGTTACGCGAACGAGATCAGAATTTACGGGCGCGGAGCAATCGGTTATGGCGGGAATTAGAACTATCTGAACCACAGTTCGATACGCTGGAACAACTGGCGCAAGCCGTTGAGACGCTGACACTTGCAGATGTTGCCACGCATTATCAGACGGTTTTTGCCGATCATTCGCGCCGTCTGACCATCATGGCGGTGGGGCGTCAACAAGAACCGTTGCAGGTCAGCGGTAGAATCATTGCAGATCCCGAACGCTTCAAGCGACAACGGCCGGTTTTTCCCGAAGAGACCGCCATTTTGTCTATCGCTTCAGACTTTGAAGAAGCCGATATTGATTAAATCAGATACCCGAATGGCGTAAGAGCGCGTCTATTTTGGGGGCACGGCCACGGAAGGCCGCAAAACTTTCCGCCGCAGGACGCACTCCACCCATTTCCAAAATTTCTTTGCAGAATCGCTTACCCGTCTCGACATTCATTAATCCCTCCTCCTCAAACGCCCCAAACGCATCGGATGAAAGCACTTCTGCCCACTTGTAGCTGTAATAACCTGCGGCATAACCTCCGGTAAAAATATGTCCAAAGGTATTCGCAAATCGGTTCCACTCTGGTGGATGAATCACGGCAATTTCGCGCCGCAGTGTTGTAATTAAAGTTTGGATCGGAATTTCCCCCTCGGTTAGCGGTTGGCGATGAAGATGCAGATCAAATAAAGCAAACTCTAGTTGTCTTAACAGATTGATTCCGCTGTTGAAATGGCGCGTTTTCTCTAATTTCTGAAACAACTCGTCGGGCAACGATTCTCCCGTAAGATGATGTGCTGAAAGGTATTTTAGCGTTTCTAATTGCCATGCCCAATTCTCCATGAACTGGCTGGGCAACTCGACGGCATCCCATTCTACCCCCCGCGTTCCCGCGATAGCCGGATAATCGATTTGGGTGATCAGATGATGTAAGCCATGTCCAAGCTCATGGAGCAGTGTTAACAGATCGCTGTGCGTCAACAAGGCGGGTTCATCCTCTACGGCCGGTGCAAAATTGCAGATCAGATAGGCCACCGGATGTCGTAGATGGTTGTCGATGCGACGCCGACTAATCGAACCATCCATCCAAGCCCCACTGCGTTTCTGTTCGCGACTGAATAGATCTAAATAGAACTTGCCACATGTGCCCGCCGCATTCTGAATGGCATAACAGGTTACTTCTGGATGCCAAGTAGTTTCTTGTGGTAATTCTTTGATTTTTATCGCAAAAATTTTCTCACACAGGGTAAAAATACCCGCTAAAACCTGGTTCACGGGGAAATAGGGTCGCAACGATTCTGGCGACAGCGCATAACGTTCTTGACGTAATTTTTCTGTGTAATAGCCGACATCCCATGCTTCGATTTGTGATACCCCATCGGCCTTCGCTAGGTTCTGTAGCGCTGCAAGTTCTTGTTCTGCTGTAGGTTTGGCTCGATGTGCCAGATCCAATAAAAACTGCTCAACTTCTTCAACAGATTCGGCCATTTTCGTTGCAAGGGAATAGTCGGCGTAGTGGGCAAAACCCAATATTTGTGCAAGTTCTGCCCGCAACTTCAGAAGTTTTTGCATGACCGGATAATTATCGAACTGTCCCGCAAATGGTCCGCAATCCGACGCTCTTGTGGCGTAAGCATGATAAATCTCTTGGCGTAATGTGCGGTCGTGGGCGTAGTTCAGAACGGCCAAATAGCTCGGTAAATCTAGGGTGAGCAGATAGCCGTCTTGCTGTTTATGTTTCGCATTTTGTCGTAGCAAAGCCATTCCAGAGGCGGTCAAACCGCTTAAGGCTTCGGGACGGCTCACCGCTTTTTTCCAAAGCGCAGACGCATCCGCAACATGGTTCTGAAACTGCGATTGCAATTGACTGAGTTCGCCCATGATTTCTTTATAACGCCGCTTTTGAGCCACGGGTAACGCAATCCCCGACAGGTCAAAATCGCGCAAAGCGTCCTCAATGACTTTCTGTTGGGCACGGGACAGCGTCGCAAAGTTGGGGTGGGCTTTGAGCTGCAAATAACCGCGATAAAGCGCCTCGTTTTGAGCTAAGTCCGTGTAATAACCACTGAGTTTTGAGAGATTTGCGTCGTACACATCGCGCAATTCAGAAGTCTGCTTAACTGCGTTGAGATGAAGGATCGGTCCCCACATCTTGTCCAGACGATCCTGCATTTCTTCTAAAGGGACGATGAAATTGTCCCAAGTAAAGGTCGATTGTTGCAGTAACTCATTGAGTTCCCGTTGATTTTGGGACAGAACTTCGTCGAGGGCCGACGTGACATGGGCGGGTTGGATGGCCGAAAAATCGGGAATGGATTCGATATTCAGAAGAGGATTATTCATAAATCACTTTGGTTGAACTCTATTCGTGGGCTTCTAATCTCAACGAGAGACTAAAAAATGAGGAAAAGTGCACATGTCTCAGTCTTTCGACCTAATCGCCATTGGGGGCGGTAGCGGTGGACTTGCCGTCGCCCGTCGAGCCGCTCGCTTCGGAAAACGGGTTTTGGTGATCGAAAAAGCGAAACTCGGTGGAACCTGTGTCAATGTGGGTTGTGTCCCGAAAAAGATCATGTGGCACGCCGCCCAAATCAATCACACCCTCCACGATGCAAGGGAATATGGCTTCGATCTTCAGAGCGGGGCAATTCAGTGGCGCGAATTAGTCGATAAAAGACACATTTATATTCAACGACTTAACGATATTTACGCCCGCAATTTACAAAACGAAAATATCGAACTCGTGGTTGGAAACGCGCAGTTCGTCGATCCGCAAACGGTCGATGTTGACGGCAAGCTTTACACTGCGCCTCACATCGTGATCGCAACCGGCGGTGAACCGGTAGTTCCCACGATCCCCGGCGCGGAATTGGGGATCACTTCAGACGGATTTTTTGCGTTAGATCAACAACCTAAGCGCGTTGCCGTTGTGGGCGCCGGTTACATTGCGGTGGAGCTAGCGGGCGTATTTCAGTCGTTAGGCAGCGAGGTCACCCTGTTGGTACGGGGCACTCAGTTGTTGAACCAATTTGATGACCTATTGCGAGAGGTGTTAACCGGAACGATGACGCAATCGGGGATTCAGTTGCGGTTTCAAACGCAGGTGAACGCCGTCGAAAAGACTTCTGATGGACTACTCGTGACACTAAATCGCGACCAGTCGGCTTTGTCGGTTGACTGCATTTTGTGGGCAACGGGCCGTCGTCCGCTAACACAGGGCCTAAACTTGACTGCTGCGAAGGTCGCGCACGACGACAAGGGCGTAATTCATGTCGATCCTTTCCAGAACACCAGTCAGAATGGAATCTACGCGATTGGGGACATTACGGGGCAGGCCGCGCTCACGCCCGTCGCTATTGCCGCAGGACGACGATTAGCAGAACGGCTTTTTGGCGACCAACCGGATAGTCGCTTGGATTACGAAAACATTCCGACCGTGGTCTTTAGTCATCCCCCCATGGGCACGGTGGGGCTGACCGAACGGGCGGCACGAGAACAGTTTGGCGATGCCGTAAAGGTTTATCAGACGCGATTTAATTCGCTCTATTACTCGATGCTGACTCACAAAACGCCGACCGCAATGAAGTTGGTCTGCGTAGGAGAGACGGAGAAAGTGGTGGGATGCCATATTATTGGGAATGGGGCCGACGAGATGTTGCAAGGATTTGCGGTGGCGGTTCGGATGGGGGCAACGAAAGCCGATTTTGATCGAACGGTCGCCATTCACCCTACGAGCGCCGAAGAGTTAGTGACATTGCGTTAAACCATTAGAAATTTTCCGAAAATCAATGCCAGAACCCGTCTTTTTTATGCCTTTAATCAAGGTTTTGGCAAAAGATGGGTTATATGGTTGCAACCTCAAATCATTGGCTTAATGCCCGAGTGATTTGGTAGGTTTTACCATCCGCATTCCTTGAGGAAATCTGTTATGGCGGAATACGCCCTTATTTTAGTGAGCACGATTTTGGTGAACAATTTCGTGCTCGTAAAATTTCTCGGTTTGTGCCCATTTATGGGGGTATCGAATAAGCTCAGTTCGGCCTTGGGATTGGGACTAGCAACGGCGTTCGTATTAACGCTTTCGGCTGTCACCTCCCATTTGGTCGATACGCTAATTCTAATGCCCTTAGAATTAACCTATTTGCGCACCCTCGCTTTTATTTTGGCGATTGCGGCAGTCGTCCAGTTCACCGAAATGGTTTTGCACTACACGAGTCCCCTTTTATATCAAGTGCTTGGAATCTACCTGCCCTTAATCACGACCAATTGCGCGGTACTAGGGGTCGCTTTGTTAAATGTCCAGCAAAAACATGATTTTTTGGCCTCGGCGCTCTACGGATTGGGGGCCGCTCTGGGATTTACCTTGGTTCTGATTTTATTTGCAGCATTACGCGAACGCATTGCCGTAGCGGATGTCCCCGCGCCTTTTCGCGGATCGGCAATTGGGCTAGTGACTGCGGGATTAATGTCCCTCGCGTTCATGGGATTTGCCGGATTAGTGAGGAATTAGCATGTTAACAATTGCTTACGCACTCCTTGCTTTAGGGGGTTTGGCGGCATTCTTTGGCGGAATCTTGGGGTTTGCAGCGGCTCGCTTTCGTGTGGACGGCGACCCGTTAGTGGATCAAATCGACGCGCTATTGCCACAAACTCAATGTGGCCAATGCGGCTATCCGGGTTGTCGTCCTTACGCCACGGCCATTGCCAACGAGGGGGAAGACATCAACCGTTGCCCACCGGGCGGTCAGGGGACAGTGGTTGCGCTGGCAGATCTCTTAAATCGCGAACCTAAACCGTTGATTGCGCAAGAAAAACCGAAAGCTGTTGCCATTATTGATGAACTAACCTGCATAGGTTGCACGCTCTGCGTCCAGGCCTGTCCTGTCGATGCCATTCTCGGTGCTGCTAAGCAAATGCACACGGTTATTGCGAAGGAATGTACAGGCTGCGAACTGTGCGTAGCGCCTTGCCCGGTAGATTGTATTGAGATGGTGCCCGTAACTGTGACACTGGAGTCGTGGACATGGCCCCAACCTAAAGTTGCAAGTGCATAATTATGAAAGCAATTTCTCTTACCACGCCTTTTGGCGGACTGCACCTTGATCCTCACAAAACGGATTCACTTCACCGTCCACTCAACCCAATCGCGATACCAAAACAGCTCGTTGTTCCATTACAACAACATATTGGTCAGCCAGCAAAACCCATCGTTACGGTTGGGGAGCGCGTGAAGACAGGGCAGGTGATTGCGCGGGCGGAGGGGTACATTAGCGCCCCAATTCATGCGCCAAGTTCGGGCGTCGTGAGCGCAATTGATCACCATGCGATTCCTCATCCGTCTAATTTAACGGCTAAATGTATCATAATTGATACAGATGGGCAGGATGAGTGGGTGACATTACTGCCGCCGCTCTCTCGGGATACGGATCCGGTCACTTTGCGCACGCGGGCGCGGGAATGCGGGTTGGTGGGATTGGGGGGGGCAGCGTTCCCAACGGCCGTTAAATTGGCCGCTAATCTCAATCACAAGCTGGACTGGTTAATTATCAACGGTGCCGAATGTGAACCCTACATCACGTGTGACGAGCTGTTGATGACGCTGCGAGCGGCGGAAATTGTCGAGGGAGTGGTTTTTATGCAACAAGCCCTGGGGATTGAGAACGCGCTCATTGGGATTGAAGACAGTAAGCCCAGTGCCCTAAATGCACTGCGTGAAGCCGTTGCAAAGTCAGCGCACCCAACGCTCCAAGTCGTTGAAGTCCCTACGATTTACCCAACCGGCGGTGAAAAACAGCTCATCAAAATTTTGACGGGCCGAGAAGTGCCGAGCGGTAAGTTGCCGGCCGAGGTGGGAGTGATTTGTCATAATGTGGGAACGGCTTATGCGCTATTTCACGCCGTAGCTCATGGTAAGCCGTTGATTTCTCGGTGGATTACCGTGACAGGGGACGCAGTGAATGCGCCGCAGGTTTGCGAGGTGCGATTTGGTACTTTAATTAATGAAGTCATTGCGGCTTGTGGCGGTTATAAGCCCGAAGTCAAGCGTTTACTGGTAGGCGGCCCGATGATGGGCTATTCCTTACTCACTGACGAAATTCCTGTCATCAAAGGTATGAATTGCTTACTCGCTACAACGCAATTAGCGCGGGCTGCCCGTGAACCCGATCCTTGCATTCGTTGTGGTCAATGTGTTGAAGTTTGTCCATCACATTTATTGCCTCAACAGCTTTACTGGCACGCCAAAAGTCAGGAATTCGATAAATTGCACGATTATCACCTATTCGACTGTATTGAATGTGGCTGTTGCGCATCGGTTTGTCCGAGCGAAATCCCATTGGTTTCTTACTATCGTTATGCAAAGGGTGAGTTATGGATAAAAGAGAAAGAGAAACGAAAAGCGGATCTCGCCCGTCAACGCCATGAAAATCGCCAGAATCGCTTGTCACGTGAACAAGCTGAAAAAGAAGCCAAGCAGCGTGAAAAAAAGGCGGCTGCTAAGAATTTAGCCGCAAGTAAGAAAAATGAGGAAGTCTAATGCGGTTTGCCTTACAAGATTCACCCCACATTGCACCCCGAGTTTCCGTCAGTTGGGTCATGCTAAAGGTCATCATGGCATGTTTACCGGGGGTGGGTTTACTTTTCGGACTCTTCGGTTGGGGAATTTTAATTCAGATAGTCTGGATTAGCCTGCTCGCTTGGCTATTTGAGGCATTAATGTTGATCATTCGGGGAAAATCCTTACGCCCCTTGAAAGATAACAGTGCGCTTGTCACCGCCTGGTTGCTGGCAATTTCATTACCTCCTCTGGTTCCCTACTGGATTTCTGCAATTGCAATTTTTTCTGCGATCGTCGTGGCTAAACAGCTTTATGGGGGGATTGGCTCGAATCCATTTAATCCAGCCATGGTCGGTTATGTCATGGTGCTGATTGCCTTCCCACAAGCGTTAAATCAATGGCCAACGCCTATTTCTGCGGGGGGCGAATGGATTACCTTTCAAAATGCGACCCAGGCTATTTTTTCCAATCCAATTGACGGTTTGACGGGCGCAACGGTGTTGGACTTGTGGCGCACGCAAACTCGTCTTAATGAGTTGACCGAGGCATTATTTTCGCACCCAGTCTTTGGATTTTTAGGCGCGAATGGTTGGGAGTGGGTAAACTTGGCATTTCTAGTTGGGGGAGGGTGGTTGGTATGGACAAAAACCGCAGATGGGCGAATTCCATTGAGTATCTTACTGACCTTATTCTTGTTAGCGTCGATATTCCATCTTATTGACCCTAATCGCTACCCAACCGGGCTTTTTCATGTATTTAGTGGAGCAGCGATTTTCGGGGCTTTTTTCATTGCAACAGATCCGGTATCGGCGAGTACCACGCCATTAGGACGAATTTTGTTTGGAATCGGCATTGGCGTACTGATTTTTGTTATTCGGAGCTATGGCAGCTACCCAGATGCAGTTGCCTTCGCCGTATTGCTGATGAATATCGCTGTGCCAACGCTAGATCTTTACACTAAACCTCGCGTATTTGGTACATGAAGACGATACTCGCGTCGGTACACCAAGCAACGCTCATTCTTACGGGATTTACCGCCGCTGCAACGCTTATTTTAGGCGTATCGTATTACTTTGCGGCACCGATCATTGCAGAAAACGAGCGTTTAGCAAAAATTGCACTGTTAAGTGCGATAGCAACGGATTTTGACAATGATCCCGTCGCTGAAAGCCAATCATTACCTAACAGCGACGGATTAACGACAATTTTCCCATTGCGTAAGGAAAATGAGCTAAACGGGATTATTTTTGAGGTAATTGCGCCCGATGGGTATAATGGAGCGATTAGATTGTTGGTCGGTGTCAATCGCGAACGACAGGTAATCGGCGTAAGGGTTGTATCCCACAGCGAGACGCCGGGTTTTTCAGATGACCTTAATGTGCGTCGCTCCGACTGGATACGGCAATTTGACGGAAAATCCTTGTTAAATCCGCCTTTGGAACGTTGGCAAGTGCGTAAGGATAACGGCGATTTTGAACAATTTACAGGCGCAACCATTACACCGCGCGCCGTTGTTAGAAGTGTTGCAAATGTTCTGAAATATGCCGAAAGTCAATATGAAAAACTTTTCGAGGAAACACTGCCATGAGTGAACCAAGTTACGGCGAAATTGCTAAAAACGGCCTTTGGGCGAACAATCCTGGATTAGTACAGCTTTTGGGATTATGTCCACTATTAGCGGTAACAACCAGTGTAATTAATGGTTTGGGCCTTGGAATCGCCACGATTTTAGTTCTGACGATGACTAATGGCATTGTGGCCCTGGTCCGTCATTTTTTACGGCCCGAAATTCGAATCGCGGTATTTGTCGTCATCATTGCTGGCTGTGTGACCGCCGTAGAATTGCTAATTCGCGCTTTTTTCTTCGATTTATATCAAATACTTGGGATTTTTATACCTTTAATCGTGACCAACTGCATCGTCATCGGTCGAGCAGAGGCGTTTGCGTCCCGCCATGGAAGTCGGCGTGCGCTCTTTGACGGATTGATGATGGCATTGGGGTTTTCCGCCGTTCTCGTGACACTGGGAGGGATGCGCGAGCTGGTGGGAAACGGCACGCTGTTCGCCGATGCGTATTTGATGTTTGGAGAGACGGCCCGTGATTGGACCCTGCATCTCGGTGCCGACTATCCCGGTTTTATCATTGCGATTTTGCCGCCGGGCGCTTTTTTTGGATTGGCGGTGCTAATTGCGGCGAAAAATGCCGTCGATCGCTATCTACAGAAGACGGTGGTTCGGCCTATGGCAGTCGCCGAACCGACTACAACGACGACGTAATTTTTTAATCAAACAGGAGATAGCCCATGAGCTTTCAATTTCCCGATTTGCCCTATGATTTCAATGCGTTAGAGCCTTACATCGACGCACAAACCATGGAAATCCATTACGGTAAACATCACCGCACTTACTTTGACAAGTTCACGGCAGCAGTCGCCGATACCGCTATGGCGGAAGCCCCATTGGAGGCGATTTTGGCTGAGATTTCTCGGGCGCCGACGGCGGTTCGCAATAATGGCGGGGGATATTTCAATCATATTATGTACTGGAATTGCATGACGCCAACTAGCAGCGGCAAGCCTGATGGCGATTTAGCGACAGCCATTGATACGACTTTTGGTAGTTTCGATGCGTTTAAGGAAAAAATGAGCACTGAAGGCTTGAACCGCTTTGGGTCAGGATTTGCGTGGTTAATCGTAAAAGATGGGAAATTGGAAGTTACTTCGACGCCTAATCAAGATAATCCTTTAATGGATGTGGCTCCATCTATTGGCAAACCGATATTGGCATTGGATGTTTGGGAGCACGCCTATTACCTGAAATACCAGAACAAACGTCCCGACTACATTGCAAATTGGTGGAATGTCGTAAATTGGGCCTATGTCGCCGAAGAGTACAAAAAAGCAGTTGGTTAATTGATTTACTGGCTCATAGGTGAAAATGAGAATAGCCGAAAGAAAATTCGGCTATTTTTTGTGGCAGTGATTAAATGCCCAGTTCCACGCCAAAGCAGCGCTGGTAATACTCTGCGACAGTGTGACGCTCGGCTTCGTCGCATTTGTTTAAGAAGGTCAAGCGAAATGCGAGGGCGACTTGTCCAAAGATACTGACATTTTCAGCCCAGGTAATCACCGTTCGTGGGCTCATGACTGTAGATAAGTCACCATTAATAAAGCCTGCTCGCGTTAAAGCGGCCAGTTTAACCATGTTATTCAGAATAATAGGACCTTCCTTGGTTTCGGCGAGTTTTGGCGCTTTTGCGGTAATAATTTGGACTTCTTGGGCATGAGGTAAGTAATTCAGCGTGGCAACGATATTCCAGCGATCCATTTGTCCTTGATTGATGGGTTGTGTACCGTGATACAAACCACTGGTATCACCTAATCCAACGGTATTTGCCGTAGCAAATAGCCTAAAGTAAGGATTAGGACGAATAACACGACTTTGATCCAAAAGTGTTAGTTTTCCATCGACTTCTAATACGCGCTGAATAACGAACATAACATCGGGACGTCCTGCATCATATTCATCAAATACGAGGGCAATAGGCCGCTGTAAGGCATAGGGCAAAATTCCTTCTCGATATTCAGTGACTTGCATTCCTTCGCGAATAACAATGGCATCCTTACCTACAAGGTCAAGTCGACTGATATGGGAATCGAGATTAATTCGGATACAGGGCCAGTTCAGCCGCGCCGCGATTTGTTCTAAATGACTCGACTTTCCCGTTCCGTGGTAGCCCTGAACAAGCACCCGACGGTTATGGGCAAATCCAGCCAAAATGGCCAAAGTGGTCGCCGGATCAAAGTGATAAGCATCGTCGCGTTCGGGGACGAGTTCGGCGGCTTCACTAAAAGCGGGCACGACGAGATCTGTATCAATCCCAAAAACATCGCGTACCGAAACCTGAAGATCGGGTTTATCAAGGGGAAAATAGCTCATAGCATTCGATTTTCGTTACAGTTCAAAGCGCATCTTAGGCCATATTTGGGCCACATTTGCACCATTCTTCGCCTTGTTGGAATCCTGTTATGCGCATCGAAAACACTTCTTATCGCACTATTTGGCCCGTCAAACCGTTACACACTGTTGCGATCATCGACCAAACGCGGTTGCCTTTTGCTTTTGAAATCAAACATTTACACAGTGTAGAGGACTGTGCTCGTGCGATTACGACCATGATGGTTAGAGGAGCTCCGTTGATCGGCGTGACAGCGGCTTATGGATTAGCTTTAGCCCTCGTCGATGATGCCAGTTATACATCGTTAGAAAAAACAGTGAATTACCTGCTTAAAACGCGTCCAACGGCTGTGAATTTGCGTTGGGCATTAACCCAAATGGAGCAGGTGTTAGCAGAGTGTCCTGAAACGGATCGAGCAATGGTCGCCTGGCAAAAAGCGGGGGAGTTAGCCGATCATGATGTGCAAGTAAACCAGAAAATTGGACAATTTGGATTGCAGATTATTGAGGCATTAGCAAATGAAAAACAGGGCGCACAAATTAACCTACTTACGCACTGTAATGCAGGGTGGTTAGCGACCGTTGATTATGGGACGGCAACTGCACCTATTTATTTAGCGCATGATCGTAAAATTGATTTACATGTTTGGGTGGATGAAACGCGCCCGCGCAATCAAGGCGGTTTTTTAACGGCGTTTGAATTGAGTGAGCATGGGGTCAATCACACGGTGGTCGTCGACAATGCGGGGGGGCATTTGATGCAGCATGGCAAGGTCGACGTATGTATTGTCGGCACAGACCGCGTAACGGCAAACGGCGATGTGGCCAACAAAATTGGGACTTATCTCAAGGCTTTAGCGGCATTTGATAATGGTATCCCATTCTATGTCGCATTGCCCACCTCGACGATTGATTGGGGGTTAACGCAGGGACGAGACATTCCCATTGAAGAGCGTCATGCCGATGAAGTTGCGTTTGTGACAGGCCAAATGGCGCAGGGTCAGATTGAGACGGTGCGCGTGATTCCAGAGAAATCAAAGGCGTTTAACCCTGCATTTGATGTGACCCCCGCTAAGTACATTACGGGTTTTATCACGGAAAAAGGAATTGTTCCGCCCGAAGCTTTGGCTAATTTAATCGCCCGCTAAAAGACTACAATTAGCTTAATATGTCGCCCATCATTGGGATGGGAATTATGTAATCAACTTACAATAGTTAATTAGTTAAATGACTTGATTTTTTAATTAACGCTCGCGGGTTGCAGAAAATAGGATTTCAGGGAAGCGTTCTTGCGCGAGTTGTAAATTTACACGTGTAGGGGCGATGTAAACCAGTTCGTCTAAATGATCGCGAGCGAGGAAATCAAAGTTACGCCTTTGAAATTCCTCAAATTTTTTCTCATTCTCGCAGCGTACCCAACGGGCAGTCGTTACATTCACCGCCTCGAAAGCACAATCCACGCCGTATTCGCTTTTGAGGCGATAAGCAGCGACATCAAATTGCAGGATACCAACCGCGCCTAAGATCAAATCATTACTGTTGAGGGGACGAAATAGCTGTGTCGCCCCTTCTTCGCAAAGTTGTTCTAATCCTTTCAAAAGTTGTTTTGTTTTAAGCGGATCCCGTAAACGAGCGCGTCTGAACAATTCAGGGGCAAAATCGGGGATTCCTGTAAAATACAAAGAATCGCCCTCGGTTAAGGTATCACCAATGCGAAGCGTGCCGTGGTTGTGAATTCCAATAATATCACCGGGATAGGCTTCTTCGACCCGCTCACGTTCTGACGCCATGAAGGTCAGTGCATCAGCAATTTTAAGTTCTCGATTTATCCTTACATGTTTTACCTTCATTCCAGGTCGGTAAATTCCCGAACATATCCGCAGAAATGCAATACGGTCGCGATGTTGAGGATCCATGTTCGCCTGAATTTTGAACACAAAACCAGAAAATGGCGTCTCATCAGGAGAAACAGCGCGTTTGTCGGTTTGGCGAGGGCAGGGAGGAGGAGCATATTCCACGAATCCATCCAACATTTCCTGTACCCCAAAGTTGTTGATCGCGGCACCAAAAAAAACAGGGGTAAGCTTACCTTCTGCGTATTCCGACAAATTAAATGGATGACTGGCGCCTTTCACTAATTCTAGCTCTTCGCGCAGATTATCGGCATTATCCTTACCCAGTAAGTTATCGACATCAGAATGATCTAATCCTTTAATCGTCTGCCCCTCGTTCCGACGACCATCTTTTTTGGGATCATAAAGGTGGATAAAGTCGCTATAGAGATGATAGACGCCTTTAAATTCACGTCCCATACCAATAGGCCAAGTAATGGGAGCACAGCGGATTCCCAGAATTCTCTCTACTTCATCCATGACTTCCATCGGATCGCGCCCTTCTCGATCCATTTTATTGATAAAAGTAAAAATGGGGGTATTTCGTAACCGACAGACTTCCATGAGCTTAATGGTACGTTCTTCAACGCCTTTGGCACAATCTATGACCATGAGCGCTGAATCCACGGCGGTAAGCGTACGGTAGGTGTCTTCGGAAAAATCTTCGTGACCTGGTGTGTCCAATAAATTGACGATTCGATCGCGGTAAGGAAACTGCATTACTGACGAGGTTACCGAAATTCCGCGCTGTTTCTCCAGCTCCATCCAATCAGAGGTTGCATGACGAGTTGCCTTACGACCCTTCACGGTTCCTGCCAACTGAATTGCTCCCCCAAAAAGCAAAAGTTTCTCAGTTAAAGTCGTTTTTCCCGCGTCAGGATGGGAAATGATGGCAAAAGTGCGCCGTTTATTGAGTTCTTGAACAAAAGCATTCATATTATTTGTTGTGTTACTGGAATTAAGGATACAAGGAAGGTAAGTAATTTACGGTATTTACCTGATGAGTAGTTGCTTTTTGAGGTTTATGCAAATCGGTCATCCAATCAACTTGCTCATTACTGTAACAAGCTCTGTCTAATTGATGTAGCCAAATTGCCCAATTCGGGACTCGTTGCCCGAGTTCAGCTAGATTTTTGGGAGGATCTTGGGGCCAGTAACTCGACGCCCAACTTAGTAATGCTGTTCTAACTGCTTTGGGATTATCGCGTTTAAGTAAACTTTGTATATTTGAAAAGGAGGGTATGACTTTTGGTGTTATATTCGGCTTTTGACCCTTTTTTAGGTATTCTGTGCGACGCCAACCCAGTAAAGTCAGAAACCAAATGGTTAGTAAAACCAATGTCGTACCATACCAAAATGTCTCTTTTATGTTGTTAGGTAATATCGGCAAGGATTGAATAGATAGGATTGAACTAAAATCAGATAAAATCTCTGTTATCCGTTTTGGCTGAGATGTAGTACTGTCAAGTGACGGACGAACGATAGATACAGGACTGCTTTCAGGTAAAGTATTTTGGATTTCTCCCGTATTTCCTCCAATACCAGGAAAAACAGTGATTTTCATGGCGGGAATTTCTGCACTACTCAGGTGATCGTTGGTCGTATCCCACCAAGGAATAACCAAATTAGGTAAGGAAAATTCGCCAATCATCGTAGGTAATACTGTTAATTTTTGTTCTAATTTCCCGATCAGAAAATCATTATCAGAGCGCGTACTACGAGTTTCGGGGTCGCGATACAGTTGTAATCCTTGTGGTAAATCCCAGTTGAGTTCGGGTAATGAAATGGCATCCTGCCCATGTACTTCAGCAATCACCGTAAAAGATAGGGGTTCACCGACGCGAAAAATAGGCGCTTCATTTTCCCAACTTCCCCGAATCGTCACATTCTTGGCGGGTAACCAAGTCGTTTGATGCCGATTGGGAATCGCTTTAACCTCCATTCGATGCGTTTCACTATTCAAAATGATGCGCCGACCCGCATTAAAAAGTAAGGAATTTCTACCAATTCCTTGAGAATTTCTTGGAGCTTGTGCAATACGGCCGTCAAACGTGAAAGGCTGAAAATTAATGACACCGCTTCGAGTTGGGAACATAGCATACCGTCTTTCCAACACGCGGTAAGTTTGGCCCAGTCGCTCCGTTCTTAATTCACGATCATCGCCTAATCTATGCCAAACCGCCTGACTGTCATCGACAGGGATCGTTAATGTTCCTGGTAAGATCGGTAAGTCTGCTCTTACCAATACCTGCTGTTTTATCGTAACTTGCTGCTGAACATAGGGATTTTGGGGTTCAACTACGAGTTCAACGAGTACTGGGGGATTTGATTGTTCATCAATCGCCGCCAAAACATTAATAGATAGAGGATTTGTCCTGACATTATTGACTTGTAAGGAAGGTATGATTAATTGCCCTGCACGCTTGGGTTCGAGGGTCACGATTCGAATACTTTTTGAAAGTTGGCGTCTCCCGATTTGTTGCACTTGTTGCCTTACTGCCTGACTTTGAATGAAAAAATCGTGGGTAAGCTCGCCGGCATCAAAATCCACAGTATTTCCTTCTACTTCGATAATTAAGTTGAAATTTTCTCCCTCGTAGATCGTTTGTCGGTCAATACTTACATGGACACTCCCCAAAGCTAGAGGGGAATGTAGCCATATAGCCAAGTATAGTAATATCGGAAAGGAAATTATGGTTTTCATGAATTACTCCCAAGCACCGAGGCGAAAAATGCCGATATTCAAGAAGATTAAAGGAAATAGTAACCAAATCCCGTGATCTACCGATCGCTCTTGAGTCTCTTCAGTTAGGGTTAAGCGATTATTTTCGGCTTCAAGTAATGATTTTAAGAAAATAATATCGCTATTGTCATCTCGAACCATCGTCCATCCTCCGCCACTTTCTCGAGCAAGTTGAGCTAATCCTTCATGATTTACACGAGTAAGGATGGGGCGTTGGTTGGAATCCCGTAAAAAATCACCCTGCTCAGTTGGAATAACGGTCTCTATCGCGGTTCCTATTCCCAAAACACTCGTTCTGTAACCATTTTGATAAAGCTGTCGAGCGGCGGCACGATCTTGTGCGGTAATGTTAGCATCGGTAATGAGTAAAATGTGACCGTAGCCAGGCGCGATTGCGGTCTGTTCTAATAATTCTCCGGCCATTAACAAGGCACGACCGACATTTTCACCTTGAGCCGGCATAATTTCGGGAGACAGAATGGGAAGTAAAACTTTAATGGCTTCCATGTCACGAGTAAGGGGAGACACGACAAACGCATCATCAGAGAAAACAACTAGGCCAACTTGTTCATCCTCCAAATTATGCAACCAATCCAGTAATTTAAAGCGAGCACGGGTTAGACGGTTGGGCGGTAAGTCATCAGCTAACATAGAGGTCGATAAATCCAAAACTGCTACAACACCAACTTCTCGCGTGATTAGCGGTGTGGGTTCCTTACTTAAACTGGGACCGCTTAATGCGAGGATAGCTATCAGACCACTGAGTACCCAGTAATGCAAACGACTCCTGCGCGGTTGCGTGACCATAATGGATTGTAAATGCCGATCACATATGCTCAGTTGGGCTTTGGGTTGAAAAAGGTAAGCCATGGTGGTGAGAAACAATCCTGGTAAGGTTAGCCACAACCATTCTGGTCTTAATAAAAGTCCTTCTTTTTGCCACCAATAGCCTATAAATCCCACTAAAAGCAGTACATTTATATAAAAAAACAAATTTTCTAGTTTATTCATGCTGTCATTACTCGAAATAATCCAAGTAAATATCCAAAAAATAACGCACCTAACAGAGGGATATAGTAAAACTCTGTCTGTGGGCGATACTGCGCTTGTTCCCTTTCTATAGGCTCTAATTCGTCAAGTTTTGCGTAAATTCTGGCTAAATCGTCGGTTGTACTGGCTCGGAAGTACTGTCCGCCCGTCAAGGACGCTATGCGTTGCAAACTTGGTTCATCAATATCCGAAGCAGGATTGCCGCGCCCCCAAGGTGAACGAATATTCCCTGCAACACCAATCGTATGGATCCGCAGTCCCACAAATTGCGCTAATTCGGCTGCATGTAAGGGATCTAGTGCACCAGCCGTATTTGCGCCATCAGTTAGGAGAATGACCACCCGTTCGCCTTCCCGATCCCGCAATCGCTTGACGGATAACCCAATGGCATCACCGATCGCCGTCGCTTCGCCAGCCATCCCTATTTCGGCCTCTCGTAACCACATTGCGAGCGTACGATGGTCGTGAGTTAAGGGCACTTGGAAAAAAGCGCGCGTCCCGAAAAGTAATAATCCCAAGCGGTCTCCCGTTCGACGACTAATAAAGTCACTAATTAATGCTTTTACGACTTCTAAACGACTCACTGGTCGGCCGTCCAACGTCATATCGTGTTCTTGCATACTTCCCGATAAATCCACGACGAGAACCATTTCCCGCCCTTCGCGCTTTAATGGAATTGGATCATCTAAGTGAACAGGCCGCGCCGTCGCCGTAATTAAACAAACCCAAGTCAACCCAGCAAGGAAAAACTGAATATTAGGCGGTTTTTTGCGTCTGTAGGCGTGAAGACGCTTAAAAAAAGGAACATAAAGCCCAGGTCGGCTTGGTAAGGACGGGGGTAAAATCCATCTAAGCACAATCGGTAATGGTAGTAGTAGAAAAACCCAAGGCCACAGAAATAATGTGGGCCAAGGGATAATCGGTAGAAAAGACATAAACTCATTACCTCGGACGATGATGCCACAACCAACGCCGTGCCCAATGAATGAGGTCAGCCGCCGTTGTTGCGTCGGGTTCGATGGGTTCGTAAGCCGATTGCACTAAAAAACGGCCTTTTTCGGGATCAAGCGGCGTGTCGTTGGGCGAAGTGCCCGTTAAAAACGCTTGCCAGCTCCAACTATGCAATGCGGCCACCCGATCTCGGGGATAGCGTGTGAGTGCTACCCGTCGCAGTACTCGGTTGACGCCGATGAGCTGGTAACGCGGTGGTAAATCCAGGAATTCCTCAAAAGCGCGGTCGATTTGGCGTTGAAAGCGGTATTGCCTTTGGCGGGCGACAAGTTTTACGACCAACCAAAAAACCAGAAGAATCAGTAAGATAAATGATAGCCAGTAAACGGGCGGCGGCGGCCAAAATGTGGGGGGGGGAGGGGGAATAATGTCGAGTAAGTCGAGTATTGGTCGACCGGACAATACTTGTGCTGTGCCCACCGCAGGAAGTAAGGAAAACACAGGGAATATTAAAAAAACGGCAAATTTCACAGGCTTAGTCGATGGACAAGGTGGGGGAGTTCGTCGTTAGTACGTACCACATCAAAACGCAAGCCATAACCGTGCGCTTGGTCGGTAAGATGTTGCCAAAAAGCCCGTTGGTCGGCGTAAAACCCCTGAAGCGAAGTCCCTCGCCAGGTTTGTGAGGCATCGCCGTCACTGAGACGCAATCGGCCACGAAAAGGAGTTTCCTCAAAAGGATCAATAACCTGTGCAATACGACTGTTAATTCGCTGGTTTAACCCCCCGAGTTGGCGAATGAGCGCCGTATCCCAACGACTTGCATCACCAAGTAGCCATAGCTGTCCCCCGCGCAATTGGGGACCTAATCGCGATAACTCATTGATCAGCGACCAGTTTTCGTCGGGTTTTAAGTGGGCCAGCTCATGAATTAATTGAGTAGCGCCCTTCGTTCCTCCCAAAGGCGATTGGGTGCGATGGGCCGTCATCCAGCCTACACGGTCACCACGCAGCGTCGTCGCCCAACCGATTAATGCGGCTAAACGGGCCAGTTGAACGACTTTTAAGGCTTTGCGCGTCCCGAACCACAGCGATTCCGTCGTATCGAGGATGAGCCATACCGGCATTTCACGGGCATCACGGTAAATTTTGGTGTGCATTTGCCCGGTACGCGCCGTGACGCGCCAGTCGATGTGCCGCACTTCGTCGCCTGCTTGATAATGCCGTGATTCGTGATAATCCAGGCCCCGACCGCGCCGCTGACTAATTCCCAACCCCGCCCGTGTTGCAGTCGCTTGGGCCAAATTGAGTCGTCGGGCTAAGTCGCGCAGCGCCAATAACTCGCTTTGATCGAGCGATGCCCCCGGGGTAAAGGTGGCTTCGGAAGTTCCCTCCCCGCGAGTTCTAAACCAACGCCCCCACATTTATGGCACCGGCACGCGCTTGAGGAGTTCGGTAAGCACCGTGTCGGCGTCGATTCCATCGGCCTCAGCGGCGTAAGACAGAATGAGTCGATGGCGCAGTACATCAGGCGCAACGGCCTGAATGTCATCGGGAGAGACATAATCGCGTCCCAACAGCCAGGCCCGCGCCCGCGCACAACGCTCCAACGCAATCGTGCCGCGTGGACTAAACCCCGCCGTGAGCCAAGATGCCCAATCTTGACCGTAAAGGCTCGGTTGACGGCTGGCCCGTGCCAATTGCACCAAATATTCCTCAAGCGCCGGTGTGAAATACACCGTCAAAATCGCCTGCCGCGCTGCGAATACCGCCGATTGGCTCAATAAAGTCGGTGGAGGAAGCTGCACCAGCGCCTTGGCATCGGAGGGAATTGACATTGCTGCACTTTGCTGATCGACCGCCCGTGCCCGTGCGAGGTGCAAAATTTGTTTTTCCGCCTCGGCATCGGGATAGCCAATGCGCACATGTAACAAAAAGCGGTCGAGTTGGGCTTCGGGGAGCGGATAAGTGCCTTCTTGCTCCAAAGGGTTTTGCGTGGCCATCACCAGGAATAGGCGGGGTAATGGGTAGGTTTGTTGGCCCACCGTAATTTGTCGTTCTTCCATCGCTTCGAGTAACGCCGATTGCACTTTGGCGGGCGCTCGGTTGATCTCATCGGCCAAAATAATGTGATGGAATAAAGGCCCTTGCTGAAAGACAAATTCCCCCTGTTGCGGACGGTAAATATCCGTACCCGTCAAGTCAGCGGGGAGCAGATCGGGGGTAAATTGGATGCGATGAAAATCCCCTTCCAAGCGCGTCGCGAGCGATTTCACGGCGGTCGTCTTGGCAAGTCCGGGAGCACCTTCCACGAGCAAGTGGCCATCTGCAAGTAAGGCGATTAGCAGCCGTTCAATTAGGATTTCTTGTCCATAAATGCACTGGGCGAGGGCTTCGCGCAGTTGCTGGAAAGCGGTTTGTAAATCGCTACTCATCGAAAAAGGCTCTTATGGCGACGCGGAATGAAGACAAACGCGCTCAGTGTAGGTCAGCCCATCGGGGAATTTAGGGCGAATAACGGTTTATTCATTGGGTAGTCGGTTTTCCGTAATCATCAACCGAAATTGTTCTGTACCTCGTCGGGTGCGAACCAACTTCACTAATAAATAATCGAGCGAGGGCGCAAACCACAAATCCATAAAACGAGAGGTATTGGGTTGAGTTTGCCGAAGTCGGCGCGTGTGCAACTGGCCTAATTGAGTTGCCAAGGTTTCTGAAGGTAATTCGGTCACTTCGTAAGTCTCTAGTTTATCTCGCTCAATGAGCGTGTATTGGGTATTCAGTTGCCCGCTTTTGAGATCATTCATGATGTGCAGATGAATGCTGAGTGGGTCAAATACAGCGGTAAAATTATCTAATTCAGTTTCCCGAATGAATCCGTACCGATGATCTATTTGAAAGTCGATTTGGTTTGACTCGAAATCAAAGTTTAGACGGACCTGTTGCGGTGAACGATTTGCCGCCTGCTGACGTTCATAAAATGAGGGGATTACCCGATTTTCTCGAAGATAACCTTGTGCGATTTCGGTGGTATCCACAGGAGAAAACAGGTTAGCAATACCGAGGGTTTGCATTGATAATTCCATTTCGTAACGCCCAATTTCTGGATGCCGCAAACTTAATTGCCCTCGCCCAACCGTTAATCCACGGGCTTGTGCGGAATAATAAGCCGTAAAAGCGGGAATGGTTTGAGCATTAGCTAGGTTATGGGTAATTGTGAAGCCCAGAATTAGGTGGGTTATTAGATGAATTAAAAATACCTTATTAATCATTTAATTCCTCATCACCAAAAATTAGCGGTTGCTTTAATAATTCATTATCAAAATAAATCCCATTAGGTATCCATTGAACCCGTTTTTCGCTAATCCATTGCAGGGTTTTGGGATACAGCCAATGCTCACGAATCAACAAGCGCTCGGCTAATGACTCTGCGGTGTCGGTGGGCAGGATCGGAAGTTTAATTTGCGAAATGACTGGGCCATCGTCCAATTCAGGAGTCACAAAATGTACGGAAGCTCCATGTTCGGTTTCTCCTTGTTCTATAGCGCGTTGGTGGGTATGTAACCCTTTGAATTTAGGCAATAAAGAGGGATGAATATTGACCATTTTTCCCAAGTAATCCGTAACTGTTTCCTTAGCTAACACGCGCATAAATCCCGCTAAAATGACGAGATCGGGGGAAAATTCGTCGAGCTGTTCGCGTAAACGGAATTGAAAAGAGGTTCGCGGGGTTTCTGCAACGATCCGCGTGGTCACGCCCGCCTTTTGGGCCAGTGTTAACCCAAGGGCGTCCGGCCGATTGCTAATGACGGCTTGAAGTTTGATGGAGAGTTTTTGCTGGGCGATAGCAGCCAGGATGGCTTGTAAATTGCTCCCACGTCCAGAAATTAAAACGACAGCCTTCACATCAAGCCCTCGACTTGGGGAGTACCTTGTCCCACTTTGATGTCACCAATGATAAATGGCAACTCGCCTGCCGCCGTCAGAACATCTATAGCCATTTGAATATCAGTTTTTGCTACGCAAATGACCATTCCAATGCCGCAGTTGAAGGTGCGCCACATTTCTACAGCAGGAATATTGCCTTGTTCTTGCAACCAACTAAAGAGAGTTGGCATCGTCCAGTTGCTAGGGTTAATAAATGCCTTAGTGCCTTGGGGGAGCACTCGAGGCACATTTTCTAAAAGACCGCCCCCCGTGATGTGGGCCATCGCTTTAACATTCACAGCCTTCATGAGCGCCAGTAATGGTTTGACATAAATGCGGGTAGGTTCTATCAGCGCATCAATGAGTTGTTTCCCCTCAAAAGATTGATTTAAATCGATTTTTTGCACTTCAATCACATGACGAACCAACGAAAAACCGTTGGCGTGAATTCCACTGGAAGCCAGCCCAATCAAGGCATCTCCTACTGCCACTTGGGTTCCGTCGATGAGGTGCTCACGCTCGACAATTCCTACACAAAATCCCGCTAAGTCGTAGTCTTCATTTTGATACAGACCGGGCATTTCCGCCGTTTCACCGCCGATGAGTGCAATATGTGCCTGTTCACATCCGCGACCAATTCCCGCAATAACTTGCGTCGCGGTCTCCACAGAGAGTTTGCCCGTTGCGTAATAATCCAGAAAAAATAAGGGTTCAGCGCCACAGACGATAATGTCGTTAGCACACATTGCGACTAAATCGATACCGATCTGCTCATGACGTTGTGTCTGAATTGCTAACTTGAGTTTAGTCCCTACGCCATCTGTACTCGACACGAGAACGGGTTGCCGATACCCCGTCGGAAGCGCAAATAATCCGCCAAAACCCCCTATGCTCTTCAGCATTCCCGGGCGTCGAGTTGCATCGACAATGGGTTTAATGCGCTCAATTAATTGGTTGCCATTGTCAATTGAGACGCCGGCATCGGCATAGGTAAAAGAAGATTTGTTCATGGCAGGCTCGAAGCTCGACGGAAATTTAAGAGCACAAACTATGAGGTGAGTGCTGAGAAACAGGCAAACAATTGGGGGAATTAAGTTGATTTCTGCACAGTGCACTGATTATCATCGGAAGAGATAAGTACAGGCCCGAATTAAGAATTCGGACTAAATTATAAAAACCAAGCTGTGTCCTTACCGCTCGCCTCAAACGAGCGGTTTTTATTTGGCTTATTCGGGCCAGTAGGCATCGAAAAATTGTTGTTGTCGCCACGCCTCGTAAACGGCTACTGCTGCGGCATTCGACAGATTTAGACTACGAGAACTCTTGCACATCGGTAGCCGTAACCAATGTTCTGAACCGAGTTGGTTTAGAAGTTCTATAGGTAAACCACGGGTCTCTGGCCCAAAAAGTAGGGCATCTTCGCGACCGAACGACACCGAAAAAGGATTATGTTTACCCTTTGTCGTGAACGGCCAGATTCTTATGTGGGGATATAGCGTCTGAAACATCGTGAAATCCGAATGAATCTCTACCTCTGCCCACTCTCGATAATCCAATCCCGCCCGTCGCAACTTGGCGTCTTGCCAGTGAAATCCCAAAGGTTCGATTAAGTGAAGTTGGCAACCCGTATTTGCACAGAGTCGAATGATATTGCCCGTATTTTGCGGAATTTCGGGTTCAAACAGAACAACGCGCAAAGCGATCTACTCCAGTCTTAACTCTTTGATTTTGCGGGCTAAAGTGTTTCGACCCCAACCCAATAATTTAGCTGCATCTTGCCTCCGGCCGCCCGTATGGTCTAAAGCCGCCTGTATCAGAATACGCTCAAATGTCGGTAATGCCGCATCTAATAGATGGCTTTCTCCCCGCGCTAAACTGCGGTTAGCCCACTGCTTAAGCCCTTCAATCCAATCTGCTTCATTTGAAGAGAGTTGAGGAGGTTGGCTACGCAACTCAGGCGGCAAGTCGCTTAATTCGATTTCTCGCCCCGATGCCATCACGGTTAGCCAACGACAGAGATTTTCTAACTGTCGGACATTACCTGGCCAATCTAATCGGCATAAAAACTGTTCTGCTTCTGTACGCAAGACTTTCGTTTCGACGTTGAGTTCGCGTGCAGCCTGCTTCAGAAAATATCGGAGAAGTAGCGGAATATCCTCCCGACGATTCCTCAAGGCAGGCAAATTAATGCGAATGACATTGAGCCGGTGAAACAAATCTTCACGGAATTTCCCTTCCCATACGCGCTGTTCCAAATTCTGATGGGTGGCGGCGATAATGCGCACATCGACTTTGGTTGGGGTATGTCCCCCTACGCGGTAATACTCTCCTTCCGCTAGGACGCGTAACAGGCGAGTTTGTAATTCAGGGGGCATATCCCCGATTTCGTCCAAAAATAATGTGCCACCATCCGCTTGCTCGAAGCGTCCTTGTCGAGCGAAATGAGCGCCTGTGAATGCCCCTCGGTCATGGCCAAAGAGTTCGGATTCCAGTAAATCACGGGGAATCGCTGCCATATTGAGGGCAATAAACGGTTTATTGGAACGCGGACTGTGACGATGTAAAGCGCGAGCAACCAATTCCTTACCAGTTCCCGATTCCCCGTTAATCAAAACGGTAATGTGGGAACGGGAAAGTCGCCCAATAGCTCTGAACACCTCCTGCATCGAAGGCGCTTCCCCGATGATTTCGGCGACTTTTTCGGTTTCTTCTTCGGGAAGATGAATAGCGGTTGGACGCTTTGAAATTTCACAGGCCCGCATAACTAGGGCGACTGCTTCATCTACATCGAAAGGTTTGGGCAGATATTCAAAAGCCCCCCCGCGAAAAGCTGATACGGCGCTCTCCAGATCAGAATGGGCGGTCATGATGATGACGGGTAAGTCGGGGTGACTGTTATGAATCTGTTTAAGCAACTCCAGCCCATCCATTCCCGGCATTCGGATGTCTGCAACAAGGGCCATGGGACAATTTTGTTGAAGGGCTTGTAGAACGGCATTAGCCGATTCAAAGGTAACAACTTGACGTTCTGGAGATTGCAGAGCGCGTTCTAATACCCAACGAATGGCGTGGTCATCATCGACAACCCAGATGGTCTCTTTATTCTTTTCCATCGTGGCTCTCCAGCGGCAGTAATAGGGTAAAAATTGTTTCGCCCGGACGACTCTGACATTCGATTAGACCTCCATGAAGTTGAACCAGCATCTGCGCAATAGACAGACCTAAACCATTACCGCCGACTCTTCCAGAGATCATCGGATAAAAGATGGTTTCTCCTAAATGGGACGGAACACCTGGGCCATCGTCGATAATGTCAAGTTTCAGAACTAAACGATGGCGTCGAACCCCTAGCGTATGTTGACGCAGAACACGGGTTCGTAAACACAAGGTTCCGCACCCCTGTACCGCCTCTGCGGCATTGCCCACAATATTAAAAATGGCCTGAATGAGCTGGTCGGCATCGCCCACGAGCGAGGGTAAGCTGGGGTCATAATCCCTTGAAATAATTAAGTTTTCATGTGCTGCTAATACCAGGCTAGCCACGCGTTCCAGAAGTTCGTGGATGTTTACCGCTACCCAGACCGGCGGTCTCGTAGGGCCTAACATCCGATCTACTAAAGTTCGCAGACGATCCGCTTCTCCGATAATGATACGGGTGTACTCGCGCAGTTCATCGTTCTGAAGTTCTCGTTCCAGAAGTTGTGCGGCTCCACGTAGTCCCCCAAGAGGATTCTTAATTTCGTGTGCTAGGTTTCTCATCAGAACACGCGAAACTTGCTGTTGCGACTGTAGTTGTTCTTCTCTTGACTGACGCAGTTGTTGATCTATTTGATTGATTTCAATCGCTAAATGGTCGGATAAGACGGGATCTGCGAGTTGCGATAAGGTGCAGTCAATCGTGATGTTTTGACCATTGTGCAAAACAAGTGGCAGACGTCTTTCGGTGTAATACTGTTGCGTAGTGCGACAGTGATGAATGCCCGTTTCCAGGACTTCTAATCCAGTCATTAGATTTAACAGCGGTTGACCGAGGAGTTGCCGTTGACTGGCACTAAATAAGAATTCTGCAGACTGATTCAGATAAACAATGCGATTGGCGCCGTCAATTACGAGAACGGCGACTTGCAGACTGTCTAGGAGAAATCGAGGAATCATCATGAGTAGCGCCCTTCTCAATCAAAACAAAGGGCGCAGAGAAGGCGCTCAGGTTAGAGGCTGTAGTACATCGCAAATTCCACCGGATGGGTAGTCATGTTCAAGCGAGTGACTTCAGCACGCTTCAGATCTAAATAACCGTCGATCAGATCGTCATTAAAGACATCTCCGGCTTTTAAGAAGTCGCGATTTTGGTCAAGTTCGTCGAGGGCTTCCTCCAGCGAAAAGCTCACCCGCGGAATGGCTTTTTCTTCCTCAGGCGGTAAATCGTACAAATCTTTGTCCATCGCGTCGCCAGGATGGATTTTGTTCTTAATTCCGTCTAAGCCCGCCATCATCATGGCAGAGAAAGCCAAGTAGGGATTAGCCATTGAATCAGGGAAACGAACTTCAATACGACGCGCTTTCGGGCTATCTACATGGGGAATCCGTACAGAAGCCGAACGGTTCCGAGCAGAGTAGGCCAGTAAGGTAGGCGCTTCAAATCCTTTCACCAAGCGTTTGTAGCTATTCGTGGAAGGGTTAGTGAAGGCATTTAAGGTCTTAGCGTGTTTAATGATACCACCGATGTAAAATAGCGCGGTTTCCGATAACCCTGCGTAGCTATCGCCAGCAAACAGGTTTTGCCCACCTTTTGCTAATGATTGGTGAACGTGCATACCGTTTCCATTATCACCAACAAGGGGTTTTGGCATGAATGTCGCTGTTTTTCCATACTTGGCAGCTACATTATGCACAATGTACTTTAGAATCTGTACGGCATCTGCTTTATAAATCAGTGTTCCAAATCGAACGCCGATTTCGCACTGCCCCGCTGTTGCAACTTCGTGGTGGTGAACTTCGGTCATTTGGCCTACGGATTCCAACACTTGACACATTTCGCTGCGAATGTCTTGTAAGGAATCAACGGGAGGTACAGGAAAGTAACCGCCTTTAATCCCTGGACGATGACCTTTATTGCCATCTGGGTAGTCACGGCCCGTATTCCATGCCGCTTCTAAAGAATCAATGAAGTGGTAAGCACTTCCTACAGTGGTGTCATACCGTACGGAATCGAATATAAAAAACTCATTTTCGGGGCCAAAGTAAGCAGTGTCGGCAATTCCTGTGCTTTGTAGATAAGCTTCAGCACGACGCGCCACCGAACGCGGATCACGAGAGTATCCCGTCATAGTGTCAGGATTTAATACATCACAGGTGATGTTGACGGTCTTATGGGTAAAGAAGGGGTCGATCATTGCGGTTTTTGGATCGGGCATCAATACCATGTCTGATTCGTTAATGCTTTTCCAGCCGGCAATCGACGAACCGTCAAACATCTTACCTTTCTCGAAAATTTCTTCTTCTAAGGTGTGAGCGGGTGCTGTGACATGCTGTTCCTTACCACGGGTGTCGGTAAAGCGGTAATCCACAAATTGCACATCATTGTCTTTAACGAGCTTCAGAACTTCGGCGGGAGTCATAAACAGCCTCTTGATGGGTGAATCAGATGCAGCCTTGTTTACGCTTGTAAAAAGGGCACGCTCACAAGGCAAGCCTCGTACCAGTTCATCTGCTTGCTTAGTGAATCAAAGACTTAATGAGAATTTTCAAGAGGCTCGGGTATTCAAAATTGCACTTTTTTAGTGCGATCATGAAGTTTTTGAGCGATTTTAGTGCGAAAATACAAAAAACTTTATTAAACATGGTTTTATAAGTGGGAAAATTTGCGGTTTTACCTTTGATTAAGTATCGCTTTGACGACTTAGCCACCTGTTTTTGCACCAATTTAGTGCGTTAGTAACGCAATTTTGCCTACATGTTGACTCGTTTCTAAATAGCGATGGGCCGTCGCTGCCTCGGTAAGGGAAAAAGTGCTATCTAAATGAGGTGAAAATTTTCCTTGTAAAATCAATGGCCAAACAGATTTTTGGACCTCACGAGCAATTTGCGCTTTTACTGCTGTTGGGCGACTCCTTAAGGTTGAACCCGTGATCGTCAGACGTTTAATCATCACTTTGAAGAGATCTACCTCGGTTTTAGCACCTCGCAATACAGCGATCTGTACCAGTCGTCCGTCTTCTGCAAGCGCGTTCAGATTGCGTGGCGTGTAATCCCCCCCCACCATATCCAGAATAACATCCACACCGCGATTTCCCGTTATCACCTTGATTTCATTGACAAAATCTTGGGTACTGTGATTGATGACATGATGCGCGCCTAGTTGCAGACAGGGGGATTTTTTCCAGTCTGCCCCTACCGTCACAACGACATTTGCACCAAAAGCACGCGCTAATTGGATGGCCGTTGTTCCAATCCCGCTTGCGCCGCCGTGGATCAGTAACCATTCGTTTGCCTGAAGTTGGCCGCGTGCGAAAACGTTGTGCCAAACCGTGAATATCGTTTCTGGAAGCGCGGCGGCTTGCGGTGCAGAGAGGCCCGTCGGCCAAGGTAAACAAAGGTCTTTGTGGGCTGTCGCAAAGGTCGCATAACCTCCTCCGCTAAGCAGGGCACAAACTCGGTCACCTACCCGCCAATCGGTGACATTTTTGCCTAACTCAATGATTTCCCCAGCAATTTCCAACCCTAAAATTTCGCTTGCCCCGATGGGGGGCGGATATTTTCCCTCGCGTTGCAGACAGTCTGGACGGTTGACGCCCGCCGCTTGGACGCGAATTAACACTTCATCATCGGCAGGCTTGGGACATAGGAAATCGCCGTAAACCAGGTTTTCTGGACCACCAAAGCCTTTAAGCAGAATCGCTTTCATCATTGAAGACATTTTCAGAATCTCAACCGCAACGCGAGTAACCACAGTTCAGACAGGTCTCGCATCCATCCATCCGAACGAGCGACTTGCTCTGGCACTTTGGGCAGATCGTAGCTTGACTTAATAGAAAATCGTGATCCTTACTCGCTTTTGGATTTGGCGGGGGATTGTCTTTAACCATTCCGATGGCGATCAGATGTTTTTGCAGAACATCGCCAATTTCGGCGACTAGGCTAGGCATAAATTGCCCTCCTGGTTTGAAATAGCCGCCTTTGGGGTCAAACACCGATCGCAACTCGTCCACTAGAAACGCCACATCTCCCCCCTTCCGAAAGACCGCCGAAATGATCCGCGTCAACGCAACGATCCACTGGAAATGCTCCATCGCCTTGGAGTTGATGAACATCTCAAACGGTCGCCGCTGCTCGTGGTCGGTGCCTTCGTTCAGAATCATATCGTTGATGGTCAGATACAGTGCATGTTCTGATAATGGCGTCTTAATCTTGTAAGTTGAACCGAACAACACGGTCGGGCGTTCCATCTGCTCGTGCATCTGCTCAATGGTTGGTTGCGGCACGGGCGTCACCGTTGCGGGTTCGTCTTTACCCTTAACAACAAAAGCCACAATGGGCTGGTTAATTCTAATAGTCATCTTCAGAACTTCCCGTAGTAGCCTTCTTTAAGGGCATCAAAAAGATTAGCTGCAACATGGGTTTCGCCGTCGTACTCAATCTCTTCATTGCCCCGAACCTCGATGACCGATCCATCTGCAAGCGTAAATTGATAGAAGGTGTTCTCTAAATCTGCTTCCTTAACCAGAACACCAGAGAATACCGCGGGATTAAATCGAAAGGTTGTACAGCCTTTCAGACCTTGTTCGTAGGCGTACAAGTAGATGTCTTTAAACCTGTCGTAAGGGAAGTCGGTAGGAACATTGGCTGTTTTTGAGATTGACGAATCAACCCATTTTTGCGCCGCAGCCTGAATGTCGATGTGCTGTTTTGGCGTGACCGAATCAGCAGAAACGAAGTAGTTAGGCACGGTTTCGGGCGTCGCGTTTGGATCTATAAGATCCCGATAAGCAAGCAGTTCATACGAATAGACATCAATCTGTTCTTTCGACTTTTTGCCCTCGCGAATCACATTCCGCTTGTAGTGATGGGCAAAACTAGGCTCGATGCCATTACTTGCGTTGTTGCCGAAACTTAGAGAAATCGTCCCTGTTGGCGCAATAGA
>CAZTIH010000006.1:0-3852 GCA_964613675.1 uncultured Candidatus Competibacteraceae bacterium
GACCATTGACGGATTTCCATTCATCGGAAACCCCTGAACAAGAATCGTGGAATCGCCGAATCGCCGAATTGATCTAGGTCAATTTGTTAGTTGAAAAAATCAAAAAGTCATCTGCTTTGGTCGGTAACACAGGGAATTCCTTTGAAAAACATAGCGTTTCATGATTTTCCTTCGCATTACGCAATCACGAATACTCCCCTGGAATTTCTGCTCATCGCCGCTACTGAAAGCACAATCCTGTTCGTCGAATTCGGTAACTGTGAAATCATGCTAGAAGCCTATTTTTTGGCCCGTTTTCCAAAGGCAACTTCAATCTTTCCCCCTCAAGTTCTACAAAATTGTATTGCACAATTTCATCGCTACTTTGAGCGTCCACAGTCGATCACTGCTGTCCATTGCTCATCCATAGGTTCCGAATTCCAACAAATAGTCTGGCGTGCCCTGCAAACCATCCCCGTCGGTCAGACCCGTACCTATGCCCAAATCGCTACCCAAATCGGAAAACCTGCCGCAACTCGTGCCGTCGCTCAAGCCTGTGCCACTAATCCCGTTGCCATCGCCATCCCATGTCATCGCGTCATCGGCAGCGACGGCAAACTGCGCGGCTATCGTTGGGGAATTGCTCGAAAAGCCGCTTTGTTACAATACGAAAATCCTAACTCAGTGAAATAGTTACAAAAAATGTGTTGTCCCCACGGCGAACTTGCATTAATGCCCGCTTACTTTTGTCCGCTTTCTCAAGTAAAGCCCGTAGCTGACCGGGCGACTCCACAGGCGTCCGATTGAAAGACAAAATGACATCGTTCGGTCGTAACCCCGCTAACGCCGCCGGACCATCGCTCGTTAAATCTCGTATTACCACCCCGCGCTCTAACTTCAATTGCTCGCGCAACTGCGGAGTTAGCTCCCCAAGGGTTAACCCTAAACCATTCGTCACTTCAGGCGCTTCATTGGCCCGTGCGACAGGATTGTCCGCTTCGGAAAGTTCCCCCACCATCAGTCTCAACACTTGACGGCTACCTCCCCGCAGGATCTCAACCTCTACCGTATCCCCCACCGGGGTCGCCCCCACAATCGGCGGTAAATTGCTCGAACGCTCAATCGGGCGGTTGTTAAAAGTCAAAATTACATCGCCATCTTTAATGCCGGCCCGTTCCGCTGGACTCCCCGGATTAACTTGAGTTACCAGCGCCCCCTGAGGACGGTTTAGCTGAAAAGATTCCGCAAGTTGTTGATCCATATCCTGAATTCCAACTCCCAACCAGCCTCGTTCAACACGTCCCTTCGTCTGAAGTTGGTTCGCAACATTCATCGCAACATTGATCGGAATCGCAAACGATAGCCCCTGATAACCCCCGCTGCGCGTGTAAATCTGCGCGTTAATACCTACAACCGTGCCTTCTAGATTGAATAACGGTCCACCCGAATTGCCCGGATTAACCGCCGCGTCCGTCTGAATGAAAGGAACATAAGTGCCATCGGGCAAGCTGCGAGATAGCGCACTCACAATTCCCTGGGTTGCCGATCGTTCAAACCCAAACGGCGACCCAATCGCCAAGACCCAATCGCCCACCCGCAACGCATCAGAATCGCCAATCCGTACCGTCGGTAAATCACCCGCTTCGACCTTCAACAACGCCACATCAGTGCGTTCATCAGAACCCACGAGCTGCGCTTGTAATTCCCGACGATCCGCCAAAATCACAACGATTTCTTCAGCATTATCAACCACATGCGCATTCGTCAGAATTAATCCATTGCTGTCAATGATGAATCCAGACCCCTGAGCACGAGGATCAAAAAACCGACGTCGTGGGTTTGGCGAACGCTCTTGGCGAGGCATTCCCTCAAAAAAACGCCGAAATGGTTCTGGAATCGCCTCTTCAAGGTCTGAATTCAGCGTCGGTGTGGAACGGGACGCCCGAACATTCACAACGGCTGAACCATAATTTTCGATGAGATCGCTAAAATTAGGTAATTCGCGTGCCAACGAATAAGTATTTGCAGTTAATAAAAAAATAGCTCCAATGAGCCAATTTGTACGCATGGTTTAATGGCCTCTATCGCGTTGTATGAGAACGGTTTTATTGACCGATTGATTCCGAACTTAATGGGCGATTTACGTTAATGTCATAGGCAATTTACGGCAATGTCACGCACAAAAATGGTCTCTGGTTTCTACTATTCCAGATAAGTCCTTTTGGGTTTTTATGAAAATGAAATTATTAGTCATCGAAGATGATCGGGAAGCCGCCAACTATTTGTGTCGGGGATTGATGGAGTGTGGTCACGAGGTTGATCACGCTGAAGACGGCGAAATCGGCCTGCAACGCGCACGGGCAAGTCAATACGAAGTTTTGATTGTCGACCGCATGTTGCCCAAGTTAGATGGGCTCACGGTGATTAGCTTGCTGCGGGAAAACGCTATTGACACGCCTGTACTTGTGCTCAGTGCGTTAGGCGAGGTCGATGATCGCGTGGCGGGATTGCGGGCGGGCGGGGATGATTATCTCGTAAAACCCTATGCCTTCAATGAGTTACTCGCTCGTCTCGATGCCCTCCAGCGTCGCGCCAGCCAAGTTCCTCAGACATTGCTCAAGGTGGCCGACCTCGAATTAGATCGGCTAAAACATCGCGTGACTCGTGCGGGAAAATCGCTACATCTGCAACCGCGTGAATTTCGGTTATTAGAGTATCTGATGCGCCATGCGGGCCAAGTCGTCACGCGCACCATGTTGTTGGAACAGGTGTGGAATTATCATTTTGATCCCCAAACGAATGTCGTCGATGTTCACATCAGCCGTTTGCGCGGGAAAATCGACCGAGGTTTTGAACCCACGCTGCTACATACCGTTCGCGGGATGGGTTACAGCTTGCGTCTGCCGGAATAACCCTTGATTAGTGGTTTTCGACGCGGGCAATGGCCCCGTTTATTGCGCACGACCGCGTTTCGCCTCTCTCTGGGATACGCGGTGCTTTACGGCTTTGCGGCATTGTCGGGGCTTATCTATGTGTATTGGACTACCGCTAATTTCATTCAAATTCAAATAGATAAACGCCTTGAGCTTGAAACACAGGTGCTTTTGAGTCGTTATCAGCACCAAGCCTTGCCCGCCCTCGTCGAGACGCTTCGTCAACGGGGCCAAAGCGGGAATCGGTTGCAGCTCTTTTTTTATCTGCTGTTTAGCCCAACACAGGACCCCATGATGGGAACGAGTGCTCAGCGTCTCGAAGAACTCAGTCAACAGCCGCCGGGGTTTACCACATTACATCTCGGCGAGGTGTTGTCTCACATACCGGAGGGGCTTAAATCCGAAACCCCCGTGCGAGTCTTGATTAGCAATGTGGCGGGGGGCTATCGGTTGCTTGTAGGGCGCGATCTCAACGATGAGACGGTGTTGTTGCAACACACCTTATTTACGGTCGTCATTGTCAGTGCTGTCATTTTTTTAGTCACGCTACTTGGAAGTCTTTGGTTAGGTCACCGTGCTTTGCGTCGCATCGACATCATTAATCGCACTGCCGGCGACATTATGGCGGGAAATTTCGCGCAACGACTGCCTGTTACCACTAAAAATAATGAATTTGACGAGTTGAGTCATAAACTAAACGCTATGCTCGACCGCATCGAAAAACTGTTACTGGGTATGCGACAGGTGACCGATAATGTCGCGCATGACCTGCGTAAACCTTTGACGAGATTGAGAAATCGCCTTGAAGTCGCATTGATGGAAAATCGCACGGGAGATGTGTGTCAACAAGCCATCAGTCAAGCTATAGATGATGCCGATGATTTATTACGTACCTTCAACGCGCTGTTGAGCATCGCGCAGGCCGAGGCGGGGGTGAAGC
>CAZTIH010000006.1:3862-13693 GCA_964613675.1 uncultured Candidatus Competibacteraceae bacterium
GTGCGGTGGTGGCGGATGTGGCGGAGATGTACGAGGCGGTGGCGGAGGATCACGGCTTGTATTGGGATGGTCACTGGGACGACCATTTGCGCATCGACGGGCAGCAGCAATTGTTAGCACAGGCACTCTCAAATCTGCTCGACAACGCCATGAAATACACCCCAACAGGCGAGAAAATCACTCTAAAACTCGTGAAAAACGGTGAATTTGCCGTGGTGACCGTTGCCGATTCAGGCCCTGGAATCGCAGAAAACGACCGTCAGCGAGTGTTGGAACGATTTGTACGGCTGGATAGCGCACGGAGCTTGCCAGGCAATGGCTTGGGGCTGTCCCTAGTGAAGGCCGTTGCACAACTACATCAGGCGACCCTCACGTTGAGCGATAACGCTCCTGGGTTGAAGGTCGAGTTAGCGTTTCCACTGAAAAAAACGCCGAAAAAATCCTAGAAATCGCTACATTATGGGGCGATCTTTGGAGATAATTTTTCATGAATCGACCCTTTCATTGCCTATACCGTCACGGATTTACGCGAGTTGCGGTGGCGATCCCCACGGTGCAACTTGCTGATCCAGCGAGCAATTTGCAACACACATTGGCATTAGCTCGCCAGGCCGCCGACGATCATGCGGTGTTGACCGTGTTCCCCGAATTGGGGCTATCGGGTTACAGCAATGACGATTTATTCCATCAGCAAATTTTGTTGCGAAATGTCGAATTAGCGGTTCTCGAATTACGCGAATTAAGTGAATTCATTAACACCATTATACTCATTGGAGCGCCTATCAAACGGAAGGGGCGTTTATTCAATGTAGCGCTGGTGATTTATGGCGGTCGCATTTTAGGGGCGGTGCCAAAGAGTTATTTGCCGAATTATCGGGAGTTTTACGAAAGTCGGCAGTTTGCCAGTGCCTATGAGGCGTTTTTTCACACGATTGATTTGGGTAATGAAACAATTCCGTTTGGTACTAACTTATTGTTTCGTATCAGAAATGAATTGGCTTTGCAATTCGCTATTGAAATTTGTGAAGACCTATGGGCTCCCATTCCTCCGAGTAGTTGGGCGACCCAAGCAGGGGCTTTAGTCGTCGCCAACTTGTCTGCTAGTAACAGTGCAATTGGGAAAGCGAATTACCGTCGTCAATTAGTTTTAGATCAATCGGCAAAAACAAATTCAGCGTATTTGTATGCGGGCGCAGGAATGGGCGAATCGACTACCGATTTAGCATGGGATGGTCACGGGATAATTGCAGAAAATGGGCGGTTATTGGCGGAAACGGTGCGTTATTCGGAAGCCCAGTTGATTTACGCCGACGTCGATTTGGAACGTCTCGAACAGGAGCGTATGCAATGGACTACCTTTGGGCAAAGTCGTCGGGCGCATTTGGGAGAACTTGCTAAGTTTCAAATTATTGATTTTGCTTTTGATTTGCCCGAAGTCGCCATTCCGTTACGCCGTAAAATAAATCGTTTTCCGTATGTTCCCGCGCGCCAAGCCGATCGTGCAGAACGCTGTGAAGAAGTGTATCAGATTCAAGTTCAGAGCTTAAAACAACGCTTAAAAACGAGTGGATTCAATAAATTAGTGATAGGTGTTTCAGGCGGATTGGATTCTACACAAGCGTTATTGGTGGCCGCCCGAGCGATGGATGAGTTGGGCTTGTCGCGTCAGAACATTTTGGGCTACTCCATGCCTGGTTTTGCGACCAGCGAAAGAACCCGTCAACAGGCGCGTGATCTCATGGCGCTACTGGGTATCTGTAGCCATGAAATCGACATTCGTCCTTCGTGCCAGCAGATGTTGCAGGACTTACAGCATCCCGCCGCCGAAAATGTTCCTCTGTACGATGTCACGTTCGAGAATGTTCAGGCGGGGGAACGGACATCGCATTTATTTAGATTGGCGAATTACCATCGGGCGTTGGTATTAGGGACGGGAGATTTAAGTGAATTAGCTTTGGGATGGGCGACTTATGGTGTGGGCGATCAGATGTCTCATTATGCAATTAATGCGTCGTTGCCCAAAACGCTAATTCAGTACTTAATTTTGTATTTAGCTCACCGCGAATCCAACGAAACTGCGCGTGTATTGGCGCAAATTGTGGAAACTGAAATTTCTCCCGAACTCGTGCCCGGCACTCACTCCAGCAATCAACCTCAGCAAAAAACCGAAAATTTTATTGGGCCTTACGCGCTTCAGGATTTTAACCTTTATTATTTTACACGATACGGTTTTGCGCCGACTAAAATTGCCTATTTGAGTTTTCACGCTTGGGCAAACGAATTAGCGGGAGAATGGCCCGACGATTGGCCAACTTCTCGGCGTCAGCATTACGATTTGCCCGAAATAAAACATTGGTTAAAGGTCTTTTTAACGCGCTTTTTTACCCAACAATTTAAGCGTTCTTGTATTCCCAATGGCCCCAAGATTGGTTCGGGCGGTTCGCTGTCTCCACGCGGCGATTGGCGAATGCCCAGTGATGCCACCGCGACGGCTTGGCTTAACGATTGGGAACAGATTCCGAATGAGTGAGTTAAGTGGGTTCTTATGAGATCTTCAGAGATTGGCAGACCACTTTTGCTAACTGCTTCCCCGTCTGTACGCTTTCGGAAATCGAACGATCTTCGGGGTAGTAATAAGCCGTATCCGCCATAAATAGCCCGTCGATGGGGGCTTTCATGGGGGGAAGCTGATCAAAAAAGTGAGGTGGACAAATGGTTTGCGCGAATTCGTAGCGCGACACCTTACTGCTCAATACCCAGTCACGGCGAAATTCGGCATTGATCCTCGGTAAGTAACTTAAGACTTCTTCAATCAGATCCGCATCGGGAGCGCGATATTTCAGATGGTTTTGAGGCATGTAAAACGGTGCGTAAACCAGTGAATTGCTTAATGGGTTCAGATTGGAATATTCAATTAATCCGGGAATCGCAATCTCTGAATCACTGATGTTGAGCCAAAAATTGTGGGTAAGGGGATGTTTTAACTTGAGAAGTACACAAGCAACCGCGATGTTCTGAATCGCTTTAATCTGTGAAATTAGCGTATCGGGTAACGCGGGAGCCAATCTGGGTAGATACGGTAATGGAATAGTGGACACGATTCCGTCGCAAATATGATGGCCCTGCACCGTTTCCAGCCCTACCACCTTTTGATTTTCAACAACAAATTTTCTCGCGCCACAGGAAAGATGAATTTGGCCGCCTCGCGCAATGATGTGTTCTTTAAGCGCATCGAGGACGACATCAGAACCTCCTTCTAGATAGCCTAGCTGTTCTTGGAACAGATTTTTGCGCGACAACGCAATTCGCTTAATGCGCGTTCCAATCCAAGCCGCCGAGAGTTGATCGGTAAACTCATGAAATTTCAGCTCAAATAAAGGTTTCCACAGCGTGTTATAGGCCCGTTCGCCGACCCAAGTTTTAAGCCAGGTAATAGCGTTGATCGCATCGTATTTGCGCCAATCATTGATGCGTTTGGCATACATGGCCAATGCGGCGTAACGCAGTTTTGAGACGAAATCGAGCTTCGGAAAGGTTAATAAGGCTTGCGGCGTTCCCCAAGGATAAAGTTGTCCCTCGTAATAGAATCCCATTTTGGTATCTCGCCAGCGCAATTTATCTGTTAAGTGTAGTTCGTCGAGCAAATCGAACAAGGGATAATCGGTTTTGCAGATAAAATGGTAGTAACGCTCGATTTTCAGGCCATCAAAATCAAATGATGCCGACATGCCACCAATACGGTCGTCATGTTCAAATAAATCAATTTGAAAGCCCGCTTTTAATAGCTCTAACGCGCAAATTAAACCCATCGGGCCAGCCCCAATCACGGCAATTTTTTTAGCGGAAAAACTCATGTCCGTTGCACCCTAATTTGACTGTATTGTGGGTGGTTAAAAGTTTCGTTAATAGCATCGCTAAAGGCCGTTAATGGCAATCCAAAAACGGCAATAGTATCGACGCCAATAAATTCATCGCCAGCAGTCAATGCTTTTAATTGATCGGCAGTGAAAGGCGGTTGCTTGGAAAATAGGGAATAGAATTTTAATAATCGGCTGAATAACGATACGGGGATTTTAATTATCGGGGTATTTAATCGCTTTGCTTTTTTGATCGCGTAAATCATGTCGATATAGTCGATTTGTTCGCGACCAACGATGTCGTAGATTTGCCCCTCCGGTTGACTCTCCATGCACCGAACAATAATGCGGCAAAAGTCCCGATTGTACAGCGGTTGACGCATGTAACGGCCATCACCCGGAATCGGAAAAAGAGGAGTCCATTCCATAAATCTTGCGAGCCAACCTAAGTGTTTTGGATCAAACCAGCCAAACATTAAAGTAGGGCGCAGAATGACATAATTTGTCGAATGCTGTTGCCCATAATTAATCACCATTTTTTCCTGTGTTTTTTTCGTTTCAGTGTAATCATCATTGGCAACTGAGTTAACTACTGATGAGCTAATATGAATGAGGTAAGGCGGGCGTTCACACTGATTAAGTGCTTCTAATACCTGCGCCGTGCTTTCTAAATTATTGCGGTCAAATAGCGCACGATTTTTTCCCGTAATTTGGGCCTGTAATTGAATCACGCATTGAGCGTCCCGTAATTCACTTTGCCAATCTCCTTTTTCAGCTAAATCAGCCGCTATAATTTTGGCATCTGAATTAAGCGATTGAATAATTCCGAGGTTGTATTCGTGTTTATCAATCGCGACGAGATGGCGATACCCACAATGCTGTAGCTCAACCATCAGATTTTGGCCGACTAAACCCGCTGCGCCTAAAACGACGATTTTGTCTGTAGGCGACATCTGATTCCGCTGGGGAACGGGGGGAATCTGCGCATGTAATGAGGAAGTTTTGAGCGTCATTTACAGAGGAGCCTCCAAGGCAAAAAGATCGTCAAGCGTTTCCCGTCGGCGCGCCACCCAAATACGGTCGCCTTCGACCAACAGTTCAGCAGCACGGGGACGAGAATTGTATTGAGAACTCATCACAAAGCCGTACGCCCCCGCACCCCGCACCACCAGTAAATCGCCCGCTTCCAAACACAATTCACGGTTTTTGCCGAGAAAATCACCGGTCTCGCAAATTGGGCCTACGATGTCGAAAGTTCTGTAAGGACGAGAATCGGGCTGACGCAGAACTACAGAACTGATGTCCTGCCAGGCGCCGTAAAGCGAGGGACGCAGCAGATCGTTCATCCCGCCGTCCACAACAGCAAAATGTTTGTCACCATTCATTTTAAGCAACTCTACCTTCACTAGTAACACCCCCGCATTCCCAACAATGGCCCGTCCAGGTTCAATCCAAATGGCGCGGTCATCGTCGTTGCCCCATGCGGTGAGTAAGGCTTGAATGTGTTCGGCGGGACTGGGCGGCGTTTCTTCTCCGTAACGGATTCCTAATCCTCCGCCTAAGTCAATGTGTTGTAAGATGATTTTTTCGCGTAACAAAGTATCAACCAAGCTGCGTATCCGTTTAACGGCATCGATGAACGGCGAGAGCGTCGTCAACTGTGAACCAATGTGGCAATCCACGCCCACCAATTGTAGTCGCGAATCCGTCGCAGCATGACGGTATAAATCGACCGCTTCGTCGATTGAGATGCCAAACTTATTTTCTTTCAGACCCGTCGAAATATAGGGATGCGTTTGGGCATCGACATCCGGATTGACGCGCAATGAAATCGGTGCCGATTTGCCGAGTTTTCCAGCAATTTCAGCAAGTTGAAATAATTCCGCCGCTGATTCGACATTAAAACAACCAATGCCGATCTCTAATGCGGTCTGTAATTCGTCAGCGCGTTTGCCAACACCTGAAAAGACAATGTTTTGCGGATCCCCTCCCGCTTTCAGAACACGCATCAGTTCTCCAACTGACACAATATCGAATCCAGAACCTAACTTCGCCAACACGCTCAGTACCGCCAAATTGCTATTGGCTTTCACCGCGTAGCAGATGCGATGGCGACGGTCCCCAAAGGCGTCATCATAAGCCCGCCACTGCGTTTCTATCGCGGTACGGGAATAGACATAACTTGGGGTTCCGTACTGTTCTGCAATCGTCGTCAGTGGAACCGATTCGGCGTGTAATACCTGGTTTTGATAGGTGAAACTCATGATTCAGACGTCTCTTCAGGCGAGGTGCGAGGCCCATCGGTGGGGGGCAAAACAAGGGGCCCTTTCTGACCACAACCGCCCAACAGTAATAGAAGCAACAGAAATAACGGCATCGGGCGCGTTCTCTCAAAGAAAATCGCAGTATAAAACGGTCTGCATTTTCCTTCGCTTCCTCTACTCAACGAGTTTGTCCTATGAGCTTACTGCCTACCCTTGAGCGCGAACCCCACGGTCCCGGACAATTTGCCGTCATTTGGTTGCACGGTCTTGGGGCCGATGGTCATGATTTTGAACCTGTTTTGCCTCATCTTGGCGTTCAATTGCCCATTCGCTTCATTTTTCCCCACGCGCCCCATCGCGCCGTCACGATTAATGGGGGGCTGAGTATGCCCGCGTGGTACGACATCTTCGACATGGATATTCCGCGCAAAGTGGACGAGGCCGGAATGGAAAGCTCGCGGCAACAAATCAACGCCCTGATCGAACGGGAAATCCTTCGGGGCATTCCGGCCGCTAAAATCGCACTACTGGGCTTTTCACAGGGGGCGGTCATGGCCCTGCACACGGGGCTACGTTATCCAGAAAAATTAGCGGGATTGCTGGCTTTGTCGGGGTATCTCGTAGCGCCCGAACGCCTCACAACGGAAGCACACAACGCCAATCGCAAAACGCCCATCGGGGTGATGCACGGCCAGTACGATCAAGTAATTCCGATGGATTACGGTAAAGCGGCATTTGAGGCGTTGCAGAAATTGGGTTACACGGCGGAGTGGCAAGCCTATCCCATGGCCCACGAAGTGACCTTGACTCAGTTGCGACACATTGGCGCGTGGTTGCAAGCGCGCTTTGCTACAGCATGACCCCTCATCGCTGGGGGTTAGTGGTACTGGGTCTAATTTGTGGGGTAATGGTGATTTTTACCGAAAGTGCCGACCCTACCTTGGCCTTCATCGCGACCATGATCACGCCGGGCTTTGTGGTACTGCTGGTGTGGAGCTTGCCATTCGACGGCATTCTGATTCGGTTAATGGTCACTGATCCGCATCGACGACGGCGGGCTTGGCTGATCGAAGGGGCTTTGTGGCTCCTACTCGTTGTGTTGTGGACACCCTTTTTCTTGACCCTCTTGCCTTGAAACATTGATAAGCGTTCGCATTACGCGCCTAATATTCGTTACTCAGTTTTCGATAAAGGGTGCGTCTATGAGTAAGTGCTGTAAAAAATACAAAAAGAAGGGCAAAATTTGTGGGGACTGCCCTAAATTCGCCGACCTCTCCAAATCCGAACGCAAGGAGAAGTTGGCGAAATACAAATAGGGTTTTGACGAAAATAATTGAAAAATCAAATGATTGGGTCACTTACCATCGCGCTGGTCAATTCGATTTCCTTCTGCAACCGTTCCTGATACGAAAGCGGCACTTGCACATCTGCCACTTCCGCCATCACTCGCCGAATACGATGGAGATGCTGTCGCAGTTCAGTGACCGATTGGCCCTGACGCACGGCAACATCAGCTTCGCGAATCACGGTGTACCAACGGTAAATCCGCGAGCGCGTCCGCCAACGCCAAATGGGCGGGGTCATGCGGAGTAGAGGCAGCAACAACATCAAAATCGGAATCAACATCACCTTGACCCGATCAATCCACACCGCCCAATGAAATCCAACCCACCGTTGCAACATCGGGGGGCCTGAGGCGTAAAACATCTCGGCAACAGGATGAATCGGTAAATCAGTGAACCGGGGGGTGGGAAACTCATTCGGAGACGACAAAATGTCGTGGCGACCGTGCATTTCATGAGCAGCCTGTACCAGCATTGACACAATAGAACTATGGACATCCTCTCGGACGACGAGGGTAGCTGTTGGTGCGAGCAGTTGAATATCGCGTTCGGGGATGTTACGCCCTAAATCCAGTAATCCTTTGGAAATCACTAACGGCGACAGGTAAGGAAACCGTCGACCATAGGCCGCCCATTGTTCAAAATTCATGACTTCAATATTGGGATCGCGAAACAGGGGTTGTAGAAATGTCGCCTGCGCCCCCACCACCATAAATGCCGCATCAATCCGCCCCGATAGAAGTGCTTCAGCAGCTTGGGGACTGGATAAGAAATGGTAAATCGTCTGACTGTTGGGATCGCTTGCCGTACCATCCTGGTGGGTTTGCGGCGCGATGACCATTCCATTGGCCTGCAACAAATCCTGTGCCACGGGAAAAGTCCCCGAGTTGCGTGGCCCGACACTAATGCGTCGCCCTATTAAGTCACTTAAATAACGAGGGGCAGATTGGTTATCGGTTTTGCGGTAAAACACCCATAATGGCTCGCGGTACAGACTTCCAAGGCTTTTTAGCGGAACCGAAGTGTTAATCGACTGCCCCGAAATGGGAACGCCCCCCTGTACAAACGCCGCTTCAACACCTGCTGACTCATCGAGTAGCAGTTCTAAATTTTCTCCCGTACCGGCGGTGGGGCGCACGGTGACATCTAAATTGAACCGCGCCTTTAACCACGCTGCATAACGTTGCCCAAAAGCGTAGTACTGGCCTTGTTCACTCCCCGTTGCGATGGTAATGCGACGAGGGGGAGGCGGTTCGACGAAAAAGTAAAACGTGATTCCTAAACCAAGTAAGGCAATTACTAAGCTAGCGCCTCAAATGGGGAGCGCATCGCGAAAGGCGGGATCGGAGAAAATTTTCATAGGCGACACAATGCTTCGACTTAACCTTCTTTACTACTGCTGTCAGTGTCGCTTTCGGGGGAGGGCGTTGGTGCGGCAACGGCTTCTAATTGGCGCACTTGGGCTTCGAGTTCCACGACTCGCGCTTGTAAACGTACCAAGAGGGCCTGTTGAATATCGAATTCTTCCCGCGTGATTAAATCCATCTTAGAGAAGGTCGATTGGGCGGCTGCCTTCACATTTTTCTCTAAATCTTCTTGCAGACGACGTACCCCAGGCGGAATCGACTCTATCAGGGTTTTGGCAAAATCTTCGATCATCTTCGGGGGTTCAAAATTGGACATGGAAACATCCTCATTCAGTTGGGAGAGACAAAGTGGGTTGGGGCACAACGGGGTTGAGATGCCATAAATCGCGGTTGTATTCCCCAATCGTGCGGTCACTTGAAAAATGGCCACTCGCTGCGGTGTTCAAAATACTCATCGCCTGCCAACGGGCCTTATCTCGATACGCCGTCGCCACGGCGGTTTGGGCCTCGCGATAGGCCGTAAAATCCGCCAAGGTCAGCCATGGATCAGCAGAATTTTCGAGATTGTTCAACAACGGATCAAAGCGTTTGGGCGCGAACGCATTGAAGTAACCACTTTTAAGTAGGGCAAGTACGCGTTGCAAAGATTCATCGGCCTCAACCCAATGATGCGGTTGATAATGATGCCGCAAGGTTTCGACCGCGTCCGCCGTCAAGCCAAATAGAAAGAAATTGGCATTGTCCACCGCTTCGCAAATCTCGATATTTGCACCGTCTAGGGTACCCAAGGTGATCGCACCATTCATCATCAGCTTCATATTGCCTGTGCCCGAGGCTTCTTTTCCGGCAGTGGAGATTTGCTCGGAAATGTCGGCGGCCGGAATGATCACTTCCGCGACGCTGACCCCGTAATTGGGGATGAAGACCACCTTCAATTTGTCACCGATGCGGGTGTCGTTGTTGATGACATCACCTACGCAATTGATCGCCCGGATGATTT
>CAZTIH010000006.1:13703-22906 GCA_964613675.1 uncultured Candidatus Competibacteraceae bacterium
CCCGCCGTAGAAATCTGCTGTGAAAGTTCGGCCGCCGCGCAAATCTGTTCCATCGCCGACACTCCATAATTTGGGTAGAACACCACGCGCAGGTAAGGCGCCGTGTCGGGATCATGATTAATGACCTGAGCGACGGCATTGATGAGATGTACGATGAGTTTGGCAACAAAGTAGCCCGGTGCGGCTTTCCCCCCAATGAGCACCCAACGCGGCGTCCACGAGGCCGTATCGCCCTGCTTGATGCGATCGTAGAGATGAACGAGATGAAGCACGTTGAGCAATTGACGCTTGTATTCGTGAATCCGCTTCACCTGGACGTCGAGCATGAACTCAGGCGGGACCACGATGCCCGTCAACGTCGCCACCTTCGCCGCTAATTTTTGTTTATTGCAGGACTTCACCTTCGCCCAGCGTTCCTGAAAGGCGGCATCGTGAGCGAGGGGCCGTAAATCGCTTAACGCATTGAGGTCGCGTTGCCAGCGAGGGCCGATGGCCTCCGTGATGAGATTGGCGAGGTTGGGATTGCAGCCCATGAGCCACCGTCGCGGGGTCACGCCATTGGTTTTGTTATTGAACTTGTGAGGCCACAGAGCATAGAAATCGTGAAATAGGCCCTGTTGCAGGAGCGTCGAGTGAAGCGCCGCCACGCCGTTGACCGAAAAGCTCCCCACAATCGCTAGATACGCCATCCGAACCTGTCTTACGGGGCCTTCTTCGATGAGGGAAAGTCGCTGCAATCTTTCGCCATCGCCCGGGAATAAGTGACTGACCTCGCTTAAAAAACGCCCGTTAATTTCGTAAATCAGATCGAGCAGGCGCGGTAACTTCTCTTCCATCAGGGGAACGGGCCACTTTTCAAGGGCTTCGGGGAGAAGGGTGTGATTGGTGTACGCCATGGTGTGGGTGGTGATGTGCCAAGCGTCATCCCAATCGAGGCGATACTCGTCGATCAACAACCGCATGAGTTCAACGATGGCTAAGGTGGGATGGGTATCGTTGAGTTGGAACACGCGCTTTTCGGCAAATTCATGGAAGTGAGGGCCGTGTTTCGCCACCCACTGCTGTAATACGTCTTGCAGACTCGCCGAAGCTAAAAAATACTGTTGTCGTAACCGCAATTCCTTGCCGTTTTCGCTTGCGTCATTGGGATACAGCACCATTGTGATGTTCTCAGCGGCATTTTGCGCGGCTACCGCTTCGGGATAGCTGCCGGCATTAAAGGCTTTCAGATTGAGTTCACGGGGGGCCTTCGCCGACCAGAGCCGTAATAGGTTAACGGTGTCGTTTTGGAAGCCTGGAATCAGGACATCGTAAGGAACAGCTAGCACATCATCCGTTTCGATCCACCGTGCCCGTAGCACTGCGGCGTCGTCGCGATAAAACTCCCGTCGCCCGCCAAACTTCACGGTTTGCGTTTGTTCAGGGCGGGGAATTTCCCAAGGAAATCCAGCAGATAACCACGCATCGGGATCCTCGACCTGTTTGCCTTCTTGGATGCGTTGCCGAAAGAGGCCGTATTGATAACGGATGCCGTAACCGGTTACGGGTAATTGTTGTGTCGCACAACTTTCCAAAAAACACGCTGCGAGTCGTCCCAATCCGCCATTCCCCAATCCCGCATCGGTTTCCGCATCCAAAACCGTTTCAAGCGTGGTTCCTAAGCTGTGTAATGCGTCTTGAATGGGGGACTGTAGCCCGAGATTGAGCAAGGTGTTGTTGAGGGTTCGGCCGATTAAGTATTCCATTGAGAGATAAAAAGCGCGTTTTACATTCTCATTTTCATAGGTGTGTTGGGTACGGTGATAGCGTTCTACGAGACGGTCACGGACGACCAATGCAACGGCCTGATAAAGCGCCCGAGGATCGCGTTCTTGAGGATGATACCCAAGGGTGTAAATCAAACGATGGCGTAACGCCTTGATTAAGTTGTTTTTATCGACGGGTAGTGGCGTAAGGGAGGTGGATTTTTTGGGGGGAACAGAGGGTTTTTGCATGAATTGACTCGAAAGCATTGCGGTAGGGAAGAGATAAAATGGAGATGGCTTGATCCGTGGACGCGGGTTGCCTATGGTTCCGCGCTTCATTTTCTAACGGGTAACAGGTTCGATACATGTCCAATTTGTCGGCGCCAGAGGGCTTACATGTGGCCATCATTATGGATGGGAATGGGCGTTGGGCGCAGGCGCGGGGGCTACCGCGTACGGCGGGTCATCGCGCAGGGGCACAGACCGTTAGACGCATCATCGAAACGGCACCGACGCTCGAAATTGGGGTGTTGACCCTGTACGCCTTTTCTGCCGACAACTGGCAACGGCCCGTTGACGAGGTACAGGCCCTCATGAAGCTCCTCGAACGGTATTTGATGACCGAATGCCAACGCTGTCTCGATAACGACATTCGTTTATGTGTGATTGGGCGACGCGACCGTTTAGAGCCGCATTTAGTGCGCATTATTGAACGAGTCGAAGCCGCGACGATGCAGGGACGCCGGATGTGGTTGCGATTAGCGGTGGATTACAGCGCCCGCCAAATGCTGATGATGGCCGCGCAACGGTCGCCTCAACCCCACCCCGCGCAGTTTCAACAAGTATTGCTGGAGGTTATGCACTCTCCCTCCGTCAACGATGTGGATTTGTTAATTCGGACGGGGGGTGAACAGCGATTGAGCGACTTTTTGCTGTGGGAGAGCGCCTATGCTGAATTGATGTTCGTGTCCTGTCCGTGGCCCGAGTTTTCAACTCAGGACTTTGCGCAGGCGGTCGCGGACTTCCACGGGCGGGAACGGCGCTTTGGCAAGGTGACTGCTTGAGGGGGGAACGGGGTGTTGTCGTGACGTTCAGCCAAGGAGTGCTTGCATTAAGGTGACTATAGATTTCACTTTTTGAGGCGTTTTAATGACTGATTCGGCAACTTCTTCGCTTAACAAGGATTCGTGGGGCGCATTTGGGACGCGACTTGGAATTGCGGGACTCATGGGATTTGCCTCGGGGTTGCCATTGTTGTTGACGGGATCGTTGTTGCAGGCATGGTTGAATACCGCCGACGTGAGCCTGACAGCCATTGGCTTTTTCTCATTAGTGGGCTTGCCGTACACCCTCAAATTTTTGTGGGCACCGTTATTTGATCGTTACGACACCCCTTTAGGACGACGACGGGGCTGGTTATTGGTGACGCAGTTGGGGTTAGCCGGGGCGCTGTACGGCTTATCGCTGGCCAATCCCCACGATTTGGCTTGGATTGCAGGACTTGCGTTTCTCGTGACTTTTTTGTCGGCCTCGCAGGACATCGTGATTGATGCGTATCGCCGCGAAATTTTGCGCGAGAACGAACAGGGTTTGGGGGCGGCATTGGCGGTGAATGGGTATCGCTTGGGCATGTTGTTGGCGGGGGGCGGGGGACTGGTGTTAGCGGACTTTGTGTCGTTCTCGGTGGTGTATCAGCTCATGGCGGGGGTGATTGTGCTGCTGATGCTGGTCACTTGTGTCTCCCCAGAACCGACTTTGGTGGCGGGCCGACCCCAAAATTTGCGGGAGGCCGTGATTGACCCGTTTGTCGAGTACTTCCAGCGTCCCCAAGCCCTCACGGTGTTGTTATTCATCTTGCTCTACAAACTCGGCGACACTTTGGCGGGCCATTTGACGACGCCCTTTTACCTCTCCGTGGGGTTCAGTCGAACCGAAATCGGCACGATTGTGAACGGTTTTGGGTTATGGGCGACCATTTTGGGGGGACTGATTGGCGGCGGGCTGTTGCTGAAATTAGGGTTGTATCGCGGCCTTTGGATTTTCGGGATTTTGCAGGCGATTTCGACGGCGGGATTTGTGTTGCTGGCCTTCACGGGGCCGAAAGTCATCGAACCGAATTTCGTCAGCGGATTAGGGGAGGGGTTAGGTCTCCCGTTAACGGCGGCGGCGGTCTCGTTGGCGGTGTTGGGGGGCGTTGTGGCGTTTGAAAATCTTACGGCGGGCATGGGAACGGCAGCTTATGTCGCGCTAATGGCCAATCTCACGCACCAGCGGTTCACTGCAACCCAATATGCGTTGTTATCGAGCCTGATGGGGATACCCCGAGTGATTTTGTCGGCGCCCATGGGGATCGTTGTGGAGACGGTGGGGTGGGTTCCTTACTTCATCGGATGCGCACTGATTGCCATTCCAGGACTTGTCCTACTGTTTTTCCTGAAGGATGCCACTACGCGCACTGCCTCGAACTTTACTTCTGCGAATGTTTGACCGAAATGCGCGACAAGCCCCGTCCTTTGGGGCGGGGAGGATGTCAAGATTAGAGAAAACGGTGCATCACAAAGGCATCGACATACCCAAGCTGTTGATGTCGAAAGACTTTTGGTAAAACCCCCACGACCTGAAAACCATGCTTCTTCCAAAGTTCAATCGCCACTTTGTTGGTACTTACGACTAGATTGAATTGCATGGCTAAAAAATTGAGTTTTCGTGCTTCTTCGATCGAATGAGCACACATCGCAGAACCTATCCCCAAGCCTCTCGCTTCGGGGGCGACCATGTAGCTCGCATTAGCAACATGGGCACCTAATCCGGGTTGATTGGGTTTGAGGAGGTAGGTGCCGACAACGCGCCCGTCAACCATCGCGACATAAGTGTGGGCACTGCTGGCCGTCCAGTAGGCTAGGGCTTCATCCCGCGAAATGTCCGCATTGAACACATAGGTATCTTCGGAGGCCACCACCTGATGAAAAATCTCCCACATTGAATCTGCGTGGGCGGCCGTCGCTCGTGTGATGTGCATGGTTTGCTTAACTAGTTGACGGGGTTACGGACGATCAACATGAGGGTTTGTTGTGCCCCAAAGGTCGGACTACTGATGACGGTGAAGCCAAAGGCACGGGTTGCACTGCGCGGTAGGGTCATCGCAATTAACCCCGATACGGCATTATTTCCCGCAAAATCCAACGCGCCAATGTCGATGACGCTCAAGTGATTTTGCAGCGTAACGCGACCTGTCAAAAAGAGCGGATTGGCTTGACCGTCGTTGTAGGCAGCGATTTCGGGTTGCCCAGCCGCGTTGCCCGCCGTCCAGAGGTAAAACCGCGTGCGATTGCCGCCCCCGATGAGGTAACGTCCGTAAAACACGCGATTGGGGATGTCCGCGCCCTCGGGGAGGTTGCCGATCGGTTCTTGAGTCCAACTGGCGGGGTTAGGCTGACTTAAATTGCTGGCGTTGAGCGGTGCGGTGGGCACATAAATCACATCGTTGGCGGTCGGTTCCACATAAAACGCACTCACGGCTAATTGAGGCAAATCCTGTGAAGTAATCAGATTGTCGCCGTTGGTGTCGAGGCAAAATAGGCCAAATAACGCGACGCCACTTAGGGTATTGGGCAAATTTCCCACGGCGACGAAGGGTGTGAATAGTTGATTGCTTTGAAGGGTCCCCGTGGCACGGCGTACCCCGCTGCCGTCGAACACTGCCCAAACGATGCGCGAAGGTGTGGCGAAGGTGGTCAAACCAACGGCACTCGTATTGCCTTGACCGTCAAATCGTAGCCACGGCACTAAACCACAGTGATCGTTACGGTCAATGTCACCGGCATTTGCGCTGTGGGCGAGTACCAACGAAAGCCCGATGCAAAACAGTCGCTCTAAAACCATAAAATCACCAACCTGCGGGAAAAGGACGTAAAATTCGGAGGTTTTTACCCTCAATTGCGATGTAACCGCCACTGCTAAGTTCGCGCAAAATCCGCCCCACCATCTCCCGAGAGGCCCCGACCATCCGAGACATCGTTTGTTGCGTGGGACGGTCGTGAATCACAAATCCTCCCGTTTCATCTTCAACGGACATCTCTAGCAATAACCGCGTCAATCGTCCGTAAACATCGAGTAAGGCAAAGGCCCGTAGCGTTTTCGTCGTATCTTTGAGGCGGTGGGCGAGTTCGCGGATGAGTTGAATGGCGACATCGGGATACTTGCGCAAAATTTCCATAAACTCAGCCCCCGGCATCGTCGCCACTCGACACATTTCTAGCGTCATGACGGAGGCGGAACGGGGCAAATTGCCGATGTAAGCCAGTTCACCGAAATAAAACCCTTCCCCCTGCTGCGTAATGATGACCTCGTGGTTTTGTGAATCCGCTAAATACACCTTGACACGCCCCGCCATCAGCAGAAAAAAAGTATCCGATTCATCGCCTTCATTGATAAGCACGGTGTGACGAGGAAACATCTTGATGACAAACCGCTCGTAAATGGCATCGCGGGCCGACGGCGGTAAGGTAGAAAACAGCGAAACTTTTTCGAGCATGGAATGCACCCCAAATGCGGGAATGTAAGAGATTTTAGCGCCCAACGCGCCTAAAGATCCTCAGCGTCGTCAATCGCTAAGCGCAACTCAGTCACCATCGGTCGTCGAGCAACGAGCTTGATGTCGAATTGCTCGCGCAATCGCAAGCGGCGAATAGTCTGTCGATGCGTCAAATACTCAAGTGCCTCGCTGTCCACGCGCAATCCATCGGTGGTCGTGTAGAGGGTGTAGTGAGTGCGGTTAAAGCGATAACGATCCGATTTGTCGAAAGTCGCTTGCCACAGCGCCGTCAACGTAGCCTTGTCCACGCGTTGCCACACCGCAGGTTCGGGGAATCGCAACCAAATCACGGCGTCTGGGGCCAGGGAAGCGGTTAATGCTTCTGCATCTTTCGTATTCGCGGCGGTATCGAGTTGCGTTAACCAATCTTGAATTACAACGCGCTGCGAGGGAGTGGGGTGGTCGTCAACGGGCAGCGGATCGCGTCGGGCTTGCAACCATGTCATCGCATTTGCGTCCCCGTTGTCGGCGGCCCGCTGAAACCAATAATGTGCCTGTTCTAAATCGTTGTTTAGTAACGCTTCTTGGGCTAGACGATTCTGGGCTGGCACGGAACCTGCCGCCGCCGCCTGTTGCAAAAAATGTTGCGCTTGATGGGCGTCTGCTTCGACACCTCGTCCCAGCTCATAGGCCTGTACGACTTGGTACAGCGCCGTTGGATCGCCTTGCGCAGCCCCTCGGCTAAACCAGTAAAAGGCTTGAGATTCATCGGCTTGTACCCCTCGTCCCGACTGGTATAGGTATGCCACATTGAGGATGCCTTGGGGGTTGTCCCGTTCGGCAAGGGCCATCCACGCCGCAAAGGCCGCTTCATAATCGCCCGTTTTGTAAATGGCATAGGCGTTTAGGGCGGCGATCATCTCGCGATGAAGGTCAGGGGAAGTGTTGACGGGTTGCGCCATCACCGAAGGGCAACACAAAAAACCGAGTAAAATTAACGCTTTCATGGAATGGACTTGCGGCGGTTGATAGTCCGTTCAGGGTAATACAGCGCCGCGAGGGTGATCGGGGAGACGCCACACCAGTAGGCAAACCGCAATCCCCACATCAACACAATCGTTTTCACGATGCCATTTTGTTCCCAACGCCGACTGGAGGTGACGAGTTTTGTGGCGATACAAGCGGGTTTGCCAAAGTGTTTCAGCAGTAAACTACTGAGGGCGATGTCTTCCATGAGGGGAATCGTCGGGTAACCGCCCAGAGATGCGAACGCGGCACGGGTGACGAAAATGCCTTGGTCGCCCGTCGCAATGCCCGTCCAGCGAGAACGCCAATTCATCAACTTTTCGACGAGCCGTAACAAGCGGGGTCTTCCTGAGAGTGTTACGTCAAATCGTCCCCATTGTGTGGTGCGTAACGCGGTTTCGATGAGATTTAGGGCGTTGGGCGGTACGTCGCTGTCCGCATGAAGGAACCACAAAATTTCGCCGTGGGCGATGGCGGCCCCCGCATTCATCTGTGCCGCTCGACCTTTGGAGGCCGTTAAGGCGTGGTCAGCAAGGGGGGTTGCGATTTCGAGACTGTGATCCGTACTGCCCCCATCGACGACGATCAATTCGCATCGGGGGGAACGCCATGACTGTAACGATAACAGGAGTGTTTCCAGGGCGCGGGCGTCGTTATAGACGGGAATAATGAGGCTGACGGTGGAGGACATCGAACACAATCCCAAATCGCTTAGAACAGAGATCGCTTTAACTCTGGGCCTCTGCAACGGCGGCGGCAGTCTCGTCGCGTAGATAATCCAAATCTTCCGCCACAAACCGCAGTACGCCGAGACAGTAGTCCATTACTTGCTCGTCTTGAATCGGATTAGTTTCATCGGCATGAGCGAGGTAATCCGCCAAATAAATCACGGCAGCGAGGGGATGCGCGTCGGGGTGATGGGGATGATGGTGGTAGCGCACGGCGTTGGCTTGAATCTCGGATAATTGCCAGTGTGCGCAAAAACTAGCGCCAATATCCGCGTGATGCAGACCTAAAGCATCCTGTTCTGCCAAACACAGAGGCTCGCCGCTGCGAGAAGACGGCCAAGCAACCCCGCGAGCGACTAAATAGGGGTCAAGAATCATCTTGCCCATATCGTGGATGACGCCGACAGTGAAAGCGTCTTCTGCCAATTTAGGCATTCGCAAGAACGCAATAATGCGGGCCGCAAAAGCGACTCCGAGGGCATGGCGATAGAGACTTTCAGGGCGTAACCCGTAACTCTCCAGAGGCCGCGAACACATGCGCTCCATACTGATGATGACCACGAGGGACAACAACGCCTGCATTCCCAAAGCCCCGCACGCCTGTTGAATGCTGTTCACGGGTTGTCCACGGCGATAATAGGCGGTGTTTGAGAGGCGCAGAACGCGCACGGTGAGTGCCGAGTCGGTTTCAAGCACTGCGGCTAAGTCTGCCAGACTCGATCGCGGGGAACTCGCTATTTGACGTGCCTTCGCTAGCACCGTGGGTACCGGTGGGAGGCTTTGTTTGGTGCTGAGAATTTCTCTGTGAAGGGCGTCCCCCATGAGATCGCGGGGATTAAGAATTGGTTGGCCCATAGTCGGGGATTCTCCTGTAAGTTACGGAGGTTGTAGAAGCCTATGTTTTTGCATGATTTTTAATTTTTAACCGATTCCCGCCAACTTCGGATAGGGGGAATCGATCCTCTCATGCTGAGGCTGACGGTGGGGGACATCGAACGCAATCCCATGAAAAAGGACGCCCGAAAGCGTCCCGTAAAATGTTGCGGAAATCTACTCAATCACTAAGCGATTTTGCGTTGACCGTTAGCGGTCTGGGTGTACAGACGGGCAAGATTCACCACAATTCGTTGAGATAGCCGCGTGTAGTCACTATAGAGCAATCGACGGGCT
>CAZTIH010000006.1:22916-40242 GCA_964613675.1 uncultured Candidatus Competibacteraceae bacterium
TCGCGACCTAATTGGGTGAGATACAACACTTCACCCGCCATTTTGTGAAATTTCTCATGTTCAACTTGCAGCAGTTGAAAATCTGGTAACTCGCCGAATTGTTGGCCCCCAACCCCATGAATCCATTTACCCAACACGCACTCCGTATCCGCCGAAACCACCGCCAAATCAATGTTTTCATTACTGGTTCCGTCTAGAACAGCCGTCAACCGCGCTTTCCATCGCTGATGGGCTTCGATGGCACTGCGGAAGTTTAGACCGTTGGCTTCCTCTTCCAGCGGATCAACGACGGTGGGAAGCGTCACTTCTTGAAGGGTGGGTTGACCGAGCAATTGGCTGATCCATTGGCTGAATTTCATGGCGGACTACTCTTTTTAGAGGGTTTGAAGGGGTGGAGTTTTATCTGCTGGTATCTGTTATTCACAATGCCATTTTGGAGCGGCAAGAAATTTGATCCGCGTCAATCTTTAGTGCGGAAATCATAATTATCGCAAAATTCCTCCCCTCAGTTCATCAAGTAACACGGTAAGAAACCCATTTTTATGCAATTAAATAATTTACTTAATAAGGGTTTTTATGAATTCGACGGCTAAACCTCTTTTAGGCTGGCGGGAATGGTTGAGTTTACCGGACCTCGGGTTGCCCGCCATCAAAGCAAAAGTCGATACCGGCGCTCGAACCTCGGCATTGCATGTCTTTGATCTTTCCTTCCAACCTGGACCCCAGGGGCTTGTGGCCCACTTTGGCGTTCATCCCTTGCAAGACAATCTAGCGACGGTCGTGCGATGCAAGGCGATGGTCGTCGATAAACGGGTGGTCACGGATTCGGGGGGACATCGGGAATTACGCGCAGTCATTGAAACCGTCATGGGGTTACGCGGTCAGTCGTGGCCCATCGAAATTACCTTAACGAATCGGGAAACCATGCGATTTCGCTTGCTCTTAGGTCGAACGGCCATTCAATCGCGCTTTGTGGTTGATCCGGACGCATCCTATCTCTGTGGTAAACCCGTTCCAAATCGCAAAGGAAAAGGCTCGTGAAAATCGCCATTTTATCCCGTAACCCGCGTTTGTATTCGACACGTCGTCTCGTAGAAGCCATTGAACAGCGCGGCCACCAAACGCGAGTCATTGATCCCTTGCGGTGTTACATGAACATCACCTCGTTGCGTCCCGAAATTCACTATCGCGGCAAGGTGCTCGATGGCTACGACGCCGTGATTCCCCGCATTGGCGCGTCCATCACCTTTTATGGAACGGCGGTGTTGCGCCAATTCGAGATTATGGGCGTATTTCCGTTGAACGAATCGGTTGCGATTAGTCGTTCGCGGGACAAGCTTCGGGCGATGCAGCTCCTCGCACGCAAGGGCATTGGGCTACCGGTGACGGGATTTGCGAGTTCTCCCGATGACAACGAGGATCTCATCAAGCTCGTCGGTGGGGCACCGCTAGTGATCAAGCTCCTGGAAGGGACTCAAGGAAAGGGCGTGGTGTTGGCCGAAACTCAGCAAGCCAGCAAAAGTGTGATTGAAGCGTTTCGCAAGCTCGATGCACATTTTGTCGTACAGGAATTTATTCAAGAGGCGGGCGGTGCGGATTTACGGTGCTTGGTAATTGGGGAAAAAGTCGTGGCGTCGATGATGCGTCAAGGGCGTGAGGGCGAGTTTCGATCCAATCTCCATCGCGGCGGAACGGCTCAACTCGTCAAAATTACCCCCGAAGAGCGTTCAGCCGCCGTGCGTTCGACGAAAGTTTTAGGGCTTAATGTGGCAGGGGTGGACATCCTGCGCTCCAATCACGGCCCGTTGGTCATGGAAGTGAACTCGTCACCCGGACTGGAGGGCATCGAAAAAGTTACCCACAAGGATGTCGCCAGTTTGATTGTGGAGTTCATCGAGAAAAAATTTGCCGATGGCGGCCCCGTTTTGAATCCCAGTCACGGTTAAACGAGATGAAGTTGTGCAGCACTCGTCTTCTGGGCGGCCTGGTGGTCACGGGATGGGCCTTGTGGTTGGGGATAGCGCACCTGAATCGGCAATTTCCGCCGGATTTAGCGCGATTTCTGGCGGTGTCACCGCAAGTGTTGGCCCAGGATGCGCGATTGTTGCGGGCATTTACCTCGACGGACGGTTTTTGGCGACTTCCCGTTCGAGTTGACCAAGTATCGCCGCAGTATCTCAGTTTCCTCATCGCCTACGAGGATCGCCATTTTTACGATCACTGGGGCGTCAATTTTCAGGCATTGGCGCGGGCCGCAGCACAGGCGATGTACTTTGGACGGCCCGTTTCGGGGGGATCGACGCTCACGATGCAGGTTACGCGCTTACTTGAACCGCAACCGCGTAGTCTGCGCCGTAAAATTCACGAAATTTTGCGGTCGTTTCAATTGGAATTGTCGGGAAGTGTCTGGCAACTCGATAAATCCCATCTCCTAAACATTTATCTGACTTTGGCCCCGTTTGGCGGCAATTTGGAGGGGATTCGGGCGGCGTCGTGGGCGTATTTGGGCAAGGAACCGCGTCATTTAACCCCGGCAGAAGCGGCATTATTGGTGGTGATTCCCCAGTCGCCCAATCGATTTCGTCCCGACCGATTTCCCGAACGAGCAAAGGCGGCCCGTGACAAGGTGTTACAGCGAATGGTGCAACTGGGCGTGTTGAGCGAAATCGCCGCACAGGAGGCGATGGAAGATCCCGTGCCAACTCAACGCCGCAATATGCCTTTTCACGCCCTCCACTTGGCCCAACGTCAACGGCCAGTGCTACCGACATTATTGGAATGGCGAGAACAGCGACGTCCCTATTGGCGACAGCGGGCGGGAGCGGCGGACGAGGGTCTCCAAAAAACCACCGTAGATTTGACATTGCAGCAGACCGTCGAACGCCTGTTGGCCCAATCGGATCTGCCTGCGCCCTTGAATGCGGCGGCGCTGGTGGTGGAACACGCCGCCCCTTCGACGACGGGGTTGCCGATTCGGGCTTATGTGGGGTCGGCGCACTTCTTTGCGGCAGACCGTTTGGGACAAGTGGATATGGTGCAGGCGATTCGGTCGCCCGGTTCGACCCTTAAACCCTTGATTTACGGACTGGCCTTCGAGGAGGGGATGGTGCATCCCAACACCCTGATTCGGGATATACCCATGCGATTTGGCAACTACGCGCCGAGCAACTTTCACCATGCGTTCCACGGTCAAGTGGCGGTCAAAACGGCATTGCAGCAATCATTAAATGTGCCCGCTGTGCAGCTTTTGGAACAGGTGGGGCCGTTGCGCGTGACGGGGCTATTGCGCCAACACCACATCAGCTTGCATACCCCCGAGGATCTGCCGGCCGGGCTGCCCTTGGTGCTTGGGGGCGTTGGAATTTCGCTGTGGGACCTGACGACCCTGTACGCAGCCACGGCGAACGCGGGGAAAATTCTGCCGTTGACGACGGTTGAGGCGGTTCTGACGACACCGAACCCGTCGGGACAGCTAATGTCTCCGCAAGCCGCCCATACCGTGAGTGCGATTTTGGCCGACGCGCCCTTACCCCCTGGCATCGGTTCCGCGCATCGACGGCGGGCCATCGCGTTCAAAACGGGGACGTCTTACGGCTATCGAGATGCGTGGGCGATGGGGTTTGATGGCCGATTTACGGTAGGGGTGTGGGTGGGACGGGTCGATGGGTCACCAAGTCCGGGGCATTTTGGGCGAGTCACCGCCGCGCCGTTGTTGTGGCGCATCTTTGAAAATCTTCCGCCCACGCCGTTGAACTTGCGAGAGGCGTTGCCCATGACGGCGGTGGCGTTGCCGACGCGGTTGCAGCGATTTCAGCCGGTGGGGCCGTTAGCGAACCCGATTCAGGGCGGCGCACCGTTGCGGTTACGGTTTCCGGTAAACGGGGCCAAAATCGAGATGCCCCGCGATGAACAAGGCGCCCTTCTCCCGTTGCCATTGCGGGCACAGGGCGGGCGTCGACCGTTACGATTCTTTGTCAATGGCGTGCCGTTGCCGATTAATTCGAGCCAGCGTCACAGTCAATGGCAACCCGACGGCATCGGTGCAGTCACCGTCACCGTGATCGACGACACTGGTCAACGGGTCACTCATCGGGCGTGGCTACATTGATGCGCTTATCGACCCACGATGTACACGTCGCTTTTGCCGTTTTTGGGGCGGACATGAATCTGAACGCCGATGCGGTCGGCCATATCGTGAACATGTGAGATCAGGCCAATTTGGCGACCCTGTTGTTGCAGGCGATCCAGGGCGTTGAGCGCGACGGTAAGGGTGTCGGCATCGAGGCTCCCAAAGCCTTCGTCGATGAACAGCGAGGCGAGATGGAGGTGGGAAATGGTATCGGCCAGTGCGAGGGCCAGTGCGAGGGAAGTGAGAAACAGTTCGCCGCCAGAAAGCGAGTAAATCGACCGACGGGCACCCCCCATATCGAGATCAATGACCTGCATTTCGAGGTGGCTGCTGCGACTGTTTTGCGGCGGCGGTGGGAGACGCTGGAGTTGGTAGCGGGGCGCAAAGGCGTGTAGGTGGTGATTTGCGAGATGCAACAGGCGTTCGAGGGTAAGGCCCTGGGCAAAACTGCGGAATTTTTGCCCATCATGAGAGCCAATGAGCTGATGAAGTCGATCCCAGCGTTGACATTCGGCGGTGAGCGCGGTGAATTCTGCATGAGCTTTTTGGCGGTTTTCAGAGTTCTGAAGATGCTGACGCTGTTGGGCCTGTTGTTCGGCAAGCTGTTCTCTTAACCGTTCGAGATCATCTTTAACCGACGCATTAATCGGATCGACGGGACGCCGTTGTTGATGCAGCGTCCACTGAGTCTGCAACGTTTGCCAAATCGTCTCGGCTTCTTGCTGTTGGGTCGCCAGATTTTCCAGAAAACGGATTTCTTGTTGGAGATCGGTTTCATCCCACGCTAAGGCATGTTCCAAATCGTCAATTCCCTGTCCCAGTCGAGTCAGTTCATGCTGCAAATGCTGATTACACTCGGTGATTTGAGGTTCAAGCTGTTGCAATTTTGTTTTTAAAATCAATAACTTGCTATCTAGTGCAGCAAGCGCTTTTTGGGTCTCTTGATAAGTCTGTTTAGCCCGATGAAAAGTCTGTTGAACAGAGGCCCAAAGCGTCGTCCAAGATATTGAGTCTGCATCAGGCGAAGCAACGGACTGAGGTTCGATACAAATGCCGATCTCTCGCAACGACTGGCGCCAAGTTTCCCAATTTTGTTGGGCATTTTTATAAGCGTTGGTCACGGTTTGGGCGTCTTCTTGCCCCTGTAACCAGGCCGCATGGGCCTCTCTTTCTCGGGTGATTGCGTCATCGCGTTGGACTTGCAGCGTCTGTTGACGGGTGATTTGTTCCGCAATAGCGCGTTCTTGCTGTCGTAACTGTGCTTCAGAAGTGTTTAAGGCTTCCCACTGTTGCTGCATTTCGGCCACTGTTTGCGCAAGTTGAGCCATCGTTTGCGTGCATTCTGATAACTGTTTCTGCAACCAGTCCCTTTCGGTCTGCTGATGGCGATGGTGATCTTGGGCAGTCTCGAAGGCGCGGGCGGCCTGTTGTGCGACAATTTGATACTCTTTGAAGGTCGCTTTAAGGGCATCAACTGCTTGATTTGCCAAGGGATGTTCGCGACTACCGCATACGGGACAGGGATGCTCGGGCATCAGTTTCGCCCGCAGTGCGAGCACGATGTCATCGACGAATTGCGCTGCAGACTGTGCTTTTTGGGCTGCGAGTTCCGATTGTTCGCGAGATCGCGCGACTTCTTGAGCTTGCGCGACGAGTTGGTGTTGGCTTGCTGAACACTGTTGCTGAAGGTGGGCCAATTGCATTTGTTGTTCAGAAAATAAGTGTCGGGTTTTTTGATAATTTTCCCAAAAATTCAGTGTGTTAGCGATTTGGGTTTGGGTTGCCAACAGCGTTTGTAACGGTTCTACGGTAGGCAATGTTTCTCGATGGGTCTTAGCGATTTCGTAGAGACACTTGGCGTGTTGATTTTTTTCGGACAACTCCCGAACTTTGTGCGCCAAAAATTCCTGTGCCATGGCCAATTGCGCGGTCAATTCGGACCATTGGGGATTTTTCAGAATCGCGTCTATCTGTCTCAATCGTTCATTATGTTGGCATTCTGTGTTCTGTAAATCTTCAATCAACGCTTGTTTTTGCGACTGAGCCGTGTGTAGAGACTGCCAAATCGTTTTTAAGCTACGTAACTGGCGTTGAGTTTCCAACCGCACTTTACGCGGAACAGCCGCCACAACCTGTTGTTCGAGTGAATATTTTTGCTGCTCGGCGGATTGTCGATCGGCGATTAACTGCCGTTCGATCAGGCCCCAACTCTGGTGCGCTAGATAGTTCTGTTGTTGGCGTTCTAATTGGGCGAGTTGATGTTTTAATTGGGCAATGGCGTCTTGCAGATAGGCAAATTCGTCTTCGCTTAAAATCTGATACTGCAAAATGCGTTGTTCTGCTATTTCTAATTGAGTTTTGAGCAATTTCTGTCGCTCGTAAGCGCCGATAGAGAGCTGAGAGTAAATCTGATTACCGGTAATCGCTTCTAACAGCTCAGCTTTTTGCTGGGGGTCGCTCTTCAGAAAGGCCGTAAAGTCATTTTGGGCAAGCAGTACGGTTCGTCGAAACTGTTCAAAATCCAGCCCGACTTTCTCTACGATCACTGCTAGAGTTTCCTTTAGATTTCCGCCGAGATTTTGGTCAGTTTGCGCGCAATTTAAGCGCATTTCGACCTTTTTATAGGCGCCAGCATGTGTTTTCTGAACCTTCCAGCGTGCGCGGTAATGGCCTTGATCTTGTCCCACAAAGACGACTTCGGCATAACCCGCCAGTGCACCTCGCCTTAACAGTTGACGGGGATCTTGTTGCGTTAAATCGTCTTGTGTGCGGCTCTGATTAGCTTGCAGAAGTCTTGGCGTTTTGTTGTAGAGCGCCAAGCAGAGGGCATCTAAAAGCGTACTTTTCCCGGAACCCGTGGGGCCGCAAATCGCGAAAATTCCGGCATTTTTTAGGGGAGGCTGGGCAAAATTTAGGTCAAACGGGGCCTCCAAAGCCGCAAGATTTTCCCCGCGAAGGGCTAAAATCTTCATTCTGAACCTCCGTTTGTTGCTAGCAACAAATTTTGAAAAGTCATCAGAAGTTCGGTATCTGGCACAGTGTTAAACTTCTGCTGGTGTAAGGCCGTAAAAACATCTACCGGCGTCAGTTCATTGAGCGTTTTGCTGAAATTTCCTCGGTCAGTGGGGAGTTCTGGATAGCGCCGCAGAATGTCCGCTAAAACGAGGTTCTTAGACTGAATTATGCGTTCGATTTGGGGTTTAAGATCGCCTTCAGGCCCCGTTAAAATGACCTGTACGGCCAATAAAGGTGGTAGGGCTTCGTGATGGAAATTGGGTAAATGGCTTAATTCCTTCAGCACTTCATCCAGAGGTTTTGGGGAATTCGGAATGCGCAATAGTTGACGTCGACGTGGGATCAGATGAGGTGTGAGGGTACTTTTCCCATCGAGCAATAGATCAATTTGCAGAATCTGATGTGGATAATCAATTTCGCTAAAAGACAGCGGAATCGGGCTTCCCGCGTAGCGAATCGTCGGTTTCTGAACGGCTTGTGGACGATGGAGATGCCCCAGAGCTACATAGGCAATGTCTGAAGGAAACATCTCGGTAGAAAGTGCATCCGCACCTCCAATAAATAGCGTGCGTTCAGATAAAGGACTACTTTCTCCCCCCTGAAAAAACCCATGTCCCATCGCAATCAACGGCTCATTTCCCTGGCTACGCGCCGTTGTGTAGAGATTCTGATAAAACGCCGCTACCCCCTGAGGATAGTCGCCCTCATATTCTGATAACGCGATGTCGGCCAACCTCAGAAACGGGGCAGCCAAACAACGTCCGATGATCTGTTCACCCTGATATAGCGGAATGACTAACTTCTGATAATCCATCGTCCCCTGTTTGCGCGGAATCGGTCCGATGAGATGAAAACGGGGCGATTCGAGCAGCGGTTGAGACGACGCCAATCGACTTGCCGAATCGTGATTGCCTGCAATGGCGATAAAATTGAGGTCGTTACCTTGTTGCTGCAACTGCCCCAAAAAAGCGTGAAATTGAAAAATCGCAGCAATTGAAGGATTCACTTGGTCGAAAATATCGCCACTCAGCAATACGACATTTGGCTGTAATTCATTGATTTTATTGAGAAACCAAGCCAGAAAAGTGGAGTGTTCGACTTCGCGATCCATTCCGTGGAGCTGGTGGCCTAAATGCCAATCGGCGGTGTGAAGCAAGCGCATTCTGATAAGTTCCCGAAAAAAGAACTTGAGATCCGCATAAACCATGCCATTATGCGCGTCTGTCTCGATTTCATCGATCTCTGGCGTGATCTGTTGCGTGACCGTTAGCCGTGGCTCTTTTGAGTGAGCGAATGGCTTCTCCGCAATCTTTTGCTGGCGTCGATGTTTTACGCCTCTTCTTTCTGCCGAGACGGCCCTTCCTCACTTCTATTAGGAGCCTTGTATGACCGACCATTTTGCCGCGCTCAACCTGCCGGAGCCGCTGCTCGTTGCCCTCGAACGCCAACAACTCACCACGCCGACGCCCGTCCAAGCTCAAACGATTCCGCTGATGTTAGCGGGTCAAGATTTGATCGCTGCTGCCCCGACAGGTACCGGCAAAACCGCCGCATTTTTGTTACCCGCCCTCACACAACTGTTGCAGCCCAGCCCAATTAAGGGTTCGGGGCCGCGCATCTTAATTCTGACACCGACCCGCGAATTGGCTCAACAGATCACGCGAGTTGCGATTTCGCTGGCTAAAGAAGTTAAGCGCTGCAAAATCGTTTGTATCACGGGGGGGGAATCGTATTTTCAACAAAATCGCGCGTTGTCCACCCCCTTTGAGATTCTGGTTGCGACGCCAGGACGTCTGATGGATCAGATGCAACAGGGGCGGGTCGATTTTCGGCGACTGTCCATGCTCGTGCTCGACGAAGCGGATCGCATGTTGGATATGGGGTTTGCGGAAGATGTCCTGTCCATTGCGCAGCAGCTTCCCGACGCCCGTCAGACCGTGTGTTTTACGGCCACCTTGAGCCGTAGCGTGCAGACGTTGTCATCCCAGTTGCAACATGATGCCCAGCTTGTCGATTTAACCGAGCTCAGCGTGAATCGCGATGCCATCGAACAACAAGTGATTTACATCGACGACATCGACCATAAACGTCGGTTGATCAAGCACTTACTAACCCAAGATGCCATGACGCAAGGCATTGTATTCACTGCCACCAAGCGTTCGGCAGACGAATTGGCCGATGAACTCGACGCCCATGGACTCACCTGCGAAGCCCTTCACGGGGATCTGAATCAGCGTCAACGCACCCGCACGCTCGATAAGCTCCGACGTGGGAATTGCCAGATTTTGGTGGCAACGGATGTCGCGGCCCGAGGAATCGACGTGGCGGCCATTAGTCATGTGTTCAACTTCGATTTGCCTCGCGTGGCCGAAGATTACGTTCACCGCATTGGTCGAACGGGCCGAGCTGGTGCTAAAGGCATCGCCGTCTCATTTGTGGGACGTCAGGACATCGCGCTGTTCCGCCGCATTGAACAGTTCATCGGGGGCAAGGTTTCCGTGACGGAAATCGAAGGGTTAGCCGCTCGATTCAAGCCCGAACTCATGCGTGCTTCAGGGCCGCGTCGTCAGGGGCAAGGGGGCCGCAATGACGGTCGTCGTTACGGAAGCGGCGGCGGTTTTCGGAGCGAAGGATCTGGCGAATCCCGAACGGACAGCCGTAGCAGTAACGGTGAACGGCGTTACGGGCCACGCAATGATGGTAACGGCAATCGCTTTGAGGCAAATGGTCATGGACGCGGCGAATTTCGACCCCGCTTCGATTCTCACGGCGAACGGCCTGCACACGCAGCTAATCGGCCGCGTCGGGAGTTTGGTTCGCGTCGCCCGGTTTCTTCCGACGTGGAATAACGACACCTTAAATAATTAGGTAAATGAGAGACGGGGATACGCAGATGCGTGTCCCCGTTTTTTTACGGCCACCACGCCCACATCTCTACCCACATAAATCGCACGAATGTCCGCAAGAACGCCCGCCACACGGGTTGTTCGTCCACCGCAATTTTGGCGTATCCCTGTAAATCGCGTCGCAACTGTAGGTCGTCATTGGCGAGAGCCACCGTCACGCGCACAAAACCGCGTCCTCGTTCGTCTCGCTCAACCGTCGTCCCTAACGCGGTCACCGTGCCGATAAAATCCCGTGTAGGCAAAGTCCAAAGCCGTATTATGGCCCGTTGTCCGATATTAACCTGTGCAATATCCGTTTCCATGACCTGCGTGATGGCGTGCAGCGTGCGTGTATCTGCCACCAACAAAAGTGACTGACCCGCTGCCACTGCCTGTCCCACGAGTTGCTCTGGTCGCGCCGTCAAAATCTGACCGTCGTGAGGGGCTGTTAGCGTTAACAATCCCTGCTGTTCTCTCAAAAAATCGCCCTCGACCCGTCGCCGAGCCTGTTCAGCTAACAGCGGTTCGCGATCCTCGGCACGGGGGCGCTGATTCACCACATTGCGCTGTTCCATCGCCACCGCCACGGCCTGCTCGTCCAAATCCGCCTCCGCCTGCACCCGCGCCCACTCTAGGGGCGACACGCTCCCCTGTCGCACCCCATCCCGTAACAAATCCCGTCGCTGCCCACTGTGAAACGCCCGTCGTTGCGCGGCCACGAGTTGCGCTTGTGCCAATGACCGTTCCGCCGCCGTCGTGCCACTGTCCAGTAACGCCACATTCGCCGTTGCCTGACGTTGGAGTTCGCGATTGAGGGCGATTTGTTGACGAATTTCGCGGTCATCGAGGCGCAACAGCACCGTTTGTGCCGTAATCCATTCCCCTTCATCGACCTTTACTTCTGCGATTAACCCATTGATTACAGAACGAATTTGTGTTTCTCGGTGGGGGAGCAGGGTGACTGGCCCCGTCACGCGGGCAGGATAGGGCAGTTGACCCACCATCAACAAAAGCCCTAACCACGTCCCCCAACGCCACATGTTAAAATTTTGTCCCGTAGAAGCAGCGCGAGTCGGCAACGCCAAACGCTTGGCAAAACGACGTCGTAGAAAATCCAAAACGATGAGGGCTAAAACGATAAACAGGACAACGCCCACACCTCGGCCCCAGTCGCGCAGTTCCGCGAACAGGTGAAGCAGCACGGCGCCGACCACCAGCGGTAGAAAAATCACGCTCAGTAGTCCATAAGTCAGGGTGTCGGCGGTCATGTTGTGGGGATGTTGACCACGGGCCAATTGGCTGAGGGCATACCACGCTCGGGGTTGCAACTTGGGTTGATTGAGGCGCAACGCAAGGTAACGATAACCGTCCCCCGGCCACAGCGGATTCGCCGTGAACGCCCACGCGCCTAATGCCAATTGGCTCACGATTAAGGCCAAATGGCCCAATTCGTGTCCGGTCGGTTGCCATGCCAGCCACACAAGTCCCGTCGCGCAAAATAACCACAATTTTGCCCGCAATCCCGCTGCGATAACTGCCTGCTGCACCGCCACTGGGGGCAAGGTCATGTCGATTCCAAAACGCAGTCGCGGCAGCACCCCCCACAGCCGTCGCCAACTCAATGGTTCAACGGGGAGCTGATGTTGTGTCGCAATGATCGCCCGCAAAAGTTGTGTACCGAGATTGACCGTAACCACCGCCACCACCAGCTTTAACCACAGGAGCATGGCTAGGTCTAATTCACTGATTTCTAACCAAAAACGGTCGCGATGTTGCCAAAATCCGTACCCCACCAAGGGCACCAGTCCCCATAAAATTTTCCGTAGGCCGTACAGAGGACGACGATAAGCCGTCAACAAAATTAACCATCGGGGCGTCGGCGGTGGACGGGGAATGACCCAGTGATTGGCCGCAAATTCTTCCATGCACGCCGCGAAATTCGCCTTTGTTAGCGTTAATTGAAATCGTTCTGCAAAGCGTGAAGCGACGGTAGGGAAATCGTTATCCAAATGTTGAAGTAAGAAAATCTCCTGTGAATCCAGCATTTGGCCGTCAATTTCGCCGCTTCCATCGGCATGAACCGTCAACTTTAGATGCGGTGCAAGGCAGTAATGCGTCGTCATCGCTTCCGCGTTTTGAAGTAATGATCGTGAATCACCGCTTGTTGGCGTAAAAAATCCTGCATCAACGCAAAATGCGTCGTCAATGCCGCGTCACGGGCGGTATTGGGCGAAATCGGCAGTTCTGTAGGGGACGGTAGCGTGGGTGCGGAAACTGGTGGTTTAGGGGGATAAACCGTTAAAGTCGGTAAATAAGTGGGTAAGTAAGGCGAAATCGAGCGATTTGATGATAACGGCGAGAGTGGTTCAGGTAAGGGCAATTTTCCCCACACAAAGAGTTGTCCCACCGCGTTGGCCATCCCCCACGCGCTCCCCCGCCGTCGGTCATCTACCGCCAACGCCTGATGAGGTTGACCGCGAAGGTTGTCGCGCACCAACGCCGTCAGGGTTGCCGAGGGGCCGATTTCCACAAATAGGCGTATCCCGTCCGCGTAAAGTCGTTGAATTAATGCGCGAAATTGCACCGGGTGGGTGTACTGCTTCAGGGCCTGTGACGCCATTTCGGCAGGTACCGTGGGGAACGGGGTCGCACTCTGGCACGAGTACAGCGGTGCCCTTGGCGATTGCCACGAGAGTTGCGCAAACAGGGGGGTTAATGCCGTGACAAATGGCGTCATGGCCGCATGGTGATAGGGGCCGTGCAACGGCAGGGGTTGGCAGATCGCACCCCGTTGCGACAACCAAGCCGTGGCTGCTGTCAACGTCGTGAGGGGGCCGCCCACAATCCGTTGATTTGGACTGTTGTCCATCGCCATAAACAACGCTGGGTGGGTGGCTAGAAGCGCGGTAATCGTTTCGGAATCCGTTGCGCCCACCGCCATAAACCCCGTCGTTTTCCCAGTTGTCGCCACCGTTGCCGTAAACGCGCCGTTCATTGCGGCAATGAGTTCGCCAAGCGCGTTGTCATCCGCAAACTGCACCGCACCACTCGCAATCAATGCGGCATTTTCCCCCGTGCTGTGACCCGCAAACGCATTTGGCCGTAATCCCAAGGTTTGCAAGTGATTAAAGAGGCCCACATTGGCCGCTAACACCGCTTCCGACCCGTAATCCATGCCCTGTAATGCCGCTTCAAGATGCGCTTTGCGGTCGGACGAAAGGTGAGGAGGCGGGAACAGCACGGCGTTGGGCGGGAAATCCCGTTCGGCAAACCGACGATCTAGTTCGTCAAAGGGCGTGCGCAACGGGGGAAGCGTCAACAGTAACTCATTGAATAAATTGGGATATTGGGCCATTTCGCCGGGAAATAACACCACCAAAGGGTCGTCCCGCAACGCAAATCCCAAAAAGAGTCCATCGCGGGTTGCTAAGGGGCGTTGTGCGCTGAGGGCGGTGTGTAATTGACGCCGTTTGTGTTGCCAATCGGCATCGTCGCTTGCGACCACCGCAAAGCGCATCGTTCCCACCGTGCTCAAGTGCGCTGCTTGATATGCGCTTTTGTGACGATCCATCGGTAAGGCCGTCAGTAGTGTTTGCAATTCGTCAACGGTCGATGCACTGGCGGCGATGAGAATTGGCAAAGTCGGCAACCGCACCGCCGGGACAAAATCTCCGTCACGCCATTCTTCAAGGAGCGCATGGGTGTTGATTCCGCCAAATCCAAACGCATTCACCCCCGCTCGTCGCGGATAACGTCCCTGAATCCACGGGCGAAGCGTGGTGTTGAGGTACATCGGCGCGTCGGGGGGCCAATCCTCACGGGGATGCGCACAAGGCGTTGGGGGCAACACGCGGTGGTGCAATGCCAAAACCGTTTTGATCAGGCCCGCAATGCCCGCTGCTGGAATGCAATGCCCGATATTTGCTTTGACGGCCCCCAAGGCCAGGGTGGGAAGGCGTGGGCGTGCCCCAAACACCTCGCAAATCGCCTGTAATTCGGTACGGTCTCCGAGGTCAATTCCTGTTCCGTGGGCTTCGAGCAAACCGACCGTCGTGGGATCGACCCCGCTTTGACGGTACGCCCGCTGCATCGCGAGTGTTTCGCCGACCACATTCGGGGCCATCACGCCTTTTCCCCTACCATCTGACGCCTGCCCAATCTCGCGAATCACGGCGTAAATGCGGCGATTTTGGGCCTTTGCGTCGTCCAAACGCTGTAACACCACAAAGCCGCCGCCTTCTCCTAACAATGTCCCGTCGGCCTGTTGATGGAAGGGGGTGACGGTGCCGCGTCGGGAGAGCGCCCCCAACGCACAAAACACGGCGTACACCAAAGGACTGGTCGTCGTATTCACCCCCCCTGCCAGCATCAGATCGGCGCGTCGTAAACGAAGCTCGTCCATCGCGTGGGCGACGGCCAGCAGACTCGAAGCACAGGCCCCGTCGATCAAATAGTTCGGGCCGCGAAAATCAAAGCGATTGGCAATCCGACCACTCATTACGTTGGGTACGAGACCGGGGAGCGTGTCGGCGGTCAACGGCGGTAATTGGGCACGAATTTGGGCTTCGAGAGATCGGGCGTCACGGGCATTGGCGGTTAACGATTGAGCGATGAGGGGCGCAAACCAACCATGCGCGGCCCCGGTTGCGTTGGCACGGTGAAAGTGAATGCCATGACCGATGATAAGCCCCGTATTTTCGTGGGACACATCGAGTAAATCGGCATCGACGAGGGCGTCGTGAACCAGTTGCAGCGCGTGAAAATGATCGGGTTCGGCACCGTCCACCGCCGTGGGCATCACCCCAAATTTTGCGGAATCAAACCGCGATAGCTCCCGTAAAAAACCGCCTCGACGGGTGTACAGCCGACCGATGTCGTGGGGGCCTTGCCAGTCGTCCAGCCACGAACCGCCCCACTCGGGGAGGGGATCGTGGAGGGCACAATGTTGTGTCAGGAGATTTTGCCAAAAGGCGGTAATGTCGGGCGCGTCGGCAAACAGGGCGCTGAGACCGACGACAGCAATAGGATCGTGAGACATGGCAAATCGGTGTGGCGGCTCGGAAATGGAGTACTACAGTCGATCTTGCCTGCGGAGAGACTGAAATGTGCAAATAGGGCGTGAGTTAACCTAACGCTGTAAGACTTCGATGGAAGGTGAACAACTCGTCAATGCGCGACGCAATTGAGCGGCGTGTTTGGCGCGGCAGTTAATTTCGGCTTTGCGCAGTTGCTGTTGAAAATGCTGCCGCAATGCCCGCAGGCCATCGGGTTGGCTCACGATAAACGCCCCTTTTTCAAGGGCGACCATGGCCGGGAGATGATCAAATTGGGCCAGCGTGTCGATCGTCGTGGTGTCGAGACCGCTTAGTCCCGCGCAATCTTCGTAGGAAATCATGGTGGTTACTCCTCTGGTTCATCCCCTTTGTGTTTAGGGGAAATTTTATTGATAGAAGAGGAGATAGCGCCTTATTTGCTTGGGTTCCCGCTGCAATGCGGTAGGGTTTTGGAACTTTTGTAATGAAAAAAATACAAGATCCCTTGCTCTCATGGTTCAAACCACCGAGTAAAGCCTAATAGAACCTCGTTTTTCGGAGTCCGTAACCATGCAAATCAGCGCCCGTAATCAACTTTGGGGAACCGTAGAATCCCTTAGCACTGGTGCAGTAAATACAGAAGTTCACATTAAAACTGACGGCGGAATCTCGCTTTCTGCGATTGTCACCTGCGAAGGTGCAACCGCATTGGGTCTCGAAGTCGGAAAACGGGTATGTGCGTTGATTAAGGCCACAACGCCGTTAATCATGGTCGGCGACGCAAAAGTGAGTGCGCAGAATGCCTTAAAAGGCACGATTTCCGCGATGAACCTGGGGCCGGTCAACGGCAATCTCACGCTGCACATCGACACCACACCGCTAGTCGTCCAGATCACCAAAGTGAGCGTCGAAAAACTTGGCCTTGCCGTCGGCGAAGAAGTGACGGTGATTTTCAAGGCCAATCAGGTTTTACTCGCCGTCGAGTAATTGTCATCTGCAAACGATCATTGGAACGCTAGAATGGCGTCCCGATTATTTTGACGTGTAACGCCGACACCCATGTTTCCATTGCGATTTGCTTTCCCCTTGGGGACGCTGGGCGTGACTGTGCTGGGCGGGTTGATTTCTACACCGCCTACGCTTCCCCCGCTGTTGCCCACGCCCTCGACACCTCTCGTCCTCCCTGCTGTGCCCGATCCCGAAATGATTCGTTTAGCGGCGGGGGCGTTGCCGATGATGGGCATTTGGGGAGAACAGGCCGCGACCTTGGAGATAAACTCCGTCACGCCTTTGGGAACGCCCGTCGTGCCTCAACAGACGGCGTGGCAATTTCGGGGAACGGTCAGTGTTGGTAACCGTTTTTTCGCCCTCATCGAAATTGAGAACCAAATCAAACGCCTAGCCGTCAATGAGCCCCTGCCTAATGGAGAACGGATTACGGACATTCGCGCTAATTTCATGGAGATTCGCGTGGAAAACGAAGACGATGTGCAGCGACTTCACTTATTTGCGCATCAATAGAACTTAAACGAATGAATGATGTAACTCACCGCGTTGGCCTATTGGGCGTAATCGCCGTCATGGGACTCTTAGGCTGTCAACAAACGCCCCCCGTGAACGACGAACGCCCCACCTTTCCGTCGCCGTTGCGCGAACCTTTATCCCCCCCGTTAGACCCCCCTTTACCCGAGGTCACGGCGCTTCCTCCGCGTGCGACGACATTTTCCCCCACGCCAACGCCCCCGCTTCCCGAAGAGCGAACCCGTGTCATAGGACAGGATCTCGATGACGCACGCCCATCGCTGAGTGGCCCCAAGGTGACGGTCAATTTTGAGGGATTGCCCTTACCTAGCTTCGCGAATGAGGTTTTTGGGAATGTGTTGCGACTGAACTTTCAGGTAGATCCTGCCCTGGCCAATCAACGCGATTTAGTCACTTTGCGCGTCACCGAACCCATGACGCCCGCCGATTTGTACGAGGTAGCGGAACAGGTGTTACAGGATTACGGCGTCGGGATTGAGCCGCGAGGCGATGTGTTGCGAATCTTCCCCCGTACCTCGCGCCAGACCACCGAACTTCCCCTCATCGTGACGGGATCTGCGTTGCCCGAAGTGCCCGTCGGTAATCGTCCCATTTTCCAGATTGTGCCCGTTCGCCATGTCAGTGCGGATCAATTAGCAGCATTCCTCATCAATACTTATGGAAATAACCAACTGTCGGTAAATGTGAATGCCAACCTCAACACGATCTTAATGCGGGGACCT